>JANLJK010000001.1:0-8949 GCA_029255525.1 Pseudolabrys sp.
ACGCGGCGGTGGAAGCGGCGCGGGCCGGCGAATCCGGTCGTGGCTTCGCGGTGGTGGCGGCGGAGGTGCGCAGCTTGGCGCAGCGCTCGTCGCAGGCGGCACACGACATCACGCATCTCATCACCCGCAGCAGCGGGCAGGTGAAGGACGGCGTCGAACTGGTCAATCAGGCCGGCGGCGCACTCAACGAGATCATGGTCTCGATCAAGTCGGTGGCGGACGCCGTGTCGGAAATCGCCGTCGCCTGTGCCCAGCAATCGACCGGGCTGGAGCAGGTCAACAAGGCGTTGGCGCAGATGGACGAGGTGACGCAGCAGAACTCGGCGCTGGTCGAGGAAAATGCCGCGACCGCCAAGACGCTCGAGGATCAGGCCAAGTCGATGGACGAACGCGTCGACTTTTTCCACGTCGACATGTCCCACGTCGACGTGCCGGCTGGTGGAGCGCCGTCGCATGAGTCCGACGCCGAGGCTATGACGCAATCCCACGACACGCATTTGTCCCGCGCCGCGTAAGCGCGCGCGTTCACGCCGCGCGCCGCATCTCGTCGGTGAGCGCGCGGTAGGACAAAGCTTCGGCGAGATGCACACGGCCGACTTGCGCCGCGCCATCGAGATCGGCGAGCGTGCGCGCGACGCGCAACACGCGGTGATAACCGCGCGCAGAGAGATGCATCTGGTCGGCGGCATCGCGTAAGAGCGCGAGCCCGGCTTTGTCGGCACGCGAGACTTCCTCCAGCACCGGACCCGAGGCCTGCGCATTGGTACGTACGGTGTCGAGACCCATGGCGGCGTAGCGTTCGATCTGCAGGTCGCGGGCGCGCGCGACGCGGGCGGCGACCTCGCGGCTGCCTTCCGACGGCGGCGGCAGAATGAGATCGGCGGCGGTGACCGCCGGCACCTCGATGTGCAGATCGATACGATCGAGCAGCGGGCCCGACAGCTTGTTCTGATATTCCGCCGCGCAACGGATGTTCGGTCCGCGACGGCAGGCAAAGCCCGGATCGTTGGCGCGGCCGCAGCGGCAGGGATTCATCGCCGCGACGAGCATGAAGCGCGCCGGATAAGTGATGCGGTGATTGGCGCGCGCGATGGCGACCTCGCCGGTCTCCAAAGGCTGGCGCAGCGAATCCAGCACATGGCCGGAGAACTCCGGCAGTTCGTCGAGAAACAGCACGCCGTTATGGGCGAGCGAGATCTCACCCGGCCGCGCGCGCAGGCCGCCGCCGACCAGAGCCGGCATCGACGCGGAATGATGCGGCGCACGGAATGGCCTTTTGTTGGTGAGCGCGCCGCCTTCGATCTCACCGGCGACCGAGGCGATCATCGACACTTCGAGCAATTCGGTTGGCGACAAAGGCGGCAGGATGGTCGGCAGCCGTGCCGCCAGCATCGATTTGCCGGAGCCGGGCGGGCCGACCATCAAGAGGTTATGGCCGCCGGCGGCGGCCACTTCGAGCGCGCGCTTGGCGCTCTCCTGGCCTTTGATGTCGGCGAGATCGAGCGGCAGACCGTCAAGCTCGCGGATTTTTGGTTGCGGGCGCGTGAGCACCTGCGTGCCTTTGAAATGATTGGCGACTTGGATGAGCGACTGCGCGCCGACGATCTCGATCTCTGGGCTCGCCCAGGCGGCTTCGGCGCCGCAGGCGGCCGGGCAGATGAGGCCCTGGCCGCGCGCATTGGCGCCGATCGCCGCCGGCAGCACGCCCGCCACCGCGGCGATCGAGCCGTCGAGGCCGAGCTCGCCGAGCACCGTGTAGCCGGTGATGGCGTCGTGCGGCACCGCGCCGATGGCGGCCATCAGGCCGAGCGCGATCGGCAGATCGTAATGGCTGCCTTCCTTGGGCAGGTCGGCCGGCGCCAGATTGATGGTGATGCGGCGGGCCGGCAGCGCCAGCCCCGAGGCCACCAAAGCCGCGCGCACGCGCTCTTTGGCTTCGGACACGGCTTTGTCCGGCAGGCCGACGATGTTGAAGGCGGGCAGGCCCGGCGCGACCTGCACCTGGACGTCGACGGCCCGGGCCTCGATGCCCTCGAACGCGACGGTCGTGACCCTCTGCACCATTGTGCCGCCCCTGAACTTCCCGCCAGAGTAGTAGCGCAAGTTGTGGAGGGCGACAAGAACATTTGCAGAACAAAATATTTCCGTTATCATCCGTTGCTAGGAATTCAGCAGAAGCGGACGGACACCATGATTGACCGTGAAGCGATGGCGAATGACCTGCAATGGGTTCGGCAGGCCCGCCTTGAAGTCGAAGCTGCGAACCAGGATGTCGAAGAGCTGATCTGGGAGCTGCAGCATGTGCAGCTCGGCCGTCAGCGGGTCGTGTTTTCGATCTCGGGCTTCGAGCAGGAAGCGGCGGCCGCGAACTAAGCGTATACTTTCGTCACGCATAATCTCGGCATCTCATCATTCGCCGAAGCGAATCGGCGACGCCCGGGTATCAGTCGTGACGATTTATCCTTTCCGCGCGGTCTTCACCGCCGCACTTGCTGCCACCATCGCGATGGCGTTCGCGACGACGCTTCGCGCTCAGACCGCGCCGGTGTGGACCGTGCCCGAGATCGGCGCGCTGCCGCGCGATGCGCACGGCCTCCTGGTGCGCGAAGGCCGCGATCTCATCACCGCCACTTATGCGCATATCGGCCCCAATGTGCCGGACCCGGCGAAGCGCTACGCCGGCAACAATCTCGCTTGCGGCAATTGCCATCTGATGGCCGGCACCAAGAAATTCGGCATTCCGTTGTTCGGCCTGCTCGGCGACTTCCCGCAATACAGCGCGCGCTCGGGCCGCGACATCAGCCTTGAGGATCGCGTCAATGCCTGCATGACGCGCAGCATGAACGGCCGCGCGATGCCGGACGACGCGCCGGAAATGAAGGCCATCGTCGCCTACATCACATTCCTCAGCAGCGGCGTGCCGGCCGGCAAGCAATTGCCCGGCATGGGCACCGGCAAGATGCCGGAGATGTCGCGCGCCGCAAATCCCGCGCGCGGCAGTGTTATCTACGCCCGCGTCTGCGCGGCCTGTCACAACACCGACGGCTCCGGCATCCGCAACAGCGCGCCCAATACCGACCTCGGCTATATGATGCCGCCACTTTGGGGGCCGGACAGCTTCAACGACGGCGCCGGCATGGCGCGGCTCATCAACGTCGCCAACTTCGTGCACTTCAATATGCCGCACGGGACCGACTATCTGAATCCGCGGCTGTCGGTGGAGGATGCCTGGGACGTGGCGGCCTATGTGGTGTCGCAGCCGCGGCCGCATAAAGCCGGCGCCGAGAAGGATTTTCCCGATCTCTTATTAAAGCCGGTCGATGCGCCGTTCGGGCCTTACGCCGACAAGTACAGCGAGCAGGTCCACAAATACGGGCCATTCGCGGCGATCCGCGAGGCGATCGCGAAGCTCAAGAAAGCCGGCGCGAAGTAGGGCTGGAGCGGTTTGCGATTGGGTTGATCCAACCGCCATTCATTCCCGCTCACGCGGGAATGAGCGGAGAACAGATCAGCTCAGCCCTTCCGCTTCGCCTCGATCGTGTCCCACACCAGCACGGCGATGTCCGGCCCGCCGAGATTCTTGATGGCGCGGATGCCGGTCGGCGAGGTGACGTTGATCTCGGTGATATAGTCGCCGATCACGTCGATGCCGACGAGCAGCAGGCCGCGCTCGCGCAGCGCCGGTCCGAGCCGGTCGCAGATCTCGCGTTCACGCGCGGTCAATTCGGTCTTCGCCGGCGAGCCGCCGCGCACCATGTTGGAGCGCAGATCGTCGGCCGCCGGAATGCGATTGACCGCGCCGGCATATTCGCCGTCGATCAGGATGATGCGCTTGTCGCCGTCCTTCACCGCCGGGAGATACTTCTGGATCACCCAGGCCTCGCGGAAGGTGACCGTGAACATGTCGAACAGCGAGCCGAAGTTGAGGTCTTCGCGGGTGATGCGGAACACCGCGCCGCCGCCATGGCCGTAGAGCGGCTTCATGACGATGTCGCCGTGCTCGGCGCGGAACGCCTTGATCTCGGCGAGGTCGCGCGTGACCAAGGTCGGTGGCATCAGATCGGGAAACTCAGTGACGAAGATCTTCTCCGGCGCGTTGCGCACATGCGCCGGGTCGTTGACCACCAGGGTCTTGGGATGGATGCGCTCCAGGAGATGGGTCGTCGTCACGTAATTGAGGTCGAAGGGCGGGTCCTGGCGCAAGAGCACCACGTCGAAGTCGGTCAGCGCCACGCGGCGCGGTTCGCCGAGCGTGTAGTGGTCGCCGGCCTGATCGCGCACGGTGAGCGGCTCGACGGTCGAGAACACCTTGCCGTTGAGCATGGCCAGCCGGTCCGGCGTGTAGAAGCTCAGGCTGTGCCCGCGCTTCTGCGCTTCCAGGAGCAGGGCGAAGGTGGAATCGCCCTTGATATTGATCCGCTGGATCGGATCCATCTGCACCGCGACTTTGAGGCTCATCCGTTTGCTCTGACGATTGTGACGACCGCACGATGGAAAGGAAAACAAAGCCTTAACAAATAACGGCCACTATGGGGTCCCTGGGAGATAGGGGCCGCGCGGGGCAGGGGCAAGTTGTGACATTTCCGAAGCTTTCCATCGCAGCCAAGCTGTATGCGATCTTTGCGCTGCTGGCTACCGCGACCGTGGCGTTGTCGGTCGTCGCCGTCTCCAACGCCTATCGCCATGCCGTGCTGACCGACGAATTCCAGTCGGCCAATGCCGGCAGTTGGAATGTCGAGCGCGTCAACAGCCTGCTTTACGCGGCGATGCTGGAGATGCGCGGCGTCACCATGGCGCTGGATACCATGACGGCGGCCGCGCATGCGCGCGAGCTGCTCGACGTGAACGATCGCATGGGCGCCGTGATGTCCGAGTGGCAGCTCTCGGTGCGCAACAGCGATGCCGCCGATTACAGCAGCTTCGCGGTACGCATCGCGGAATTCCGCAACGCGGTGTCCGAGATATCGCGCATCGCGACCGAGGAAGGCCCGCACGCGACGCGGGCCTGGACGGACAAGAACCGGCCGGTCGAAGTGCGCGCCCAGCTCAGCAAGGATCTCGCCAAGCTCGGCCAGTATTACGCCGAGCGCGCGCAACGTTTGTACAGCGCCCTCGATGAAAGCATCGGCCGCACGGCGCTGTGGCTGAGCATATTGGCGGCCTGCGCCGTGGCGTTGGCGACCGCCGGCGTCGCCATGATCCGCCGTGGTGTGGCGCATCCGCTGGCCGAGATCACGCGCGTCACCGAGGCGGTCGCCGCCGGCAACGATTCGATCGCCGTGCCCTACAGCCAGCGGACCGACGAGATCGGCGCGCTGGCGCGCTCGATCGCCGTGTTCAAGCAGGCGATGCGCAGCAACCAGGAGCTCAACCGCACGGTCAGCGAGGATGCCGCGACCCGCACCCGTCGGCAGGAACTGATGGCGCACGAGATCGCGCGTTTCTCCGCCGAGGTCGAGGCGACCTTGTCGGATCTTGGCCGTATCTCCGATCAGATGCTGGGCGCGTCGAGCAAGCTGGCGGAAGCCGCCGACAACGCCTCGATCAAGACGGCGCGCGCCGAGCAGGCCTCATCGGAAGCATCGGCCAATGTGCGCGATATCGCCTCCGCGGCCGACGAATTGTCGGCGTCGGTGAACGAGATCGATCGTCAGGTCGCGCAGTCGAACGTCATCGCTACCAAGGCGGTGAACGAAGCCGAAGCGACCAATGCCGCGGTCAAGGAACTCGACGAAGCGGCCGGCCGTATCGGCGACGTCATCAAGCTCATCACCGACATCGCCGAGCAGACCAATTTGCTGGCGCTCAACGCCACCATCGAAGCGGCGCGCGCCGGCGAAGCGGGCCGCGGCTTCGCGGTGGTCGCCGGCGAGGTGAAAGCGCTTGCCGGCCAGACCAGCCGCGCAACGGAAGAGATCGGCGCGCAGATCGCCGGCATGCAGCGTGCCACCATGCGCTCGATCGAAGCCATTTCGGCGATCGAGCAGACCATCCGCGCCATCGGCGACATCAGCGGCGCCATCGCCGCTGCCGTCACCCAGCAGGGCGCTGCGACGCAGGAAATCGCACGCAGCGTCGAGATCGCGGCCAAGCGCACGCACGAGACCGCCAATGAAGTGAACCTGGTGGGTTCGGCGACACAATGTACGCATGCCAGCGCTGGCGCCGTGAAGACGGTGGCCGACGATCTCGGCAGCGTCGCCGGCCGCATCCGCAGCCAGGTCGATCAGTTCTTCGATCGGTTGAGCGCGTAAGGTCGTCCCCGCGAAGGCGGGCCCCATACGCCGTGTCCTCTCGATAAACTGCGGCGTATGGGTCCCGGGCCTCGTTCGCTTTGCTCACTCGCCCGGGACGACGGTGACTAACTCTCAAACGCGCCTTGGATATGCTTTGGCATCTTGCCGGGCGCGACCAGCATCGCGTCGAAACGCATGTCGTGAATGGATGGATCGGGATAAGTCGCGATCCAGGCTTCCGCCGCGGCGATGATGCGCTGCCGCTGCCGTTCGGTGACCGCCTCGGCCGCGTCGTCGAGCGTGTGGCGGGCCTTCACTTCCATGAACACCAGGAGATGACGGCGGCGCGCGACGATGTCGATCTCGCCGACCGGGCTCTTCCAGCGGCGCGCGAGAATGCGGAAGCCTTTCGCCACCAGAAGCGCGGCGGCGCGGCTTTCCGCCGAGATGCCGGTGCGGAAAGCGATCTGCCGTTCGGCATCGGCTTCCGGTTTGTCGGCCGGCTTCGGCCGCAGGCCCGGCGATCTGAAATTATTCTCGGCCATCGCCGTCGCCCTTCGCGAGCGCGAGCGCGCGCTGATAGACCTCGCGCTTCGGCCGGCCGGTGGCGAGCGCGACTTCGCCGACGGCGTCCTTCACCGATACGCGCGCCAAAGCACGTTGCAGCAGCGCGTCGACATCGGCGTCTTGTGCTTCCTGCTCGACCGGCGGCGCAATGACGATGACGAACTCGCCGCGCGTCTCGGCACCTTGCGCGTAATCGCGCGCCAGCGTCGCGAGATCGTCGCGCCGCACCTCCTCATGCAGCTTGGTCAGTTCGCGGCAGATGGCGGCATTGCGCCCGCTCAAGCCGGCCGCGAGATCGGCCAGTGCTTCCGCCATGCGTGGTCCGGTCTCGAACAGCACAAGCGTTGCCGGAATGGTGGCGATCTCGGCGATGCGCTTCTGCCGCGCGACTTGCTTCGGCGGCAGGAAGCCTTCGAAGAAGAAGCGATCGGTCGGCAGGCCCGCGACCGCCAAGGCCGCGAGCACCGATGACGCGCCCGGCAGTGCGGTGACGGCATGGCCTTCTTCGCAGGCCGCGCGCACCAGCTTGTAGCCGGGGTCGGAAATCAAAGGCGTGCCGGCATCCGATACCAGCGCCACGGCTTCGCCCTCGGCGAGCCGCGCCATCAGCTTCGGCCGGGCCTCGGCGGCGTTGTGCTCGTGATAGGCCGTCAGCGGCGTCTCGATGCCGAAGCGCTCGGCGAGCTTGCGGGTGACGCGGGTGTCCTCGCAGGCGATGACGTCCGCGCCGGCCAGCACTTCGAGGGCGCGCAGTGTGATGTCGCCCAGGTTCCCGATCGGCGTGGCGACCAGATAGAGGCCGGGTTTCGGCCTTGGCGCGTCGATCGTCGCGCCGAGCGGCGCGTAGCGGCGGGGCCGCGATGCGGCCTCCGATTTGTTATTTTTGATCATGCGCCGGCACTCTAGACGCGTCCGGCGGCGGCGTCATGCTGCGACGGATTCTCTCGTCTTTTCACAGCCTTAACTTTTGCGCGACAAACGCGACGATACCGGTTAGGACTGACATGGATCTGTCGTGTGAGGGACCGCCTTGGCGGAGAGGGCGCGAAGCGAGCGGGGCTGGACTGAGCGCGTGCGCCGCGCTCTCGGCCGCGCGCGCGGTGTGCTCGGCCTCACCGCCACCCTCGCGCTGGCCGCCTGCGCCGGCACCATCGACACCACCAGCACGCCGCCGCCGCAAATGGTCGAACCGCCGCAGATGGCGCCGATCGGCACCGGGCAAGTGCGCGTCGGGCTCATCCTGCCGCTGTCGGCGCAAGGCAATGCCGGCGTTGCCGCGCAATCGATGAAGAACGCGGCCGAGCTGGCGCTCGCCGAGTTCAAGCAGCCGAATGTGCAGTTGCTGGTGAAGGACGACGGCGGCACGCCGCAGGGCGCGCAGGCCGCGGCGCAACAGGCGGTCGCTGAAGGCGCCGAAATCATCGTTGGACCGTTGTTCGCGCAGTCGGTGAGCGCGGTCGGTCAGGTCGCGCGCCAGCGCGGCATTCCGGTCATCGCCTTCTCGACCGACGCCAGCGTCGCCACACGTGGCGTCTATCTCTTGAGCTTCCTGCCTGAGTCCGATGTGAAGCGCATCGTCGAATACTCGATCTCGCGCGGTAAGCGGTCCTTCGCGGCGCTGTTGCCTGACAATGCCTATGGCGCGGTGGTCGAAGCGGCGTTGCAGCAGGAAGTGTCGCGTCGCGGCGGCCGTGTGCTCGCCCTGGAGAAATATCCGCTCGATCCCGCGCGCATGGCCGAGCCGATCCGCCGTGTCGCGCAGGCCGCGGGCCAGGTCGATGCGATCTTCATTCCGGACGGCGCCGATGCGGTGCCGCAGGTCGTGCAGGGGCTTGCTTCCGCCGGCGTCAATCTGAAGCGCGTGCAATTGCTCGGCACCGGCTTGTGGGACGACCCGCGCATCATGTCGAACAAGGCGATCGAAGGCGGCTGGTTCGCGGCGCCGGATTCGGCCGGCTTCCGCAGCTTCGCGCAGCGCTATCGCGCGCGTTACGGCGGGGAACCGGTACGCACCGCGACGTTGTCTTATGACGCCGTGGCGCTGGTCGCCGCGCTGGTGAAGACGCAAGGCACGCAGCGCTTCACCGAGCAGGTGCTGACGACATCGTCCGGCTTCGCCGGCATCGATGGCGTGTTCCGCTTCCGC
>JANLJK010000001.1:9049-11775 GCA_029255525.1 Pseudolabrys sp.
GGTGCTGACGACATCGTCCGGCTTCGCCGGCATCGATGGCGTGTTCCGCTTCCGCGCCGACGGCACCAATGAGCGCGGTCTTGCCGTGCTGCGCGTCGCGCCCGGCGGCGGCCAGGTGGTCAGCCCCGCGCCGAAGACCTTCGAGCCAGGGACTTAAGGTCCGTCCCGTTACCCTGAGGTGCTCGCGTGCGTCAGCACGCGAGCCTCGAAGGGTCTCTGACTTTCAAGAAGAGTGAAATGGGATTCACAGGTCCTTCGAGGCCCGCGCATCGCAGCCAAGTTTACGCCGGCTGCGCCGGCTATGGCGCGGGCTCCTCAGGACGACGGGCTACGCCGCCAGATCCGCGACCACCGCGTCGAGCACCGGGAAGCCCGATTGCGTCACGCGCAGGCGGCCGTCGACGGTGGTTTCCACCGCGCCTTCGCCCTGCAGGATCGAGACGCGCCGGGGATCGAGCGTGCGGCCGGCGATCGCCGTGAAACGCTGCGGATCAATGCCTTCGGCCAGCCTGAGCCCCATCAGCAGATATTCATCCGCTGTTTCGCCCGGCGTCAGCTTTTCGTCGACGATCAGGCCGGTGCCGTTGGCCTCGACGCGCATCAGCCAAGCTTCGGGACGCTTTTCGGTTTCGGTGGCATAGCGGCGCCCGTCGATGGTGATGCGGCCATGCGCGCCGGGGCCGACGCCCACATAGTCATGCCCACGCCAGTAGACGAGATTATGCCGGCACTCGGCGCCCGGCCGCGCGTGATTGGAAATCTCGTAAGCCGGCAGGCCGGCGTCGGCGCAAACCTGCTGCGTCATGTCGTAAAGATCGCGGCCGAGGTCTTCGTCGGGCGTGATGATCTTGCCGGCCTTGTGCAGGCCGAAGAACGGCGTGCCGGGCTCGATGGTGAGTTGATAGAGCGAGAGATGCTCGGCCGCTTCGGCGATGGCGCGCTTGAGCTCGGCGCCCCATTCCTGTGGCGTCTGGCGCGGCCGCGCGTAAATGAGATCGAACGAATAACGGTCGAAGATCGAGCGCGCGACGGCGACCGCATCGAGCGCTTCTTGTGCGCTATGCAGGCGGCCGAGTTCTTTCAGCGACGCGTCGTCGAGCGCCTGCACGCCGAGCGACACGCGGTTGACGCCGGCGGTGCGGTAACCTTGAAAGCGCGTCGCGTCGACGCTGGTCGGGTTGGCCTCGAGCGTCACCTCGACATCGGGCGACACGCTCCAATGTTTCGCGATGGCGTCGAGGATCGCCGCGACCGACGACGGCTGCATCAGCGACGGCGTGCCGCCGCCGAAGAACACGGTCGATACCGTGCGGCCAGGCGTGCGTTGCGCATTGGCGGCAAGCTCGGCCTCGACGGCGCGCACGTAGCGCGCTTCGTCATAGCCGCCGTGGCGCACGTGACTGTTGAAGTCGCAATACGGGCACTTCGACAGGCAGAAGGGCCAATGCACGTAAACGGCAAAGGGCGCGGCGACGAGCGTGGGTATGGTTAACGACATCTGAACATCATAGGCTGCGTCGCCCCGCGCGGCCAGCACATCGGGATTTTCTCTGCGGACAAGTCTTTAAAATTGTAACGATCGGGAACCCGCGCAAGGGGCGCGGAACGCCTTTCAGATCGGTCAAAAAGCTGCAATCATCTTCCAAGAGCGCATTTGGCGGATGATGGACATGCAAAACTCTCTCGATTTGATTGGCGATGATGATTTGTACGTCGTTCGGGAAGTCGAGCGGACGTTCGGCATTTCCATCGGTCGCGAGGCTGAAACGACATATACCATCGGCCAATTCTACGACCTGATCCAGGCCAAGTGTGGGGCTAACCAAACTTTAGCGTGCTTCTCGCAAGTTGCATTTTATCGACTGCGCCACGCGCTTGGTTCGTTTGGCATAAAAGCGGTGATCACGCCAGACACGCCGATGTCGATCCTGCGCGAGACTAATGGTGGCTCAATCGCACGGAATTGGAGGGAGCTTGGCCGTCGGTCCGGATTAAAGCTTCCTCGGCTCGAGACGCCCTTTGTCCGAAGGTCGTGGTCCGTTTTCGGTCGCCGCGTCCCTCTTGGCCCGCTTGCAATCATTTGCGCGATGGCTGGGACCTTTGTCTTGGCTCGGCATTTGGGTCTTGGACCCAAAGCTTCTTTCTGGACGGCCGCGATAGGTGTGATTGTTTTTGCCTTCGCTGCGCTTCACGCACTGTATGTTGTCTGCAGAGACATTCCGCAGCGAATAGCAACGATCGGCGACCTAGCGCGCGAGGCCGCAGGCTACAGCTTCTTTGAGCTTCGCCAGACTAAGCCCGTGCCAAGCGATACGGACAGGTGGTATGCGCTGACGGCGATTCTCAGGCAGGTTTCCGAGTACAAGCTGCCGATTACACGGGATACAACATTCGTCCCGCGCTGACCGTCACACGTTAGCGCTCTGTCTTCGCTAGACACGCATCCGCCAGCATGATGAACGCTCGCGCGCGGTGCGACAGCGCTTTGCCGAGCGGCGGCAGCCCATGCTTTTCGTCCGCGGTCATCTCGCCGAAGGTGCGGTCATGACCGTCAGGCAGGAAAATCGGGTCGTAGCCGAAGCCTTTCTCTCCGCGCGGCGGCCATACCGCGACACCGTCGACGCGGCCTTCGAATTCTTCCAGATGGCCGTCCGGCCAGGCGAGACACAACGCGGCGATGAAATGCGTGCGCCGCTGCGCCGGCTCCTTCGCGCCCTTCTCGATCA
>JANLJK010000002.1 GCA_029255525.1 Pseudolabrys sp.
GAAGAACTTGATATGGCCGCCCGAAGCATTGGTCTCGAAGTTGCTGACCATTGCCGCGATTTCAGGATTGGCGATAGCGTGGTCGCGCCCGCGCGTCGGCACGTAATGATCGGCGACGCCGAAGGTCAGCCCCGGCTCGGCGATGGTGCGGCCGCGCGCTTTCATCTGGCTGAAGGCGTGGAAAGAGCCTTCGTGCACGTAATGACGGTCGACCCACAGTAGCGCGGCGCCATCCTCGCGCCGCGTAATCTCGTGCGCCGCCCACAATTTGTCGATGAGGGTTTGTGGCTCACGCATGACGCTTCTTTCTTGTGTGCATCTTATCGGGGCACCGCTGCTGCCAAAGATGGCTTGCCGAGGGTCCCCAATAATGTATGCTAAAAGATACCAAGTAAAGACTGGGCTCTGCCGGCCGGTGCTTGACGGGGTCTTGGTGAGTTCTGGGGCGAAGGGGAGCGCGGCTTGCGCGATTGGCTCGGCGAAGCGAAGGCAAAGCAGGTCTATCTGGTCCTGCGCGACCGCATCTTGAGCGGCGCGGCCGGGTTCGGGTCGAAGCTTCCTACAGAAAACGAGCTGGCGGACGTGCACGGCGTGTCGCGCGTCACCGTGCGGCGCGCGCTGGGCGAACTGGCGCGCGAACGGCTGATCGAGCGGCGGCGCAGCGTCGGTACGCGCGTGATCTACCGGCCATCGCCGGCGCCGATGACCGCCGACATCACCGGCGTGCTCGCCAATCTCGCCGACATGGGTCGGCGCACGGTGGTGAAGCTTCTCGCTTTCGATTACGTGCCGGCTGAAGGCACGGTGGCGGAGGCGCTTGGTGTTGCGGCCGATCAGTTGCTGCAGCGCGCGGTGCGCGTGCGTGCCGTCGACGGCGTGCCGTTTTCTTATTTGACCACGCATGTGCCCGAGAGCGTGTCGGTGACCTTCACCAAGCAGGAACTGGCATCGCGTCCGTTGCTCGAACTGTTGGAGCGCGCCGGTGTGAAGGCCGAGCAGGCGCGTCAGCGCATCAGTGCGGTGCTGGCGACGCCGGATATCGCCGAGGCGCTCGGCGTACATACCGGCTCGCCGCTGATCGAATTGGTGCGTGTCGTCTACGACCAGGCCGGCCGCGGCGTGGAGCATCTGCACGCGCTCTACCGGCCGGATCGCTACGCCTTCGAGATCGATCTCATGCGCTCGGGCAAGGCCGACACCAAAGGCTGGTCGCCGGTCCTGCGCGCCAATGGCAAGACCAAGGTCGCCGCCAAGACATCGCCACGAAAACCCAAGCCGGTCGGCTTGACGTCATCACGGACATAGAGAGAGGGAGAAGGACAATGTCGGAAGGTAAATTCCCGTTCAGCCGTCGCACGTTTCTCGCCACCACGGCGCTGGGCGCGGCGACCGTCGCCATGCCGTCGGTGCTGCGCGCTCAAGGCGCGGGCGTGAAGCTCGGCATCCTGCATCCGGTCTCGGGCGCGCTCTCTTACTCCGGCACGCAAGGCCGTCTCGGCGCCACCATCGCCATCGATGAGATCAATGCCGCCGGCGGCATCAAGGGGCTCGGCAAGATCGATCCGGTGCTCGGCGACGCGCAGTCGTCGGCGGAAGGCGGCACGGCCGAGGTCGAGAAGATGAACTCGGCCGGCGTCGCGGCCATCGTTGGCGGTTATGCCTCGGCGGTCTGTCTTGCGGTCAGCCAGGCGGCGGCGCGCTACGACCTGCCTTACGTCGTCGACGTCGGCGTTGCCGACTCGATCGTCACGCGCGGCCTCAAGAACACCTTCCGCTTCGGCCCCGGCTTCGGCGTCATCGCCAAGACGGCGCTCTCGAACCTCGCCGCGATCAACGACGCGGCCGGCAAGCCGGCCAAGACCGTGATGATCGTGCATGAGGACTCGCTGTTCGGCTCGGGCCTCGCCAAGCTTCTGAATGCGCAATTGCCGGCGCAAGGCTTCCAGATTCTGGAGACGATCCCGCACCCGACGCCGACGCGCGACTTCAACAATGTCGTGCTCAAGATCAAGGCGCAGAACCCCGATCTCGTGATCCCGGCCAACTATTACAACGAATATGTGCTGCTCGCGCGCACCATGCAGCAGCAGAAGGTGAAGCCGAAGGGCATCTATTCGGTGCTCGGCGGCGCGGCCTCCTCCTACAAATTCGTCAAGGAGTTCCCGGAGGCCGCCAAGTACATCATGGACTGCAATCACTGGTTCGACCCGAAGAATCCGAAGGCGCTGGCGCTGAAGAAGAAGGTCGAGGACCAGGGCCAGTTCTTCACTTACGAAGTCTACATGAACTATTCCTGCGTGCTGCTCGTCGCCGACGCGCTGGCGCGTGCAGGCTCCGCCGATCGCGCCAAGGTCACCGAAGCTTTGGCGTCGTCGACCTTCAAGGACCACGTGATGCCCTACGGCCCGACCAAGTTCGTCAACGGCCAGAACGAGGGCGCGGCGCCCGCCAACACGCAGGTGCTCGACGGCGACATCAAGGTCGTGCTGCCGGTGGCCTTCGCGCAGGCGAAGCCCGTGTTCCCGATGCCGGCCTGACGCCGGCTTATCTTTAAGCGCGCGGACGGCGCTCCGGTGCCGTCCGCGATTATCTTTGCCGAGTAACGTGTATCGTGCTGTCGCCCGTCATTCTCATCCCCGCGATCCTCAACGGTCTTTTGACCGGGGCGGTCTATGCGCTGGTCGCGCTCGGGCTGACGCTGATCTACGGCGTGCTGCACATCATTAACTTCGCACATGGCGCGCTGTTGAGCGCGGCCTTGTTCGCGGCTTTCTTCGCCTTCAAGCTGCTGGGGCTCGATCCTTATCTCGCCGCCTTTCTGCTCGCGCCAGCGTTCTTCGCGCTCGGCTACGGCCTGCAGCGCTTCATCATCGGGCCGGCTTCGCGCGGCGATGATCGCAACATGCTGCTGATCACGCTCGGCCTGTCGGTGGTGATCGAGAACGTGCTGCTCTACGCGTTTCGCGGCGACACCCGCACCATTGAGGTGCCTTACGCCTTCGAGACCATCGATCTCGGCTTCACCTTCCTGCCGATCCCGCGCGTAATCGGCTTCGGTGTCGTCTTTGTCGTGGCGCTGTTGCTGTGGGCGATCATGCGCTTCACCGATACGGGCAAGGCGATCCGCGCCGTCGCCAAGGAGAAGTTGGGCGCGCAGCTTGCCGGCATCGACGTGGCGCATGTCTATGCCATGACCTTCGGCCTCGGCTCGGCCTGCGTCGCCGTCGCCGCCTGCCTCTTGATCCCGACCTATTACGTCAACCCGATGGTGGGTGATGCCTTTGTGCTCATCGCCTTCACCATCGTCGTGCTCGGCGGTATGGGCTCGGTGCCCGGTGCACTGATCGGCGGGCTGGTGATCGGTGTGGTGGAAAGCCTGTCCGGCCTGTTCCTCGGCGAGTCGCTCGGCCAGATCGGCATCTTTGTCATCTTCATCGCGGTGCTGTTGGTGCGCCCGACCGGCCTGTTCGGAGTCAAGGCATGAAGCGCCTCGCGCCGATCATCGTTGTCGTGGCCATACTGGCGGCGGTGCCGCTGTTCGTCACATCCAACACCACGCTCAACTTCCTGGTGACCACGCTCTTGATCGCGCTCGCCGGGCAGGGCTGGAACATCCTGGGCGGCTATGGCGGCCAATATTCGTTCGGCCATTCGGCCTTCTTCGGCACCGGTGCCTATGTCACCGCCATTCTGCAGGTGCGCTAGGGCGTCAACGCCTGGGCCGCTTTCGCGCTCGGCATCGCCGGCGGTGCGGCGGTCGGCGCCGTCATCGGCGCCCTGACGTTTCGCGCCGGCCTGCGCGGCTCTTACTTTGCGCTGGTCACGCTCGCCTTCGCCGAGGTGTTGCGCATTCTGGCCAGCGTGACTCCGATTACCGGCGCCGGTGTCGGCACATTGGTCAAGCTCGACCTGCGCGTCGAGGCGATGCAGTTCCAGAGCCGCGCCGTCTTCTATTGGGTGATCCTGGCGCTGGTCGCGGCCTCGCTTATCATCGCGTATCTGATCGAGCGCTCGCGCTTCGGCGCCTGGCTGATCGCCGTGCGCGAGAACGAGGACGCCGCCAAGGCGCTCGGCGTCAACGCCACGCGCATCAAGCTCGGCGCCATGGTCATCTCGGCCGCTATCACCGCGACGGCCGGCTGCTTCTACACACAGTATTTCCTGTTCATCGATTCCGGCATTGCTTATGGCGCCTGGATCTCGGTGCAGGCGCTGCTGACACCGATCATCGGTGGCGTCGGCACCGTGTTCGGGCCGCTACTCGGCGCGTTGGTGGTGAAGGTGTTGGGCGAGGTCGCCAAGCTGGTGGCGGGCGATGCGCCGGGCCTTAGCCTCATCGTTTATGGCTGCGTATTGGTGCTGGTCATCGCCTTTGCGCCGCGCGGGCTGATCGGCCTCGTCGATGCGGCGCGCCGCCGCCTGTCGCGCAAGTCGGCGAAGCGGGAGGAGGCAGCCCATGGCTGAGCCCCTGCTGTCGGTCGAACGCGTGTCCTGCCGCTTCGGCGGCTTGCTCGCCGTGAACGCTGCGTCGCTCAACGCGCCGGCGGGTTGCATTACCGGCCTGATCGGTCCCAACGGCGCCGGTAAGACCACGCTCTTTGCCATCATCTCCGGCTTCCAGCGGCCGAGCGATGGTGTCGTCCGCTACAAGGGCGAGGCCGTCACCGGCCTGCCGCCTTATGAGCTGGCGCGGCGTGGCATCGCGCGCACCTTCCAGATCGTGCAGCCTTTCGCCGGCCTGTCGGTGCGCGAGAACATCCTGGTCGGCGCGCATCTGCGCCATCCGGCGCGCAAGGACGCATTGGCCGCCGCCGATGTGGTCGGTC
The DNA here is from genome assembly GCA_029255525.1 of Pseudolabrys sp. GTDB lineage: Bacteria > Pseudomonadota > Alphaproteobacteria > Rhizobiales > Xanthobacteraceae > Pseudolabrys. The sequence continues at coordinate 4,827 of JANLJK010000002.1, forward strand.
GCCAAGTGGGATTGGGCGACATGCTCGATCGGCCGGCCGACACGCTGACCGTCGCCGGTCGCAAACGATTGGAGCTGGCGCGCGCGCTCGCCACCGAGCCGCAATTGCTGCTGCTCGACGAGGTGCTGGCCGGGCTCAACCCGACCGAGATCCGCGACATCGTGCCGGTCATCCGCGGCCTGTGCGACCGCGGCATCACCATTCTGATGATCGAGCATGTGATGCAGGCGGTGATGAGCCTGTCGCAGCATATGTTCGTACTGGCGGAAGGCCGCATCATTGCCCAAGGCGCACCGAAGGAGGTCGCCGCCGACCGCGCGGTGATCGAGGCCTATCTCGGCCATGGCGCCGCCAAGAAGCTGGGGGTGGCGCATGACTGACCGCCCACTGCTCGACGTGCGTGATCTCCACGCCGGTTATGGCGAGACGCAGGTGCTGCGCGGCGTCAGCCTCGATGTCGCCCCCGGTGAGATCGTTGCCGTGCTCGGCTCCAACGGCGTCGGCAAGTCGACCTTCAACCGTACGCTCTCCGGCATCGTGCGGGCGCGGGCCGGCTCGATCCAATTCGACGGCGCTGCGATTGAGCACGACAAGCCGCCGGCCATCGTCGCGCGGGGATTGATCCACGTGCCGGAAGGCCGTCGTATTTTCCCCAACATGACCGTGGGCGAAAATCTCGATCTCGGTAGCTATCGCCGCGCCAAGCCGCGCCGGGCGCAGAACCGCGAACGCGTATTCGGCATCTTCCCGCGCCTGCGTGAACGGGAAGCGCAATACGCCGGGACGCTGTCGGGCGGCGAGCAGCAGATGCTCGCCATCGGCCGTGGGCTGATGGCGGAGCCGAAGTTGATCATTCTCGACGAGCCGTCGCTCGGTCTTTCGCCTCTGCTGGTCGAAGAACTGTTCACGCTGATCGGCCGCATCCGCGCCGACGGCGTTGCCATTCTGCTGGTCGAGCAGAACGTGGTGCAAAGCCTCGAGGTCGCCGACCGCGCCTACATCCTCGCCGAGGGCACTTTCGTGATGTCCGGCGCGGCGTCGGCGATTGCCGCCGATCCGGAACTCAAACGCGCTTATCTGGGACTCTGAAGCATGACTGAAAACACGCTGCGCGCCCGCCTGGCGCGCCCGCCGATCCTGGTTGCGCCGGGCGTCTACGATCCGCTCACCGCACTGATCGCCGAACAAGCCGGATTCGAGGCGCTTTATGTTTCGGGCGCGGCCATCGCCTATACCAAGCTCGGCCGTCCCGACATCGGCCTCGTCTCCTTAAGCGAAGTCGCCGATACCGTGACGCTGATCCGCGAGCGCGTTGGCGCTTACCTGATCGTCGATGCCGATACCGGCTATGGTAATGCGCTCAATGTCGAGCGCACCGTGCATCTGCTGGAGCGCGCCGGCGCCAACGCGATCCAGCTTGAGGATCAGGACTTCCCCAAGCGTTGCGGCCATCTCGACGACAAGGCGCTGATCCCGGCGCAGGAAATGGCCGGCAAGATCAAGGCGGCGGTCGATGCGCGCCGTTCGCGCGACACGCTGATCATCGCCCGCACCGATGCGGTGGCGGTCGAGGGCTTCGACAGCGCCATTGACCGGGTGGCGATGTATCGTCAGGCCGGTGCCGACGTGTTGTTCATCGAGGCGCCGCGTGAGCGCAGCGAACTGGCCCGCGTCGTCGAGCGTGTCGGCAAAGGCATGCCGTTGATGGCCAATATGGTGGAAGGCGGCAAGACGCCGATCGTGCCGGCGCCGGAGCTTGAGGCGCTCGGCTTCTCGCTTGTCATCTTCCCAGGCGGCATCGTGCGCGCGCTGGCCAAGGCGGCCGAAGAATTCTACGGCACGCTCAAGGCGCACGGTACGACGGACCCGTTCCGCGCGCGCATGTTCGACTTTGCCGCGCTCAACGATCTGATCGGCACGCCGGAAGCGCTCGAACGCGGCAAGCGCTACGCCGACTACAAGCCGGGACAAAACTGATGCGAGAGCTCGACCCCGTCACTTTGGCTGTGCTCAACGGCCGTCTCGTCCAGATCGCCGACGAGATGGACGCGACGCTCTATCGCTCGGCCTTCAATCCGATCATTGCCGAGGCCCACGACGCTTGTCATGGCCTCTATCACGCCGAGACCGGCGCCACGTTGGTGCAGGGCACGTCCGGCCTGCCGATCTTCGTCGGCGCCATGGCTTTCGCCGTCAAAGCCGTAATCGACAAGGCGGCGGCCCAAGGGGATCTGAAGGAAGGCGATACCTATCTCTTCAACGATCCTTACGATGGCGGCACCCACCTGAATGACTTCCGCCTCGTGCGGCCGGTCATGCGCAAGGGCAAGGTGTTCGCCTGGCTCGCCTCGGTCGGCCACTGGCTCGATGTCGGCGGCAATGTGCCCGGCAACTTCAACGCCAAGGCGACCGAGAGCTTCCAGGAAGGTTTCCGCGTGCCACCGGTGAAGTTGATCGACAGCGGTGTATTCCGGCAGGACATCGCCGACATCCTCGCTGCCAATTCGCGCGTGCCGCAATCGAACTGGGGCGACCTCAATGGCCAGCTCAATGCGCTGGGTCTGGGCGAGCAGCGCGTGCATGCGCTGCTGGACGAATACGGCGACGACATGGTCGCCGCCGCGATGAGCGCGTTGTCCGCGCGCGCCGAGGCGTTGATGCGCGCCAACATCGCCGCGCTGCCGGACGGCACCTACACCTATGACGATTCCCTCGACAATGACGGCGTCAGCGATGCGCCGCTCAAGATCGCACTCGATCTGACCATCGCAGGCGATCGTATGACGCTCGATTTCTCGCGCTCGTCGCCGCCGTGCCAAGGGCCCTTGAACATCGCGCGCTCGACCGCAGTCGCCTGTTGCTATGTTGCGCTCAAGCACTTGTTCACTGATGTGCCGGCCAATGCCGGTTGTCTCGCGCCGATCGACTTCGTCATTCCTGATACGACTTTGCTCGGCGTGTCCGCGCCCAAGCCTGTCGGTGGTTATACCGAGACGATCCTGCGGGTGATCGACACTGTGTTCGGCGCTTTTGCCCAGGCTGCGCCGGAACGCGCCAATGGCAGCCCCTATGCGACGATCAACGCGCTGTCGCTTGCTGGCTGGCGGAAAGATAGCAAGCGCTGGGTCATGTTCTGTTTCTTCGGCGGTGGTCTCGGCGGCAACCCTGAAGGCGACGGCCTCAACCACGGCAACAACCCGATTTCGACGGCGACCATTCCGCCGGCCGAGATCCTGGAATCATTATACCCGGTGATGTTCACGCAATGGGCGCTCAGGCCCGATTCCGCCGGTCCCGGCCGCCATCGCGGGGGCTGCGGCGCGATCTACGAAGTCGAGGCGTTGAACGAGGGCGACACCGAGGTCTTCCTGCTCGGCGAGCGCGGCAAATTCCCGCCCTTCGGCGTCAATGGCGGCAAGAGCGCCGCGCTCAACCGCTTTATCTATCAGACAGATGACGGCGAACATACGCCGCCGCTGGTGTCCAAGGTCACCGACGTACGCATTAAGACGGGCCAGCGCGTGCGGCTGGAGACGCCCGGCGGTGGCGGTTTCGGCGATCCCTTCATGCGCGAACCTGAGCGTGTCGCGCGCGATGTTCATTTTGGCTATGTGTCGCGTGAAGCGGCGCGCCGCGATTACGGCGTGGCGCTACAAGACGACGGCCGCGTCGACGCGGCGGCAACGAGCGCCCTGCGCGGAAAGGCCCGCGCATGAGCGCCAACAAGTCAATCGTCGGCGTTGATGTCGGCGGCACCTTCACCGATCTGTTTCTGTTCGACGAGGCCGCGCGGACGTTCAAGACGGCCAAAGTGCCGTCGAACCGCGGCAACGAGGCGGCCGGCTTCATGCAGGGCCTGGAAGCGCTCGGCAAGGTCGCGGACTTTGGTTCGATCGTGCATGGCACGACCGTCGGCACCAACATGCTGTTGGAGCGCAAGGGGCCGCGCATCGGCGTCATCACCACGCGCGGCTTCCGTGACGTCTTGGAAATGCGGCGTCGCGACCGGCGGCAGACCTGGGGCCTGTGGGGCGATTTCACGCCGATCGCCGACCGCGATCTGCGCGTCGAGGTCGACGAGCGCACGCTCGCTGACGGCACGATCCGCACCGCGGTCGATGTCGCGGCGGTGCGCGCCGCGGCCGAGGACCTGAAAGCGCGCGGCGCCGAGGCGCTCGCCATCATCTTCATCAATGCCTACGCCAATGCCGACAATGAACGGCTCGCGCTCGAGGCGGCAAAGGCCGTCTGGCACAATGAGCACGTCTCGGCGTCGCATCAGGTGTTGCCGGAGATCCGCGAGTTCGAGCGCGCCTCGACCACGGGCCTGAACGCTTATCTGCAGCCGGGCGTTGCCGACTATCTCGGCCGCCTGGAAAGCGCCCTCGGCTCCAACGGCTTCAATGGCACCTTCCACATCGTCCAATCCAATGGCGGCGTCATGTCCACCGCCACGGCGCGCCGGTTGCCGGTGCGCACGGCGCTGTCGGGGCCGGCGGCCGGTGTTATTGCCGCCGCCGCCGTCGCCGCCGCCGCCGGCTACGAGGACATCATTACCGGCGATCTCGGCGGCACGTCTTTCGACGTCTCCCTCGTCGCCGGCGGCAAAGCGTCGCTTGCGGCGCAGACCACCATCGACTTTGGCATGGTCATCCGCACGCCGATGATCGAGATCACGACCATCGGAGCCGGGGGCGGCTCGATCGCCTGGGTCGATCGTGGTGGGCTGTTGCAAGTCGGGCCGGAAAGCGCCGGTTCGGTGCCGGGGCCGGTTTGCTACGGCCAGGGCAACGAGCGGCCGACACTCACCGACGCGCATGTCGTACTCGGCCGCATCAACGCGGCCCGTCCCATCGGCGGCAAGCTTGCCGCGCTCGACGTCGAAGCCGCCAAGCGCGCCATCGCAAAGCACGTCGCCGAGCCTTTGAAGATCGACGTCATGCAGGCGGCCGAAGCGATCGTCCGCGTCGCCGATGCGCGCATGGCTGGTGCGATCCGGCTCGTCTCGATCGAGCGCGGCCACGATCCGGCGAAATTCGCCGCCATGCCCTTCGGCGGCGGCGGCGCGTTGCATGTCGGCGCGCTGATCAAGGAGGTCGGCTTGAAATGCGCGGTGGTGCCGCGCTTCCCGGGCGTCACCTCGGCGCTCGGCTGTGTCATCGCCGATTTGCGCCACGACCAGGTGCAGACGCTCAATGTAATGGTCGACGGCCTCGACATCGCCGCACTCGACCAGCGTATGGTGACCGCCGGCCAGGAAGCCAAAGCCGTGGTGGACGCGGCGGGCATCGCCGTCGAGCGCATCGACGTGCTGTTCGAACTCGACATGCACTATCTCGGTCAGACGCATACGGTGGCGGTGCCGTTGCCGGTGACGCTCGGTGCTGGCAGCACTGGTGTCACCGCTGCAACGATTCTTGCCGCTTTCGACAAGACTTATGAGGCCGCGTTCGGTCGCCTGCTGCCCGGCATTCCGACGCGCATCGTGTCGTTGCGCACCGCAGCCGTCGGTCGCCGCCCGGCCTTCGATCTCTCGGCCTTCGCGCCCGGGGCCGATGCCTCGCTCGACAAGGCGGCGAAGGGTTCGCGTCAGATTTTTCACGGCGATGCCTGGCACGACACGAAAATCTGGTCGCGGCTCGATCTGCCGGCCGGGGCCGTCATTGAAGGACCGGCTGTGCTGGAGCAGCCGGACGCCACCATCTTCGTCGATCCGGGTTTGCGCGGGCGCGTCGACGCGCTCGGCAACATCATCGTGGAGCGCAGCGCATGAATTTCGAGTCATCCGCGCTGCTGATCGTCGATCTGCAGAACGAATTACTGCACCCGAACGGCGCTTATGCGCGTGGCGGCGCGACCAGTGCAGCGATCGCCGCGCTGCCGGCGCGGTTGAAGCCGGCGGTCGAGCTGTTCCGCAAGAACGGCGGCTTGGTGGTCGCGACCTTATTCACATTGGTGCCGGGGCGGGGCGGCGAGCCCATCATCTCGCCGCATCTGAAGGCGTTGCGGCCTTTCTTGTGCAAAGGCGACTTCGCGCCCGGCTCGTGGGGCCAGCAATTGGTCGACGAACTGGCGCCGGCCGATGCCACAGTTGAAAAGATCGCCTATTCCGCGTTTTATATGACTCGGCTGGAGTGGGTCCTGCGCAAGTGCGGCATTGAACATCTCTATGTCGGCGGCATCGTCACCAATGGGGGCGTCGCGTCGACGGTGCGTGATGCCCATGTGCGCGAGTTCGAATGCACAGTGCTGGCGGACGGATGCGCCGCCTTCTCGTCGCAGATTCATGATGCGGCGCTTGAAGGATTGCGTCCGGTCGCCACGATCTCGACGGTCGCGGAGGTGATGCAAGGGAGCTGATGGGCAACGTCACGACCTCATACAATGTCCAGTTTGAGGCGAGCATCCCTGTGCTTATCATCGGCGCCGGCGCGGCTGGGCTATGCGCGGCGCTGGCGGCCAAGGAGGCGGGCGTCGATCCGGTGGTGATCGAGCGCGACGCGGTCCCGTCGGGTTCGACCGCGTTGTCGGCAGGGCTTATTCCAGCGGCCGGCACGCGCTTTCAGCGCGCCAAGGGGATTGCCGACAGCGTCGAGCAGTTCGCGGCGGACATCCAACGCAAGGCGCGTGGACAGAACGATCCCAAGATTGTTGACGCTATGGCGCGAGGCGCGGCCGGTCTGATCGAATGGCTGGCGGATCATTATGGCCTCCCTTTCGATGTGATCGACAACTTCCTCTATCCCGGCCATTCCGCCATGCGGATGCATGGCCTGCCGACATGCAGCGGCGCGGAGTTGGTTGACCGATTGCGCGCGGCGGCCGAGACGAACGACATCACGATCCTGAACGAGCGCCGGGCCGAGCAATTGTTCGCCGACGCGGAGGGCCGCATCCACGGCGTCGAGCTGGTGTGCAAAGACGGCTCGCGCG
>JANLJK010000003.1 GCA_029255525.1 Pseudolabrys sp.
GCGGGCGATGGACCGGCTATGCGCCGGTCAAAGGCGCCGGCGGTCGTTTCATCGCCCGCGCCGACCGGGACAAGCCTGTCGCCGCCGGGCTGAAGGCGCTCGATCCGGCCGGCCGCGCCGCGGCTTTGGCGCGCTGCGCGGCGGCCGAGCCCTTGGCGCGCCAGGCGCAGCGTGAGGCCGCGGCCGAGCGCCGGCAGGAGGCGCGGCTGCGCGCGCTGGCGGACCTCAATCGCGCGACCCGCGCGCTCGCCGATTATCGCCGCAAGCGCGACCGACAGCGCGCGGCCAAACAGGCCGCGCAACAATGGGGCGGCGATCCCTGGCGGCGGCCGACGCTGCCGCCACCCGTGCCCGACAATGCGCGGCTCGAGCGCACGCTCGAACTCGCGGTCGCGACGGCGACACGGCTTTGCGATGTGTTGTACCGGGACGAGGAGCCTGCTTCTGTTTCTGCCCGCCGACCGTGAAAGGCGAGGGGACGCGCGTGCAAAGAAGCGCATAACGGCCGCCCGCGCAAAGCCGTTGCATCGGCCCGGCCGGGCGGGCACAAGCGGCGACATCCATGAACAAGCATCACACGCCCCAGCACGATCCCGCGCACGACCCGAAGCACGGTGCCGCGCATCACGCCGCCACGCCGGCCGGCAAGACGGAACCGCGGCCGCTCACGCATCCGGAGATCAGAAGCATCGTCATCGGCATCATGCTGGCGATGTTCCTCGGCGCGCTCGACCAGACCATCGTCGCCACGGCGATGCCGACCATCGGCCGGCACTTTGGTAATCTTGCCGATCTCGCCTGGGTGGTGACCGCCTATCTGTTGACCGGCACGGCGGTGACACCGCTCTACGGCAAGCTGTCGGACATCTACGGCCGGCGCGTGATGATGCTGACCGCCATCGGCCTGTTCGTCCTCGGCTCGGTCGCCTGCGCCATGGCGCCGACCATGACGACCTTCATCCTGGCGCGCGCGCTGCAAGGCTGCGGTGGCGGCGGCCTGATGGCTTTGGCGCAGACCATCGTCGCCGACGTGGTGAGCCCGCGCGAGCGCGGCCGCTATCAGGGCTATATCGGCGCGGTGTTCGCGACCTCGTCGGTCGGCGGCCCGGTGCTCGGCGGGTTCCTCACCGAGCATTTCGACTGGTCGGCGATCTTCTGGATCAATCTGCCGCTCGGTTTCGCCGCGCTCGGCATGACCTCGAATGCGCTGCGCAAGGTGCCGTTCCATCCGCGCAAGCACCGGCTCGATGTGATCGGCGCGGTGCTGATGATGACGGCCGCGGTGGCGATGCTGTTGGCGCTGTCGTGGGGCGGGCGCGATTACGATTGGATCTCGGCGCCGATCGGCGGGTTGCTGGTGGCGTCGGCGGTGCTGTGGGCGTTGTTTGCCTGGCGGCTGACGGCGGCGCGGGAGCCGTTTTTGCCGCTCTCGGTGCTGGCCAATCCGGTGGTGCGCTGCGCCGCGCTCGCCGGCGCCTGCAACATGGGCACGCTGGTCGGCCTGACGATTTTCACGCCGCTCTATTTCGAGGTGGTGCTGCATTTGTCGGCCAGCCAGTCCGGCATCGCGCTCATTCCGTTCATGGGCGCCTCGGTGGTGTGGTCGACGATCTCGGGCAAAGTGATGACGCGCGTCGATCACTACAAGCGGATGCCGCTGATGGGGCTCACGGCGGCGCTGGTGTCGCTCGGTGTCCTGGCGATTTGGCCGATCGGCCTGCCGACCTGGGTCGTGATCGTGCTGCTCAGTGTCGTCGGCTCGGGGCTCGGCACGTTGTTCCCGATCTCGACCGTGTGCCTGCAGAACGCCGTGCCGCGCGCGCAGATGGGCATCGCCACCGGCGCCGCCAACTTCTTCCGCTCCTTGTTCTCCGCGCTGGTGGTGGCGATCCTCGGCGCCATCGTGCTCGGCGGTCTTGGTGGTGAGACCGGCGCGGTGATGGAAACTTTGGCACGCACAGCCAGTGTGCAGGAACTCGCGGTCGCCTTCCGCTTCGTGTTCCTCGCTTGCGCCTTGGTGCTGGCCTTCGGCCTGACCTTCCTGATCGCGCTCGAAGAGCGGCCGTTGAAGGGCCCGCCGACGGGCTCGGCGGAAGCACCGACGGCGCCGGCCACGCCCATCCCCGACGTCAAGTGAGACTTAATTAAAAAACCCCGGCCGCGAGGCCGGGGTTTTTGCGTCGTGCTGGTCGCACGCCGGGGGACGATTAGTACTGGAGATCGTCGCGGCGCTGCTGCAGCGCGATGTTCGGGTCCTGGTCAACGCCGCGGGCCTGGTAAGCATCGCGATGATGGCGGACTTGGCCGCGCGGCGCGTAAGCGAGCGAGCCGGTGGCTTCGTTGTCGAAGCGCTGGAGCGACGGCGCCGCGCTGACGTTGCCGGTGCCGTAGTCGGGGTCGAATGACTGCGCCAGGACAGGGGTCGCCAGAGCGGTCGCGAGGGCAAGGCCCAGGATCAGCTTCTTCATGGTCATCTCCACTTCTTCTCTTTTCTGATCGCAGCCGGCGGTCGTCCGCCGTTGCTGCGAGGGAGATGGACATGGCCGGGCCGAGTCGCTTGTCCGAAATTGCTGCGTACGGCGCGGGCTTGCTCTTCCGTGCCGGAAGCTTATGCATCGCACGCATGCATATGGCGCATGAGCGGCGCGCGGTGTTGCACACGAAGTACTCACGCAGCCGTGTCTTGCGGTGCGGCGGTGCAATACCAATATCAAGAGTAAGTGCCGCGTTTTCCAATGACGGCGCGGGGAGAAATGCCTCAAGCGTGGCGATCTCATACACATCCTTAATTTTCTCAGGAGATCGCATGTCCGATCCGACTTCGGATGACGACTGCGCGGTTCGGTTCACGCCGCCTGACATGATCAAATATCATGAGGCTTCATGGACCGGTTTGCGGGCCCATATCGTGACGGCCACGCAACGCGCGCCTTTTGCTTTTCGTTTCAAATCAAAACAGCATCTGCTGATTGCCGCGGAACTCGTCGAGCGCGAGGACGGCGAAACTAATGTCGATGGCCTGCCGCGCTCGAACTTGCGCAGTATCACCGGCAAGTTCACTTTCGTGCCGGCCGGCCATGAATTCACCGGCTGGCAGCAACCGCGCGTCCTCACGCGCGTCACCTCGTTCTATATCGATCCCACGGGGCCGTTGCTCGATCCCGAGCTGCGCTTCAGCGAGATCAAGTTTACGCCGCGGCTGTTCTTCACCGATCCCGCCTTGTGGGGCATCGCCTGTCGTCTCAAGAAGGAGGCGCTCAAGGACGAAGGGCGCCTGGCGCATTATGGCGAAGCGTTGACCGTGCTGCTCCAGCACGAGTTGATTCGTCTCGACAATGGCGGCGTTGCGGCCGAGACGATCGCGCGCGGCGGCCTGAGTGGCTGGCAGCAGAAGAAGGTGACCGATTATATCGAGGAGCATCTGTCGGAGAGCGTGCCGCTCGCGACCTTGGCGGCGTTGGTCGGCTTCAGCCCGTTCCACTTCGCGCGCGCCTTCAAACGGTCGTTCGGCGTGCCGCCGCACCGCTATCACGTCAACCGCCGCATGGAGCGCGCCAAGGAATTGCTGGCGGTGCCGGACAGCTCGGTGACCGCGGTGGCGCTGGCGGTGGGTTTCGCCGAGACCAGTTCGTTCTCGGCCGCGTTCCGCAAGAACACCGGTCACCCGCCGAGCGATTTCCGCCGCCGGTCGGGATGAGGGCGGCGGCCCCGACCGCGGCGATTGATTCCGATCAAGACAAGGGACGTCCGGCCGTTTATGAGTGGTGCCGGGTTCACCTCGCGCTCGGCCGGCATGACAAAGAAACGCATCGTCTTCATCACATCCGCGCTCGCCGTTTGCGCCGCGCTGTTGGTCATCGGCTGGTCGGCTTTCCTGCGCCCGGTCACGGTGAAGGTCGCGGGTGTCGCGCGCGATGTGCCGGTCCAGGTGTTCGGCCTTGGCACGGTCGAAGCCCGCGTCACGTCGAAGATCGGCTTCAAGGTTTCCGGTGTGGTGGTCGATCTCGGCGCCGATGTCGGTGATCGCATCGCCAAGGGCACGGTGCTGGCACGTCTCGACGACCGCGAGCAAAGCGCGCGCGTTGCCCGTGCCAAGGCGGCGAGCCAGCAGGCCGAAGCCAATCTTCTGCGGGCGACGGCCAATGCGGAAAAGGCGCAGGCGAACTTCGCCAATGCCAAGACCATCAATGAACGACGGCAGAAACTGGTTCAGACGGCGACCACCTCCGTGGAGCAGGCGGAGTCGGCCAAGACCGCGCAGGATGCGGCGGCCGCCGACGTGAACCTCGCCGCGAGCGATGTCGCGGTCGCGCGCGCGACGATCGGCGATGCCAAGGCGCAATTGCAGTTGGAAGCCGCGACGCTGGATTTCCATGCGCTGACCGCGCCCTACGATGCCATGGTGACGGCACGGCTGAAGGAACTGGGCTCGGCGCTCGGCGCCGGCGAGCCGGTGTTCACCTTGATCGATCCGAAGACGGTCTGGGTGCTTGCTTACATCGACGAGAGCAAAGCCGGCGAGATCAAGATCGGCGCGCCGGCCGACATCGTGCTGCGGTCGCAGCCCGGCCGGCATATCGCCGGCCGCGTGGCGCGCATTCAGCCCGAGAGCGATCGCGTCAACGAAGAGCGCCGCATCGAAGTCGCGTTCGAGCAGCCGTCGAAAGAGTTCAACCTGGGTGAACAGGCCGAGGTCTATATCACCACCGTTCATCTGCCGCGGCCGCTGCTGGTGCCCGAGGCGGCGATCATCGGCCTCGGCAAGAACAGCGGCACCGTGTGGGCCGTCGAGAACGGCGCATTACAGCAATACAAAGTGACGCTCGGCCACCGGCTGCTCGACGGGCGCTTCGAGATCATCGGTGGCGTACCGGATGGAGCTGCCGTGGTGACGGCGCTGGCCGGCGGCCTGCGCGCCGGCCGCGCGGCCACGATCGAGACCAAGCCCGCCGGGCCGGCGCCATGAACCTCGCCTACCGCGATATCAAGCATAACCTGCTGCGTTTCGTGTTGACGAATTTCGGCCTGAGCCTGCTGCTCGGCATCGTCATCATGATCACCGGCGTCTATGGCGGGCTGATCGACGATGCGCTCAAGCAGGCGCGCGCGGCCCGGGCCGATCTCTGGGTGGTCGAAGCCGGCACCAACGGGCCGTTCGCCGAATCCTCGCGCATTCCCGGCGACACGCGGGAACTGGTCAGCCGGGTGTATGGCATCGAGCGTGCCGGAGCGGTGACCTATCAGTCGGTGCAGACTGAATTGAACGGCAAACCGCTGCGCGTCTTCCTGATCGGTTACGAGCCGGGACGGCCGGGCGGCCCGCGTCGTCTCGCCGCCGGGCGTGAGATCCTGCGCAGCCACTATGAAATGGTGGTCGATCGCTCCGCCGGGCTGGCGCTCGGCCAGGAAGTGCCGCTCGGGACGCACGGTCACAAGTTCACGGTCGTCGGCCTGATGCGCGAGGAAGTCACCTCATCCGGTGATCCCGTGGCCTACATCACTTTGCGCGATGCGCAGCAACTGCAATTCGAATACGCGCCCTCGGCGTCGCGGCGCGAACAGGCGCGCGGCGGGGCGGGCGCGACCAACGACCAGATCAATGCCGTCATCGCCAAGGTGTCGCCGCATGTGCAGGTCAACGAAGTGGCGGCGGCGCTGTCGCGCTGGAAGCATCTGACGGCGCTGACGCAGGAGCAGCAGGAGACGCTGCTCAGCAAATTCGTGATCGAGCGCGCCCGCAAGCAGCAGGGCCTGATCATGGTGCTGCTGGTGATCGTATCGGCGGTGATCATTGCTTTGATCATCTACACGCTGACCATGGACAAGGTGCGGTCGATCGCGACGCTCAAATTCGTCGGTGCGCCGGACCGCACCATCATCGGCCTCATCGTCCAGCAGGCGCTGTCGATGGGCGTCTTCGGCTATCTCACCGGACTCGTGCTGGTCCTGGTGTTCAAGCCGTATTTCCCGCGGCGGCTTGTGCTCGACCCCGAGAGCGTGATGATCGTGTTCGGCATCACCGTGGGCATCTGTCTTGCCGCCAGCACGCTCGGCATCCGGCTCGCACTCAAAGTGGACCCGGCCGAAGCGCTGGCGTCGTCGGGGTAGTCCATGGCCGAGCCCGGTAGTCAGGCGGTCGTGCGCGTCGAGCACCTGTCGAAGCATTTCGGCCAGGGTACGGCGCGGGTCGATGCCCTGGTCGACATCAATATGGAGGTCTTTCCGGGACAGGTGGTCGGGCTGATGGGCCCGAGCGGCTCGGGCAAGACCACGCTGTTGCATTGCATTGCTTGCATCCTGGAGCCGAGCGGCGGCCGCATCACGCTCGACGGCGATCTGGTCTATGACGACCATTGGCTCAAGGCGGACCTGCGGCGGCTGCGGCTCGACAAGATCGGCTTCATCTTCCAATACCCGAACCTGCTGCCGTTTCTCGACGGCAGCGACAATGTCGCGGTCGTGCTCCATCTCGCCGGCTACGGCGCGGCGGCGGCGCGCGACCGCGCCGTGGAGCTGCTCAATTATCTCGAGGTCGGTCACCGCAAGCACGCGATGCCGCGCCAGCTCTCCGGCGGCGAAGCGCAACGGGTGGCGATCGCACGGGCGCTTGCCAACAAGCCGCGTATCATTCTCGCCGATGAGCCGACCGCGCCGCTGGATTCATCGCGGGCGCGGATCGTCATGGACCTGTTGCGGCGGATCGCCGTCGAGCAACAGGCGGCGATCATCGTCGTGACGCATGACGAAATGATCCTGGATCGGTTCGATCATATTTACAGGCTGCGTGACGGGCGCCTGGAAAGCTGACGTCGGATTAGGCGCCGCCGCCGAAATGGCGTCGCGCTACGCACGCCGGATCACCAAGCCTTCGTGCGGTTGGAGCGTAAGGTTTGTCAGCGCCGTGACGCGATCGGGATGCGTCGACAGCAGGAGCGTGGCGCCCGCCAGATCGGGAAGCGCGATCGGCTGCTCGCGGTCGCCGAAGTTCAGACAGACGATGAGGCGTTCTCCGCCGTGTTCGCGGGCGAAGATCAGCGCGTCGCCTTGCACGCCGATCAAGGTGAAGGTGCCGACGCTCAGCGCCGCGCGCTGGCGGCGTAACGCGAGCAGTTCGCTATACAGCGTCAGGAGCGACGCCGGGTCGTCGCGTAGCTTCTGCACGTTGCGCGTGGCGTGGTCGGGGTGGAGTGGCAGCCACGGCTGTCCGGCGGTGAAGCCGGCCTGCGCCGAAGCGTCCCAGGCCATCGGCGTGCGCACCGGATCGCGGCCGAGACCGAGGCCCGGCTCGTTCTTCTCCCACGGGTCCTGCGCGGCCTCCGGCGGAATGATGACGGGGCCGATGCCGAGCTCGTCGCCGTAATACAAAGTCGGCGTGCCGCGCAAGGTGAGCAGCAGCATCGCGGCGACGCGGGCCTGCGCTTCGCCGACGCGCGTGGCGATGCGCGGGCGGTCGTGATTGCCGAGCACCCAGTTCGGCCAGCCGCCTTGCGGCAGCGCGGCTTCGTAGTCGCGCACCAGCCGGGCGATGTCGGACGCGGTCCACGGCGCATTGATGAGCTGGAAGTTGAAGGGCAGGTGGGCGCCGCGCAAGTTCGTGCCGTAATAAGTGACGAGGCGTTCGATCGGCAGATAGATCTCGCCGATGAGAACGCGCTCGTTGTCACCGTCGAGCACCGCGCGCATCTCGGCAATGACGTCGTGCACGCCGGCTTGATCGGCATTGTAACGTTGCAGGAAGCGATCGATCGCCGGCTGGCCCGGCGCGAAGCCGGGATTGGGCGGGTTGTCGCGCAGCGCCTCGTCCTTGATCAGAAGCCAGATCACATCGACACGGAAGCCATCGACGCCGCGATCGAGCCAGAAGCGCAGCACATCATACATGGCGGCGCGCATATCCGGGTTGGGCCAGTTGAGGTCGGGCTGCTCGCGCAGGAAACTGTGCAGATAATACTGGCCGGTGGTCTCGTCGCGCGTCCAGGCCGGCCCGCCTAAATGCGAGATCCAGTTGTTGGGCGGCGCGCCGTCAGGCTTGCCGTCGCGCCAGATGTACCAGTCGCGTTTCGGACTGTTCCGTGCGGCGCGGCTTTCGAGAAACCAAGGATGCCGATCGGACGTGTGGTTCGGCACGAAATCCAAGATGACCTTGAGGCCGCGCGCATGCGCCTCGCCGAGCAGCCGGTCGAAGTCCTCAAGCGTGCCGAACAGCGGATCGATGCCGCGATAATCGCTGACGTCGTAGCCGAAGTCGGCCATCGGCGAGGGATAGACCGGCGAGATCCAGACGGCGTCGACGCCGAGCCATTGCAGATAATCGAGGCGGGCGCGGATGCCGTTGAGGTCGCCGACGCCGTCGCCATCGCTGTCCTGAAACGAGCGCGGATAGATCTGATAGATGACGCCGTGCTGCCACCAGAAGCTGTCGGCCATGCGCGCTTTTGTCTCCGCTTGGTCGGAAAAGTATGCGGCGGGATGAATGGCCCGTCCGTCGACGCCAGGGTCGCTCATGAAATGAAGGCGCGTTCGCCGTTGCTAGCCGACGCGTGTTTCGGATTTGTGTCAAAGAAAAACCCCGGCCGTGCGGCCGGGGCTGAGGTGTGGGGGCAGTCGGGCTGTTGGCTCAGCCCTTGATGAAGGTGCCGTTGCGCAGCTCGCTCACCGCTTGCTGCAATTGTTCTTGCGTGTTCATCACGATCGGGCCGTACCAGGCGACAGGTTCCTGGATCGGTTTGCCGGAGACGAGCAGGAAGCGGATGCCTTTGTCGCCGGCCTGCACTTTGACCTCATCGCCACGGTCGAACAGGACGAGCGAGCGGTCGCCGGCCTTCTCGCGCACCAGGATCTCTTCGCCATTGACCTGCTTCTCGCTCAACACGCCGAGCGGCTGCGAGGCAGAGGCGAAGCTGCCGTCGCCTTCGAACACATAAGCGAAGGCATGACGCTCGACTTCGACTTGAAGTGTCTTGCTCTTGCCCGCCGGCACGAAGACATCGAGATAGCGCGGATCGGCGGCGACACCGTCGACCGGGCCTTTTTTGCCCCAGAACTCGCCGCAGACGACGCGCACGCGCGTGCCGTCATCGTCGACGATCTCGGGAATCTCGGCGGCCTTCACATCCTGATAGCGCGGCGCCGACATCTTCAGCGACGACGGCAGGTTGGCCCACAGTTGAAAGCCGTGCATGCGGCCCTGCGCATCGCCCTGCGGCATCTCCTGATGCATGATGCCGCGCCCGGCCGTCATCCACTGCACGTCGCCCGCGCCGAGGCTGCCTTGATTACCGAGGCTGTCGCCATGGGAAACCGTGCCGGCTAAGACGTATGTGATCGTTTCAATGCCGCGATGCGGATGCCAGGGGAAGCCGGCGAGATAATCGCTCGGCCGGTCGTTGCGGAAGTCGTCGAGCAACAGGAACGGATCGGTCTCGGACGTCTCGCCGAAGCCGAAGGCGCGGCGCAACTTGACGCCGGCGCCTTCCATCGTCGGTTTCGACTGCACGATCCGCTTCACGGGACGGATGGACATGACAGTCCTGCCTTTCGTTATTTGGCGGCGAGCTTGCCAGCGAAGGCCGCGAACTGATTGACGTAGGCCTTGAGGAACCCGGTGACGCTCTCGTCGGTGACGTCGTTGTTGGCGTCGATCAGGTCCGGCTTGAACTGGATATAGGCTTCGCCACCCATCACGTTCACCCCTTGCGTGCTCAGCACGGCGCGCAGCGAGAACTGCGCCAGCGCCGAGGAAATCGCGCCGCCGGACGTGCCGATGACGGCGGCCGTCTTGCCCGGGAACGAGCTCTTGCCCCACGGGCGCGCCGCCCAATCGAGCGCGTTCTTCAGCACGGTCGGGAAGGTGCGGCCGTATTCCGGCGTGACGAAGAGCAGGGCGTCGGACGCCTCGATCTCGTTCTTCAGGCGCGTGGCGGGCGCCGGATAGGACGCCTCGTTGTCCGGGTTGTACAGCGGCAGGTCGTCGATCTGCAGGAACTTCACCTCGAACGCGTCGCTGCCGAGCTTGGCCAGCGCCAGGGCCAGCTTGCGATTGATCGATTCCTTGCGGTTCGAGCCAACGATGACGCCAAGCTTGAGTTTCGCCATGGGAGTGTCTACCTCTGGTCCACGATTAGTTACGGTTTGATACCGAGGCTAGATAAATGACCAAGCGAAAGAAGCAAGAAGGCACACCGGTGATACCGGGTAACCTGCATGAGCCTTCCGACTGCAGGGCCATCAGCGAGGTGTTGTCGCGCGTCGGCGACAAATGGACGGTCTTGGTGGTGTCGACTTTGGGTGGCGGCCCCAAGCGCTTCAACGAGCTGCGCAAGGCGCTGGGCTCGATCTCGCAACGCATGCTGACGCTCACGCTCCGCGCGCTGGAGCGCGATGGGCTGGTGACGCGCACCGTGTTTCCGACCATCCCGCCGCGCGTCGATTATGAATTGACGGCGCTCGGCTGCTCGCTGCTCGATCCGGTGAACACCTTGAGCGCGTGGGCGCGCAAGAACCGTCCCGCGATGGACGCGGCACGCCAGCGCTTCGACGCGGCGGACAAAGGCGCGCACATTTAGCCGTCGCCCCTCGTTGCATGGAACGGTTCCAGACGACAGCGTGCTGCCTTGGACCTCGCGATTGGAGGATCGCTGAAAAGTCATTGTTTTCAGCCATATTTGAACAGATTTTCGACGTTAGTAGCAGCGTTGCGCGCGCCATGCTGACGCCATACCTTTCATGCGTAATGTCGGTGTCACTTGGGGCTGCTAGGGGCGGCGGCTCCGCAAAGCGAAAGCTGTCCCCGTGCCACATTACTTTTTCCACTTCACTGACGGTCAGCGCGTCTTCAACGACGGCGACGGCCAGCACTTGAGCGGCCTGCGCGCGGCGCGCGCGCATGCCACGCGCCAGGTGCGCGATCTCAAGGCGGCGATGTGCGATCACCACATCCAGGATTTCGCCGGCTGGAGCATGACGGTGGCGGATCGCCTTGGCCGCACGGTGTTCGTGCTCGGTTTCGATCTCAAGCCGCGCGCTGTGCTGCCGCCGCGGACGCTTCGGCCGGTCGCGCGGCCGGCGCCGCACCGCTGAGGCAAAGGCCTCGCCACCCGGCCGCCGGCTGGGGTATAAAGGCGGCATGCTCAGGCTCGCATCTAAGCCCGCATCTAAGCGCTTCGCGGCTGTCACCGGCCTCGTTCTGATCGCCCTCTCGCTCGGCGGCTGCAGCAAATGCGGTTGGTTCTGGGAGAGCGGCCCGCGCTCCTGCCGTTCCGACAAAGTGAACTAAGGCGCTGTTTCTGCATTCTTTTGCGGCGCGTGGCGGCGGGTTTTCGTGGGCGCCCTCCGGCGGGGGCAAAAAAGTTCAAAATAATCCTAGGACCATGTTGACAGTGTGACGCTGGTCCGCTATGGTTTGGGCATGCTCGACACGTGGGTCTGGAGATGGGCGGCGGCAGGAATGGTCGCCCCATGCGATGCAGGCATATGTCGCGACTGCGCATTCTTTCATTGAGGCGATGAGCGGCCGACGCCCATGACGGGCGTATCGATTTCGAATGACCAGCGCCGGTTTTCACCGGCGCTTTTTTTATGGGCGGTTGCGAACGGGGGATGACATGGCGGCGTAGAAGGAACACACGCCGGAGGAACTCGCCCAAGCGAGGTATCTTTATGAACAGAATCTGGCACCGGTGGACGACATAGCCGCG
>JANLJK010000004.1 GCA_029255525.1 Pseudolabrys sp.
AGAACCTCGCCATCGACGGCCTCGAACTGCCGGAGCGCCCCAATATCGGCATCTACACGCAGCCGATCTCGATCAGCGGACTGCCGGTGGTCGCTGTGCCGGTGCCGCTGTCGCCCGTGCCGATCGGCGTGCAGGTGATCGCCGCGCCATGGCGCGAAGATGTTGCCTTGCGCATCGCATCTGCGCTGGAACAGATGGGCGCGGTCGCCGCGTCACGTCCCAACCTTTAATCGTCCAGGAGAAGCATGATGGAAGTCGACCTGCCGGAGGTCGTGGCCGAGGTGAAGGCTGCCTTCGATACATACGAGAAGGCGCTGGTGACCAACGACGTCGAGACGCTCGACGCCTTGTTCCGCCAGGACCCGCGCACCATCCGTTACGGTGCTACCGAGAATCTCTACGGCTACGGCGAAATCGCCGCGTTCCGCGCTGCTCGTTCGCCGGTTGCCGTCAATCGGACCATCTCGCGCACGGTGATCACCACCTATGGCCGCGACTTCGCCGTCGCGTCGACGTTGTATGAGCGCCCCTCGGCGCCCGGCCGTATCGGCCGCCAGATGCAGACCTGGGTGAAGTTCCCCGAAGGTTGGCGCGTCGTGGCCGCGCATGTGAGCTTGATGGAAGAACCGAAGAAGTGATGATCTCGCGCCCCGGACGCGATGCCGCATCCGGGGCAGGGGTTGTCGTTCCTTAGTCCACCTGCACGCCGCTGGCCTTGATCGGCGCTTCCCATTTCTTGATTTCGCTCTCGACGAACGAGCCAAGATATTCCGGCGTCCGCTGATTGGGCGGCACGATGTTGGCGCCGATGGCTTGCAGCTTTTCTTTCACCGCCGGGCTATCCATGGCGGCGACGGCGGCCTCATTCACCTTCTTCAAGACGTCGGCGGGTACGCCCTTCGGCATGAAGATCGCGTTCCAAGTGTAAGCTTCGAAGTTCGCCACGCCTTGCTCGGCGCCCGTCGGCACGTTCGGCAGCACCGGCGAGCGCGTCTTGGCCATCATGGCGATGGGCTTCACCTTGCCGCCGTCGATGAGCGGCTTGGCGGTGGAGACGATCTCGCAGAAGAAGTCGATGCGGCCACCCATCAGATCGCCCATGGCGGGCGCGCTGCCTTTGTAAGGCACGTGGATGAGCTTCGTCCCCATCGCCATGTCGGCGACGACGCAGCCGAGATGCGTGGCAGAGCCGGCGCCGGCCGAGCCGTATTGCATTTTGGATTCATTGGCCTTCGCGTAAGCGATAAATTCCTTGAGGTTGTTGGCCGGCATGTCGGGCCGGGCGATCAGGACGATCGGAACTTCCGCGATCAGTGCCACCGGCGCGAAATCGGTCGCCGCGTTATAGGCCGGCTTCTTGTACAGCGTCTGGTTCTGCGCGTGCGTGCCGACTGTGCCGATAAGCATTGTGTAGCCGTCGGGTGTCGCATTTTTCACGCGCAGGCCGCCGGTCATGCCGCCGGCGCCGCCGATGTTTTCGACGATCACCTGTTGTCCGAGCACCTCGCTCATGCGCTGTGCCATGACGCGGCCGAGTACGTCGGTCGGTCCGCCGGCGGCGAAGGGGATGACCATGGTGAGCGGGTGGTTCGGGAAATTCTGTGCGGCAGCCGGTCCGGCCGCGACGAGCCCGAAGGCAAGCGCGGCCGCCATCATCGCTTTTTTCATTCTGTTTCCTCCCTGAGGGAGAGGAATGCTCGCGCTACAACCGCGCGGGGTCAAGCCGGATCAGCCGACTTCGATCGCTTCCCCGGGGAACTGGTGCAGCCAGTCGTCGGGGCTATTTCCACCGATCAAATAGTTGCCGCACAGCCAGTTCAGATAGCCGGCATGAACGTAAGTCGGATGCACGATGATGTTCATGTCCTTCTCGATCGTCCACGGTACGTTGCGCGACCGGATCGAGGACATGGAGAGTAAGACTGATGAGCGTGTCGTCAGCGCGCACATCCAAGTTTGCTTGACCGGACCCGTTGCGCACCATAGTCTTCTACCACGAGTTCTTTTTCGGAACGCGATGCTCCGTGTGAGCTTCCTCGGCCGCTTTGCGGCAGCGTTGACCGAAAGAGTTCGATGACCTCCGAGACATAGGTTCTGTGTGCCGGTACGGCGTGTCCGTATCGGTCGCATCGTGCCCGAAAAATTCACCCGCCTCGCGCGTCGCGCGCGGGGATGAGAGAGCTTGCGCCTGTGCAGTCGCCAGGGTCCGCCACTGAGCCGCTTCACGCCGACGTCAGTTGGGACGCCGGTGATCTCGGCTGCGGTCCGTTGTTGCTCGATCTGCGCAAGCGCCTGAGGGCAATGCCTGATCGCGTGCTGAAAGTAACCGCGCTCGATCCGGGTGCACCCGAGGATCTGCCGGCTTGGTGCCGGCTAACCGGAAATGAATTGTTGCGTCACGACGCCGCGGCCAAGAGTTTTTGGATCCGATCTCGATCTAACTGGACCTGACGAGAAGACGCGGAGGCCGAAAAACGGCTTTCGTCGGGAAATATTGAAAGAGGGGGAAGAGACTATGCCTGGAAAGTTCGTCATCAGCCTGACCTGCGCCAAGAATGACACCGACAAGGCAACGGTCGCCTTCGTCGTCGCCAACGCCGCGGTTGCGTCCGACAAGAAGACGCTGGTGTTCCTGTCGATCGAGGGCACACGGCTGTCGCAGAACGGCTATGCCGACGACATCCACGAAGAGGGCTTCGCGCCGCTCAAGGATCTGATGAAGAGCTTCGTTGAGGCCGGCGGCGAAATCTACGTCTGCTCGCCTTGCTTCAAGAAACGCAAGCTCGATGAGAACAATCTGGTCGCGGGCGCAGTGATCGTCGGCGGTGCCAAGCTGGTCGAGTTCATGGGCGAAGCCTGCCCGAGCGTCAGTTATTGAGCCGCTGGCACGAGGCACCAATGCTTCGCTACCGTCTGCCGATCGCGCTGTTCGTGGTGGCCGCGCTTGCTTATGTGGTCATCAGCTTCGTCGGTTTCGAAATGCCGGCCACCGCGGCCGACGCGGAGAATTGCGGCTTCCTGCCTGGAGAATTCGTTTCCTCCGGCCAGCTCACCTACGAACGCTCTGAAGCTTGGTGGGTGAGCTTCCGGCGCAAGGACGAGATCTGGACGACGGCCTCGATCGGCATGGCGGTGGCGTTCATGGGCTTCGCGCTGTCGACCGCGCGGCGCAATGGAGGCCGCGCGGCCGGTGGTGCCGCGATCGGTGGCGGTGTGCTCGCTTTATCGGCGCTGTGCGTGAGCTGTCTTGCGCCGGTGTTGTCGGTGGTGGGGCTGGGCCTTGCCGGCACGCTGCTCGTCGGCGTGCCGAAATGGCTGATCGCCTTGAACACATTGATGCTCACCGGTTGGGGCACGCTGTATCTCAGCCGACGCAGCGCATCTTGCCCGCTGCCGCCATCGGACTTACGCGCGACAACGCCAAAAATAATCTAGGGGAGGGGACGATGACATTCCGTGCCGCACTTCGCTCGGTCGTCGCTGCGACGCTGTTGGGCGCGACCGCCACTGCCACCCTGGCGACCGACTACGCGACCGTGCTGACGCCGGCCAAGCCCGGCCTGCCGCTCGCGCATCCAATCGCCGCGAACGACATCCCGCCGCCACCGTTTTCGGAAGTGGCCGACCGTCCCGTGAAGCCGGCTTACGTGCCGGGCCTGCCCGGCCTGCCGCAGGCGCGCGCCATGAAGGATGATTTCGGCGTGCCGCGGCCGCCGAAATTCGATGCCGTTTTCATCCGCAAGAGCCGCGTGGAGAATGGTGAGGTTGTTATCCCGCCGGGCGGACTCGCTTATCTCGAAGACACGATGGGCGGCGAGGTGGCGCTGCGCGGCGAAGGCCTGCCGGTGCTTGGCCGCATGCCGACCTATATCGACTACGACATGAGCATCGTGGTGAAGGAGAACGTCACCATTCCCGCCGGCAAGAGCGTCGTCGTCGGCGGGCAGGTCTATCAATATTACGCGACCGTCGGCCACGAGAAGATGGCCAACCATGCGCTGCATGTGAAGACCATCGCCGGCACCGATTGGGAATGGGCCTTCGGTTCGCCCGTGCTGTCGCAGACCGAGCCGGGCTGGTGGGGCACGCGCTTTACGCAGCTCTACAACCAAGGCCAGGCGCGCGAGGTCACACCGCAGAAGATGGTGTTCGACTGGATCTCCGGCGTGCGCATGGACCGTCTGCTGCTCGCCGACGAGAAGCTGTTCGCCGGATTGGCTGGCGTGGGCGACGAATGGAAGGCGGGCAATCGCACCATCCGCGTCGTCGGCATCGACGGCATCGACGGCACCGTGCGCATCGAAGTCGTCGAGAACGGCCACGTCGTGCTTAATCGCACGCTTGGGCCGGTAAAAAACGATCTGCTGATCGAGGACACCGGTGCGCGTAAGTCATTGGTGTTCGAGTATGGCGATCTTGCCGGCTTCCTGTCGCCTTGGCCGGAGCCATTCAAGGACGGCAAGGCCAATCTCAAGATCTACGCCAAGGCGTTCAGCCTGAACTATGGAGCGGACTACGCGGGCGATAGACGCTTCTCGGTTTATCCGGTCGGCTGCCCGACCGGGCACAATTTCGGGTTCATGCTGGTCAACAAAGAAGAGATCCGGCTCAAGCCGGGCAGCAGCGTCAGCGGGCCGGAAGGCTACTTCAAGGTCGTGGTCGATCGCGTCGAGGGGGCCGATGTGCTCGCCTGGCATATCGAGGACAAGCAGGGCAGCAAGTCGGTCAATCTTGGCGGCGCGGGCGTCAACAATGTCGACCTCGTGCTCGGCCAGGGGCGCGTTGCCGGCCAGGCGATTCTGAAGGACGTCGGGCGCGCGCTGCTCGCCCGCACCTATCAGGCGATTGATCAGAGCAAGCCGCATGTGATGGCGGCGGCACCGGCCACGGGGGCGGCCGCGCCTGCACAGCCGTCTGCCGCGCCTGCACCCACCGTCCAGTCGTCCTATGTCGCCGGGCTCTCGTCCGGCATGCTGGCGGCCCTCGTCGTGCTGCTGACCGGCTGCGCTGCGGTCGGTTACGAGATCGGGCGGCGGCGGCGGGCGGCGGCCTGACGGCATATGCAGCCCGTGGAGCGACACACTTACCCGCCCGACGTCAGCTTCGACGGTGGCGATCTCGATTGCGGCAATGGGTTGTTGCTGCTGATCCGCAGGCACATCGATCCGATGGAGCGGGGGCAACTGCTGGAAATCCGCTCGACCGAGATCTCCGTCGACGAGGATTTGCCCGCTTGGTGCCGGCTCACCGGCAATGATCTGGTGTCATGGACCAAGGTCGGCAAGCAGCGCAGCTTCCTGGTTTGTAAGGGTAAGATCGAGGAACGCGGCGAAAACAAAACGCCCGCGACGCAGCCGACAACCGTGAGCGTGGCCGCCGCTGTTCCGCTCGCGCCGATCCAGCCCAGGCCAGCGAAGCCGATTCCGCCGCTTGCGGTCACCGGCATCGGCAGTTGGCCGCGGCCCCGCTGGATGACGCAAGCCATGCATTCTTACGTCGAGGGCAAGCTCGACGAGGCCGCTTTTCACGACACCGCGAATGACGCCGTCCGCCTCGTCGTCGCGGCACAGGAGCGGGTCGGTGTCGACGTTATAACCGATGGTGAACAGCGCCGCGACAGCTATGCGAGCTTCGTTGCCACGCGCCTCGATAACTGCCAGCTTATCCCGCTGACTGACCTCCTACCGCTCGTTGACGATCCGGAGGAGTTCGAGCGCGAGCTACGCGCGCTCGACGTGCCGGCCGCGGATGTGCGCCATCCGGCGATCTTCGGCCGTATCGGCCGCAGTCGGGACCTCGCGGTACACGAGTTGGATTTTCTGCACGGCCTCACCGAAAAGCCGATCAAGATTGCTTTGCCGGGGCCTTATCTGCTCACCCGCACCATGTGGATGGAGTGTCTGCAGGAGCGCGCCTACCACAGCCGCGAGGAATTGGCTGCGGACATCGTGGCGGTCTTGCGAGATGAACTTGCGGCGCTGATCGACGCGGGTGCCTCGCTGGTGCAATTCGATGAACCGGTGTTGTCGGAGGTCGTGTTTAGCGGCCCGAAGAGCCGTCCTAGCTTCATGTGCGGCGCCTTGTCGGAGTCGCGCGGGTCAGAGCATGAACTGGCCTTCGCCCGCGATCTGGTTAATGCCGTGGTGGCGGCAGCCCCGCGTGAGCGCACGGCGGTGCATATTTGCCGCGGCAACTGGACGCCGGACGAGTCGGTGGCGCTGACCGGTAGTTACGAACCGCTGATCGAGACGCTCGCAGCGATGAAAGTTGGCGGCTATCTGCTTGAAATGTGTACGCCGCGGGCGGGCGAAATGGAGCTGTTGCGGGCGCTCCCTGGAGATGCCCGTATCGGCGTTGGAGTCGTCAATCAGAAATGCGCCCACACCGAATCCGCCGAAGATATTGAAGGCAAGATCAAGCGCGCGATTGCTCTCTTTGGTGCGGAACGCTTGCTACTGCACCCGGACTGCGGCTTCGCCACATTCGCGGATAACCCTATCTGTGCGCCGGCTGCGGCGGAGGAAAAGCTTGCCGCTATCGCGCGGGTGGCAGCGGAGTTGCGCTGACCCACGCTCAGCCAAGCTCTGTCACTTCCTCGGGGAACTGGTGCAGCCGGTCGCCGGGGCCATTTCCACCGATCAAATAATTGTCGCACAGCCAGTTCAGATAGCCGGCATGAATGTAAGTCGGATGCACGACGATGTTCATATCCTTCTCGATCGTCCACGGCTCGTCATTGCGCACGAGCGGCCGCTCGACCAGGTCGTAGCCCTGGCCGTGGCAGTAAAGACGTGACTCCTCCGGCCGGCCGTTCTTCTTCATGAAGGCGTTGAAGGCGTTCCATACGTCCTTGCAAGGAGTGCCCGGCTTGAGCAGGTCGAGCGTGAACTTGCGCGACTCCTTGCAGAAGGCGAGTTCGTCCTTCATTGCCTGCGGGACTTTGCCGAGGACGCAGGAGCGACCGAGCTCCGTAAACATGCCCCCCGGTCCTGAATCCTCGACCAACAGAACGACCTGATCGCCGCCCTGGATGACGCGGTTCTGCAGGTGGCGGTTGGAGAAGAACGACGGTTTGCCGAGCGGCATCGAGGCGCAGAGATAGATGCCGTTCTCGCTGCCGTGCGATACGCTATATGCTTGCGCGATCGCCGCGACTTCGATGTCGCGCATGCCGGGTTTCACCGCCGCGAAGGCCGCCTTCATGGCGCCGTCCTGCATGGCGGCGGCGCGCTTGACCAGTTCCATCTCCTCCGGGCTCTTGATGACCTTGATGCGGTCGATCGTCTCGGAGACGTCGACGAAGCGGGCGTTCGGATAAGTGCGCTTCACGTGATCGAGCAGCGCGAAGGACATCTGGTAGGTGCCGGCGAAACCGATGGTGCCGTTGGCATACGGCGCCAAAGCCTTGGCGGCGAGTTCCGGGTCGTAGTCCTTGGTGTAATGCGCGGAGGCATAGCTCGGCGTGGTGAGCACCTTTTTGACGCCGCGCCAGGTTTGCGGGTCCTGCGGCGGTACGATCTCGCCGCCGAACGGGCCTTGGCACACCACCGACATCTCGTCATCGTGCGGGAAGACCACCGTCTGCGGATAGCCGTTGACCGCCGGCATGTCGGTGAACCAACGCACATAGCCACCCATGTGATCGTTGTTGTTCTGCATCAGCAGAACGTCGATCTTGTCGCGCTCCATGACCGTGCGCACGGCGCGCCAGCGGCGTTCCAATTCAGCGGTGGAAATGGGTGTGTTGAGCCGTTCCGACAGAGCCATGTGTCTTCCTCCCCAGGAGTTCACCAGGACGCGGGCTTGCGTACGATATTGACCATGTTCTTGAGATCGCCCGCGAGATACTTCGCCATGTTGCCGGCCAAGGTCGGCATGGCGCGTTCTTCGTAGCCTTCCGAATAGCCGCCGAGATGCGGGAAGATGGTGATGCCCTTCGTCTTCCACAGCGGATTGTCGGGCGGCAGCGGCTCCTGCGAGAACACGTCGAGGCCGGCGCCGGCGATTTCGCCGCTCTCCAGAGCCTTGATCAGCGCCGGTTCGTCGACCACGCCGCCGCGCGCGACATTCACGAGATAAGCGGTCGGCTTCATCGCCTTGAAGACCGCTTCGCCGATGATGTTCTGCGTCGCCGCGCTCATCGGGATCAACACCACCAGGAAGTCGACTTCGGCGACGACCTTGAGCAGATCGTCACGCGCGGCCATGCGGTCGAAGCCGGGCGTCGGTCGCGGGCTGCCGGTGATGCCGACCACCGTCATTCCGAATTGCTTGCAGAGCGGCGCCAGATATTCCGCGATCAATCCCACGCCGAGAATGCCGACGGTCTTGCCCGCGAGCAGTTGTGCCGGCCAGCGCTCCCAGGTGCTGCGGTCCTGCGCATGGACCGAGCGCGGCATGTCACGCGCCAGCGACAGCATAAAGGCGATGGTCGCTTCCGACACCGGCGCGCCATGGATGCCGCGCACATTGGTGATCAGCACTTCCTTATCGAGCGAGGGCAGGTCGACGATGTTGTCGACGCCGGTGCCGAGCGCCTGGATCCATTTCAGCTTCGGCGCGTCGCGCACCACGTGGTCGGCCATCGGTGGTGAGAAGCACATCAGGATTTCGGTGTCGGCGATATAGGGATCGACCTGCGTGTGATGGCCGACCACATTGATGGTGAGTTGCGGGAAGCGCTCCAGCAGCATCTGCTTGTAGCGCTGCTGTATGGCTTCTTGAACTTCGGTCAAGATGAGAACGTTGGTCATGGTGCTGGTATAGTCGCAATCGAGTTGTTGGGAAATAACGCTGCCGCCGTGGCCCGCATCGTGAGACTGGGCTAGTATCGATACGTCTCAAGAGGGGAGCCCTTCATGCCGATCGATCTCGCGGCCGTCGACTGGTTGTATGTCGCCGTCCTGGCCGTGTTCGCATTCCTGGCGACGGTCATCGCCAATCTGCTGTCGTTCAACCACCGGGGCACGGCCGCCGTGCTGTCGGCGATCCTGTTCGCTGCCCTGTTCGTGGCCTGGACCTATTACCCGCACGGCCTGCCGCTGCCGACCACGCTCGCCGGCCAGAAGCCCGCGGGGCCTGCCACCGCGCCGCCGCCGCCACCGCCCGCGGCCATCGCCCCGGCCGCGCCGCAGCGCCCGCGCAATCCGGTGACGGACATCACGCCGCCCGCGCCCGCGAGATAGGCTTGCATCCGACCACGAAATTGATGTTCTCTCCGGTTGAAAATGGGAGGAGCCGCCGGAAGGCGGCCGAAACAGTGGCATGAAGAAAGTTTACCCCGACGCCAAGGCCGCGCTGGCCGGCGTCCTCAAGGACGGCATGTTGATCTGCTGCGGCGGCTTCGGCGTTTGCGGCGTGCCCGAGATCCTGATCCACGCGATCCGCGACTCCGGCGTCAAGAACCTGACCTTCGTCTCGAACAATGCGGGCGTTGACGGCGGCGGCCTTGGCCTGCTGCTCGAGACCCGGCAGATCAGCAAAATGATCTCGTCCTATGTCGGCGAGAACAAGCTGTTCGCCAAGCAGTACCTGGCTGGCGAGCTGGAGATTGAGTTCAACCCGCAGGGCACCTTGGCCGAGCGCATCCGCGCCGGCGGGGCGGGCATTCCCGCCTTCTTCACCCGCACCGGCGCCGGCACCGACATCGCCAAGGGCAAGGAAGAGCGCGTGTTCGACGGCGAGCGCTATATCATGGAGCGCGGCATCGTCGCCGACCTCTCCATCGTGCACGCCTGGATGGGCGACACCGAAGGCAACCTCGTCTACCGGAAGACCGCGCGCAACTTCAATCCGATGATGGCGACGGCCGGCAAGATCACGGTCGCCCAGGTCGAGCATTTGGTGCAGCCGGGTGAGCTCAATCCCGACCACATCATCACGCCGGGCGTCTACGTGAAGCGTATCGTCCACGTGCCCAATTTCGTGAAACCCATCGAGAACCGTACCGTTCGCAAGCGTCCGGCTGCCGCCGCCACCGGAGAGGAAGTCTAACCATGCCCTGGACCCGTGATCAGATGGCCGAACGCGCCGCCAAGGAATTGCGCGACGGCTTTTACGTCAATCTCGGCATCGGCATTCCGACTTTGGTGTCGAACTACATCCCGGTCGGCGTGAGCGTTCAGCTGCAGAGCGAGAACGGCATGCTCGGCTTTGGGCCGTTTCCCTATGAGGGCGATGAGGATCCCGACCTCATCAATGCCGGCAAGCAGACCGTCACCGAATTGCCGACGACCAGCTTCTTCTCGTCGGCGGATTCGTTCGCGATGATCCGCGGCGGCCACATCGACCTCGCGCTTTTGGGCGCGATGCAGGTAGCCGAGAACGGCGACCTCGCCAATTGGATGATCCCCGGCAAGATGATCAAGGGCATGGGCGGCGCCATGGATCTGGTCGCCGGCGTCAAGAAGGTGGTGGTAATCATGGAGCACACCGCCAAGGACGAGTCGAAGTTGTTGCATCGGTGCACGCTGCCGCTGACCGGCGCCGGCGTCGTCGACATGGTGATCACTGACTTGGGCGTCTTCTCCATCGACAAGAAGGGCGGTGGCATGACGCTGATCGAGCTTGCCCCCGACGTGACGCTCGACGAGATCACCAAGAAGACCGAGGCGAGCTTCAAGGTCGACGCGAAGGTGAAGCACTGATGAGCAGAGACATGACCCGCGGGTTCTATGCTGGTGGCATTGGCCTGATCGTCGGGCTCGCCGCCCTGGCGGTCTCGACGGCCGCTGAGGCGCGTGACGGCTGCGGCCGTGGTTTTTACTTCGACGGCTACCGCTGTAGGCCCGAGCGTTATTATCGGCCGCCACCGCCGCGTTATTACGAAGAGCCGCCGCCGCGCTACTATGGCCCGCCGCCGGGGCCGGGCATCCAGTTCAACTTCGGTGGCGGCGGTGATGACCGGCGCTATGCACGACCGGTGCGCGGCCGCGATGGCAGGCCGGTGTGCGCCCAGCGCGGCTACACCATCCAGGACGGCCTGTGTAAGCCGTATCGCGGGTACTGACGGCCCGCGTTGCAGCGGCAACAATCGAAAAGGTCGCAATGCGATCGACATGGCCGGGCTTGTCCCGGCCATTTGCTTTTCATGTAGCCCGTGTGGAGCGCAGCGAAGCCGGGGGCCGCCTGTCGTGTTGCGACGCTGCCCTGCATTCCGCTTCGCTTCATGCGGGCTACGGATTGCGACGAATTGAAATGACCGACTGCATTGAAATGGCATCAGCACAGTGTGAATTGCGTTTTGAGCAGCATGCGCTTTCTGGTTGCTTTGCGTGGATCGGTATGATGAAGACCAATAGCAATCCGGCGTCGCCGTGATGCCGGAAACGAGAAGCGCCGCGTGGCGAAAGCCGAAGGCGCCTTCTGGGGGGCATATGCAGGGTCTTGTTCAATTCGTCAGGCTGTCGCTCATTGCGTGCGCTGCATTGACGCTCGCTAGCTGTGTTACGGTTTCGAATTCGCTGACCACGGACGACATCAAGTCGCTACGCTATACGGGCACGACGGTCTCGTTCGATTCACAAGTGTCGATCTGGTGGGGAGACGGAGAGCGGGCCTATGCCGGAACCAAAGGCCTGTCCGATGCGCAGGCAGCGG
>JANLJK010000005.1:0-6538 GCA_029255525.1 Pseudolabrys sp.
CCAGCTTCGCGTCGAGGGTGATCTTGGTGTTGAACAGCTTCGACACCGGACAACCGGCTTTGGCCTTGGCAGCGCAGTCTTGGAACGTCTTGTCGTCCGCGCCGGGGATCTTCGCCTTCAGCGTCAGGTGCACCGCGGTGATGGCGAAGCCGTCCGGCTGCTTGGTCAACGTCACGTCTGCTTGCGTCTCCATCTTCTCAGCGGTCAAGCCGGCCTCACCGAGGATCAGCGACAGCGCCATGGTGAAGCAGCCGGCATGCGCCGCGCCGAGCAGCTCTTCGGGATTGGTTCCGGGCTTACCCTCAAAACGGCTGGCAAATCCGTAAGGATAATCCTTGAGCGCGCCGCTCTTGGTGGAGATCGCGCCCTTGCCATCCTTGATGCCGCCAGACCAAACCGCCGAACCGAAAGTGCTCATGACCTGCTCCTGATTATCCCCCGGAGTCTGGATATAGGGCACCGAAGGCAGGTCGCCATGGGTCCGACGATCGAGACCTGTCTATTGTGACAGGCGCGAGAGGATCCGATGGGCGGCCGTGACCCGCGCTTCGTTCGGATAGCCTTTGTTCGCCAGCATGACGATGCCGATCTTCCTGTCGGGAACATAGGCGACATAGGCGCCGAAGCCACCGGTAGAGCCGGTCTTGTTCAAGATCACGTCGCCGCGCGGCGCCATCGGCGGGTCGAACGCAGTCGCCGGAATGGCGTTCATGATCATTTTGGTCGAATTGCCGGCGACAATCTTTTCGAGCGCGACCGGATAGGGATATTGCTCCCAGATGAGATCCTGGATGATTTCACCCGCGCGGAAATAGCCGGTGTGCGTTGCCTGGACGGCGCGCCCAATCTTCTCCGGTACCGCACCGAGGCCCATGTTCACTTCAACGAAGCGGATCATGTCGACCGCGTTCGACTTCACGCCATAGGCCTCGGTTGCCAGCAACGCCGGCGTGACCCGGACGGGCTTGTCGTCGCGATTATAGCCCCATGCATATGACTTCATTTCCACCGCGGGCACGTTGATGTAAGTGCGCCGCATCCCGAGATCGGCGAATAGACGCTGGGCGAGCGTCCCGAAACTCTCGCCCCTGGCCTTTGCCGTGATCATGCCGAGAAGGCCGATGCTCGGATTCGCATAGCTGCGCGAGGTGCCGGGCGCGAATTTCGGCTTCCACGCGCGGAAATAGTCGACGAGCTGTTTTTGATTTTTCACGGTGTCGGGAAGCTGAAGCGGAAAGCCTCCTGCCGTATGCGTCGCAAGATCGAGCAGCCGGACATTGTCCAGCGCGCTCCCCTTCAGCTCGGGCATGTATTTGCTGACGTGATCGTTCAGTGACAATTTGCCGTCGATCTCGGCGGCGGCCGTCAAGGTCGCGACGAACGTCTTGCTGATCGATCCCAGTTCAAACAACGTGTCGCGCGTAACGGGAACCTGAGGATCCTTGGAGGCTACGCCGTAGTCGACAAAATAGCGCGCTCCATCGATCGTCACCGCGACGGCCAGGCCCGGGATACCGTATTGCGCGATAACGGGCCGCATCGCCTCGTCGACAATCTGCCGCACCTTGGCGTCCTGGTCCGGCTGCGCCGCGACGGCACAGGACAAACCGCTCAGGGCGCAGGCGAGCAGAGCAGATGCAAGCTTAAGGTAGAGTCGCGATAGCAAAATCATCTCCGTTTGGCTCGGAAGGCGTGCCGTTTCAGTAGTCCACCTTCATCAGATACAGCCCGTCCGGCGGCGCGACCGTGCCGCAGGCGGCGCGATCGCGCGCGGCGAGCGCGGCACTGAGATCGTCGGCACTCCATTTGCCATCGCCGACCGCAGCCAGCGAGCCGACCATCGAGCGGACCTGATTGTGCAGGAACGAGCGCGCCGAGGCGATGACGTAGACGTGCTCGCCGTCGCGCACGACATCGAGCTGATCGAGCGTCTTCACCGGCGACTTGGCCTGGCACTCGGTCGAGCGAAAGGTCGTGAAGTCGTGCTTGCCGACCAGCCGCTGCGCCGCCGTGTGCATGGCGTCGACATCGAGTGGACGCGGGATACGCCAGGCATGGCCGGCATCGAGCGTCAGATCGGGACGGCGATTGAAGATGCGATAAAGGTAATGCCGCTTCACCGCCGACATGCGCGCGTTGAAATCGTCCGCGACGCGCTCGGCCGACAGCACCGCCACCGGATGCGGCCGCAAATGCGCGTTGAGCGCGTCGCGCACGGTATCCGTCCGCCATTCGCGCGCGAGATCGACATGGGCCACTTGGCCCCGCGCATGCACGCCGGCGTCGGTGCGGCCGGCGCCCTGCACCAGCACAACGTCGCCCGTCAGTGCCTCGACCGCCGCCGTCAGCACCCCCTGCACAGTCACCTGATCGGCCTGAATCTGCCAGCCGCAGAAGGGCGCGCCGTCGTATTCGATGGTCAGTTTGTAGCGGGGCACGATTGATTCACCTCAAATCCGCCATCCGGCGGCCTTCCTATACTTTCCGCGTCACAGCGAGGGCCTCATCATGCGCGACGTATTCAAGCAGCAGATCATCGACCTACTCAACCAGCATCGCATCATGACCA
This sequence comes from Pseudolabrys sp., assembly GCA_029255525.1. Classification (GTDB taxonomy): domain Bacteria; phylum Pseudomonadota; class Alphaproteobacteria; order Rhizobiales; family Xanthobacteraceae; genus Pseudolabrys. Next base: position 2,570 of record JANLJK010000005.1, read on the forward strand.
TCGCCACCAACCGTGCCGACGGCTGGCCGCAGGCGACCGTGGTCGGCTATGCCAATGACGGGTTGATCATCTATTGCCTGATCTCGCGCGACAGCCAGAAATTCACCAACATCATGCGCGACCCGCGGGTGTCGCTGGCCATCGCCAAGGACTATCCGCAGCCACTGCAGATCAAGGGTTTATCGATTGCGGCCAGCGTCGTCGAGGCCACCGATCCAGGCGAGCGCGATCATGTCACCGAGATCCTGCTCAAGCGCTATCCCGAATACAAAGTGATGCCGCGACCCAAGCCAGACGCCATGCCGCTGTTGCGGCTGACGCCCGAGGTGGTGTCGATCCTCGATTATTCGAAGGGCTTCGGCCACAGCGACCTGGTGAAGGTCACCGACGGCGACCTGGCCGAATTCGTCGAGGCCCGCCGGCACCACTGGGCGAGCTTCCACGCGGCGTGAGTAGAGCCGTGCCCCGGATGCGACGCAGCATGAGCGAAGCGAAGTGATGCGGCGCTGATCCGGGGCCCCGGTTAAAGAAACCGGGGTCCCGGGTCTGCAGCGCACCGTTTCACGCTGCGCTGCGCCCGGGACACAAGCTCAGCCAATCGCTTTGGCTTCGCGGAACGATACCAGCCGGCGCTGCGTCTCGTCCCACAGCGTCAGGCGCACGCAAGAGAAGCTTTCCAGCAATGTGAGCCGGCCGATATGGCGCAGCTCCGGATGATCACGCAGCACGCGCGGCAGCCGGTAATACGGAATACGGCTGTGCAGATGGTGCACGTGGTGGATGCCGATATTGGCGGTGAACCAGCGCAGCAAAGCCGGCAGGTCGTAGTGCGACGAACCGTGCAGCGCGGCTTCGTGCAGATCCCAACCGCGGCTTTCCTTCCAGAACGTGTCCTCGAACTGGTGCTGCACATAGAACAGCCAGACGCCGAACACGGCGGACAGCAGCAAGATCGGCAGATGCACCAGGAAGAAGGCCTGGACGCCGACCAGCCAGATCAGCGTGATCGCGATCAGCGCGATGGCCGCATTAGTCGCCTGCGTCGAGATCCAAGGCAGCCAGCCGCCACGCATCATGCCGACCGGCAGGCGGTGCTGCAGCAGGAACAGATAGGCCGGGCCGACGCCGAACATCACCAGCGGATGACGATAGAGCCGATACTTGAGCCGGCCCCAGCGCGAGCGCGCCTGATATTCGCGCACGGTCAGCGTATCGACGTCGCCGATGCCGCGACGATCGAGATTGCCGCAGGTGGCGTGGTGGATGGCATGGGTGCGACGCCAGAAATCATAAGGCGTCATCGTCAGCACGCCGATGACGCGGCCGACCCAGTCATTCACCGCTTTGTTGGGAAAGAAGGAGCCGTGACCGCAATCGTGCTGGATCATGAACAACCGGACCAGGAAGCCGGCGGCGGGAATGCCGATCAGGAGCGAGGCCCACCAGAAGCCGAAGGAATAGAGCAGCCAAGCTGCCGTCCACAGCGCGACAAGCGGTAGAGCGGTAATCGCCAATTCGACCACGCTGCGCACACGGCTCGGTTCGCGGTAACGGTTGAGGATGTTCGTCCAGAGGCGGGCTTCAGGGGTGGCGGCGTCGGTATTGTGACCAATGCTCAAGCTATCGTTCCAGGTTGGGGCGACGGTGTGCCGGACATGGCCCACGCGCCCAGGAAACTCTCGACAAGGAGGAAGAAACCAGTACGTGCCCGATAATCCGGGCTTTTTGGTGGTCCGCGCCGCGGCAGCGTCAGAATAACGCGGAGCGTCAAGACAGACTATCGAAAGGCGCGGGATAACGCACGCGGCCATTTTCCGGCGCGCTGGCGCCGAGCTTCAAGGCCATGAAATGTGTGCCGGCATAGATCGAGTCGTAAGCGCGCGCCGTTTCGACCCGAAATCCGAAGCGGCCGTAATAGGTCGGATCACCGAGCACGAAAACGAGCGTTTCGCCGCCGTCGCGCAGCTGCGCGAGACCGGCGCGCGTCAGCGCCGAGCCGATGCCATGCCGCTGCCGCAGCGGCGTTACGGCGAGCGGGGCCAGCGCGACCGCCGACCGTGCCCCCTGCGCCGTCTCGATCCGCAGCCGCGGCCACGCGACATAGCCGACGAGGTTTGCGCCCCCGAAGCAGACCAGCGCCAGCACCAGATCGCCATCGGCGCGCAAGCGTTCGACGAGGCCGGTTTCCATCGGGCCACCGAAGGCTGCTTCCAGAAGGTCGCCGACCGCGCGCGCGTCGTCAGGCTGTTCCGGGCGGATGCTCAGCGCGTTCGTATCGATCACGCGAGCCGCGCCCCGGCGGCAACCTTTGTGCCGCGCAGGAATTCGTCGGCGCTCATCGGCTGCTTGCCGGCGCGCTGCACCTGCACAAGGCGCACGGCGCCGTCACCGCAGGCAATCGTGAGCCGGTCATCCAGCGCCTTGCCAGCGCCGCCGGAGCCCTCGCCCTTGGTCGAACGTAGCACTTTCACCCGCACGCCATTGAGCTCGAACCAGGCGCCGGGAAACGGCGACAGGCCGCGGATGTGGTTATGCACCTCCTGCCAGGGCCTGGACCAATCGATGCGCGTTTCGTCCTTGCTGATCTTGGCGGCGTAGGTGACGCCGGCTTCCGGCTGCGGTGTCAGCGCCAGCGAGCCGCGTTCAGCGGCGGCGAGCGCCCGCGTCATCAGGTCGGAGCCCAGCGGTGACAGCGCGTCATGTAATTCGCCAGCGGTCATATCGGCGCCGATGGCGAGACGTTCCATCATCGCCATCGCGCCGGTATCGAGCCCCTCATCCATCTGCATGATGGTAACACCGCTTTCCGCGTCGCCGGCCATCACCGCACGGTTGATGGGCGCGGCGCCGCGCCAGCGCGGCAGCAATGACGCATGCACGTTGAAGCAGCCGAGCTTGGGCGCTTCCAGAATCGGCTTCGGCAGAATGAGGCCATAGGCGACGACCACCGCGGCATCGGCCTTATGCGCGCGGAATGCGTCCTGCGCTTCTTCGGTCCGTAGCGTCTTGGGCGTGAACACCGGCAATGCCAGCCGCCGTGCCTCGCGCTCGACCGGCGTGATCTGCATCTCCATGCCGCGTTTGGCGGGCTTCGGCGCGCGCGTATAGACGGCGGCGATTTCATGCCCGTGCGCGGCCAAGGCGACGAGTGTCGGCACCGCGAAATCGGGCGTGCCCATGAAGATCAGGCGGAGAGGCATGGCGTTCCGGCACCAATGTTCACTTGTCATGGCCGGGCTTGTCCCGGCCATCCACGTCTTTCTTAATTCAAGTCAGCAAAGACGTGGATGCCCAGCACAAGGCCGGGCATGACGGTGGAAAAGCTCACCCCAGGTGATGTTCCGGCACGTCGTCGGACGGGTGCGCCGGCTTCGTCGACTCGCCGTGCTTGGCCGCCTTCTTGAACTTCTTCATCACCCGGTCGCGCTTGAGCTTGGAGATGTGGTCGATAAACAAGACGCCGTTGGTATGATCGATCTCGTGCTGCAGGCAGGTGGCGAGCAGGCCGTCGGCCTCGATCTCGTGTTCCTTGCCGTCGAGGTCGAGATACTTGACCTTCACCTTCGCCGGCCGTTCGACCTCCTCGTAATATTCGGGGATCGACAGGCAGCCTTCGTCGTAGGTCGACGTCACGTCCGAAGACCAGGTGACCACCGGATTGATGAACACCTGCGGCTCCGGCGGATCGTCCTTCTTGGCCAGGTCCATGGTGACCACGCGCTGCGCCACGCCGATCTGGATCGCGGCGAGCCCAATGCCCGGCGCCGCGTACATGGTCTCGAACATGTCGTCGACCAAAGTCCGGATGGATTTATCGACGGTTTTGACCGGTTCCGAGACCAGTCGCAGCCGTTTGTCGGGGATGATGACGATATCGCGCGTTGCCATGGCGGCGATGTAAGGGGTCGGGGCCACAGGGTCAATGGAACCGAAGCCCATCGTTCCGGGACGCCGCGAAGCGGCGGGCCC
>JANLJK010000005.1:6638-11552 GCA_029255525.1 Pseudolabrys sp.
GCCCCGGAATGACGGAAGTCAGAACTTGAGCCGGGGCCCAGAAGCCCGTACCGTTCTCTCTTCGTTCACTTCCGGCGAATCGCGATAATAGAAGCAGCCATGACTGACACCCTCCTTCTCGGCCTCGCCGTCCTGATCGCCATCGGCATCGCCGCCGTCCTCGTCCTGCTCTTGCGCCCGCGCGCCCCGGTCGTGGACACGGAAGCCCAGCAGCGGCTGACGGACCTCAACGCCCGGCTCGACGCCATGGGAAGCTGGCTGCAGAACTCCCACACGCAATTGCAGCAGACCGTGAATACGCGGCTCGACGCGGTGACGCAGAACCTCGGCGAGTCGATGAAGACCTCGACCAAGCACACCACCGAGCACCTGCAGCAGCTCCACGCCCGCCTCGCCGTCATCGACAGCGCGCAGAAGAACATCACCGATCTGGCGACCACGGTGACCTCGCTGCAGAAGGTTTTCGACAACAAGCAGCGGCGCGGCGCCTTCGGCCAAGGCCGGATGGAAGCCATCATTGCCGACGCGATGCCACAGGGCTCTTACGAATTCCAGTTCACGTTGTCCAACAAGTCACGTCCGGATTGCTGCATCCACATGCCGGACAACCGTCATCTCATCATCGACGCCAAGTTTCCGCTCGAGGCCACCACAGCACTGGAAAACGCCAAGACCGACGACGAGCGTCTCCAGGCGATGCGCCAATTACGCCAGCACCTCGGCAAACACATCGATGATATCTCCGGGAAATATCTGATCAAAGGCGAAACGCAGGATGTCGCCTTCATGTTCATCCCTTCGGAATCGATGTTCGCCGAGCTCTATGACCAATTCGACGATATCCTCCAAAAGGGCTATCGCGCCGGCGTGATCATCGTGTCGCCGTCGCTGCTGATGCTTGCGATTCAGGTTGTCCAGCAGATCCAAAAAGACGCCCGCATGCGCGAGGCGACCGATAAGATTCTGAAAGAAGTCGGGCTTATGATCGAGGACGTGCAGCGGCTGAAGGATCGCGTTGAGAATCTCGACAAGCACTTCGGCCAAGCCAACAACGACATCAAGCAGATCGTCACCTCGGCCGACAAGATCCTCAGCCGCGGCGAGAAGATCCAGGATGTCGAGTTCGGCGAGGACACCGCGGCCGCCGACATCATCCCGGCGCCGATCCGCAAGCTCGGAGCGGCGGAGTAATTAATGTCATTCCGGGACGCGAGCCAACGGGTCCACGCGCAGCGCGGCCCGATGACAGGCTCCGCGAGCGGGCCCGGAATCCATACGTCGCCGCGCTGCGGGTTATGGATTCCGGGCTCGCCTGTCTTCGCCCTTCGGGCTACGACAGGCGCCCCGGAATGACGAGGAAACAATGACCGCCACGCCTGACTCAGCTTCGCCACCGCGCGCCAGCTTTCTCGACGCGCTCGCGGTCTATCTCAAGCCGCGCGTGCTGATCGTCCTCTTCCTCGGCTTCGCCTCCGGTCTGCCGCTGGCTTTGTCCGGCTCGACGCTGTCGGTGTGGCTGACCGAACGTGGCGTCGATCTCGGCACCATCGGCCTGTTCTCGCTGGTGGGCCTGCCCTACACCTTCAAATTCATCTGGGCACCGCTTACCGATGCACTCGACGTGCCGCTGCTGTCACGCGCGCTCGGCCGGCGGCGCGGCTGGCTTGTGTTCACGCAAATCTGGCTGATCGCCGCGATCGTCTTCCTTGGATTCTGCGATCCGACCAAGTCGCTGCCGCTGATCATCTTCGGCGCCGTCGTAGTGGCGACCGCCTCCGCCACGCAGGACATCGTCATCGATGCCTTCCGCGTCGAAAGCCTGGAGCCGAGCGAACAGGGCGCCGGTATGGCCGGCTACGTCGCCGCCTATCGCATCGGCATGCTGGCGTCCGGCGCGGGTGTGCTGGTGCTGGTGGCCTGGCTCGAGAGCAAAGGCGTCGCACGCGACGCGGTGTGGATGTGGGGTTACATCGCGGCGGCGACCTGCATGACGCTCGGCATCGTCGCGACGTTGCTGGCGACCGAACCGGACGCCCCGCCGCAGGTGGTCGACCACAACCACAAACCGCTGGTGCGACTCTACGAGACCGCGACCGGCGCCTTCGGCGAGTTCCTGATGCGCGATGCGGCCATCGCCGTGCTCCTGTTCGTCGTCCTTTACAAATTCTGTGACGCCTTCGCCGGCGCGCTGACAGCCGCCTTCGTCATCAATATCGGCTTCGACAAGGCGACCTATGCCGCCGTGGTGAAGGGCGTGGGTCTTGCCGCCGCGCTGATCGGCGGATTCGCCGGCGGCGCCATGGTGAAGGCGCTGCCGCTCTCGACCAGCTTGTGGATCGGCGGCTTCCTGCAGATGGCGTCGAACCTGACCTTCTCGTGGCTCGCTTGGGTCGGTGTCAGCGTGCCGGCACTGACCGCGACCATCATCGTCGAAAACTTCACCGGCGCCATCGGCACGGTCGTGTTCGTGGCGTACTTGTCGGCGCTCTGCCGCGACCGCGCCCATACCGCCACGCAATACGCATTGTTGACCGCACTCGCCGCGGTCGGCCGCACCACGCTCGCCTCCGGCGGCGGCTTCATCGCTGAGTATTCCGGCTGGGCAAGCTTCTTCGCCATCACAGCGCTGTCCGCAATCCCGAGTCTGCTGCTGCTGTGGTGGCTGCAGATGCGCGGCCACTTCAAGACGCTCGCGCCGACGAAATCGTAGGACTTACGCCGCGCTGCCGAGCTCGCGCGGCGGCGAGGCGAGATCGGCGTCCTCCGCGATGTCGGCGGCGATGTCGGAGATGATATCGGCGACCGTCTTGATCGACTCGACGATCTCGTTGAGCGCCGTGCCGGCGCGGTTCACCAGTTCGACGCCGTCCTTCACCTGACTGTTGCTGTTGGTGATGAGCCCCTTGATGTCCTTGGCCGCCTGCGCCGAGCGCACCGCCAAGCTGCGCACTTCAGAAGCGACCACCGCGAAGCCTCGCCCCGCCTCACCGGCCCGCGCCGCCTCCACCGCGGCATTGAGCGCCAGCAGGTTGGTCTGCTGCGCGATTTCGTCGATGACGCCGATGATGTGAACGATCTCGCGCGAGGATTCCTCGATACGCGCCATCGCACCCGTGGCCTTGGTGACCACCTGGCCGCCGTCGGCGGAAGCCACCGTGACCTTCTCAGCGGCGACCTTGATCTTGCCGATGGTCGAGCCGATGCGCACCGCCATGGCGTTGGCGTCGGCGGCAAGCTTGCCGAAGCAGCCTTCGTATTGCTCGCCGACACGGCTGGTGAAATCGCCAGCCGCCAAAGCACCGAAGGTGCCGAGCAGATCGTCGGTCACTTTGGTCATGCGATCACACAACTCGTTCATGGACGTCGCCAACCCAAGCATAAAGCCGTGCTTGCCTTTGAGCGGCACGCGCGCGGACAGGTCGCCGGCGGCGGCGGCGCGCGCGAGATTGTCGATCTCGGACTCGATGGCCTTTTCGGCGGTCTCGTCCTTCCACTCGACCGCGGCGCCGATGCGGCGGCTGCCGGCATCGAAGATCGGCGTCACCACCAGATGGAACGAGCGTCCCGCCACTTTGATGTCGGTCTCGAATGTCTTCGTCAGACCGTCGAGGAACTGCCGCTGATGCGAAGGGTTTTTGTGGAAGACATCGATATTGGCCCCGATCAGGCTGCGTGCATTGAAATCGGGAAACTCGCGGCGCAGGTCGGATTCGGCGTCGCGCATCGTCGCCATCATCGTCTCGTTCAGGTAGACGATGTTGTAGCGCTCATCGGCGATCATCACGTTGGTCTTGCAGGAATCCAGCGCCGCCTTGAGACGGGCATCGCCGCAGTTTTCACTGGTGCCCGCGACGACTTCGCCGCCGCGCGCACGAAACATCATCACACCCGCGCAAACCCCGGCGAACAGCCCACAGACGAGCAATGCCAGCGCCGCCATGGACCAGCTTGTTTGCCAGCACACCACCGCACCAAACATGAATACGCCAGCCAGCACAGCCATGCGCAACACCGTGTGCCTGCTATCCGATCGATCTTTCTGTGCCATGTGTTCTCCCCTTATTGATTAAGCATTGCCGGCTTCGCGTCGCCGCCCCCGGACGCGCGCGACCGCATCGCCGCAAGATGCCCGCGGCGCTTCCAAATCCGAACTTGTCCAACGAAAAACCCACACCGCCGCGAAAGGCGGCGGGACGTAAAGCGATAACGCCAAACGCTACGAATCATGCTTCACGCGCTATGCGCGAAGAATAATCGACACCATGACTGTTTCAGCAACAATTGAGATGAAGACGAACAACAGCAAACGACACAAACTCGATAAATTGGATATGCGCGATACTCGACCTAGCAGACGCGCGGCGGCCCCTTAGCCCATACGAACCCGCTCATTGCCGAGATATTTTCATATAGAAAATATCTGTAAAATTCAGATGAGCAATTAATCTTAGCATTTTTGATTGGCGTGCCGGCGCGCCAGCCGTTAGCGCGCGACGGCATGATGACGCCGCAGTTCCCATGGTTTCGTATCACGGTTCCGTCCGGAACGATGATCGGCGCGTCGCGTTGGCCCTACGACGACGCAAGGAGGCCCGTATGCGCTCATATCTTACTGTTGCGCTGATTGGCGGTTGCGCGGTGACCGGCGCGCTGATGGCCGCGCCGGCTACGGCCGCCGACTGGCATAGCCCTCACATCTACCGCGAAACCAACGGCAGTTGGACGAACGTCGAATACGACGACGGCATCTGCCATTACAAATATTCGCACAACGCCGAAGATGCCGAGACGCACCTCAACCGCTGGGGCGATTGTTCACGTGTGGCAATCGGCCCGAATGGCGAAGCCATGGCCGCCGCGCCGGCCGTCGTCGTTCCGGTAGAACCGGACGACGACTGAGCCTCCAGCGGTCAG
>JANLJK010000006.1 GCA_029255525.1 Pseudolabrys sp.
AGTGCTGGGACAAGAAGCACGCCACCTTCATGATCATGGGCGACACCTGCACGCGCGCCTGTGCCTTCTGTAACGTGAAGACCGGCCTGCCGAATGCGCTCGACCCGAACGAGCCGGCCCATGTCGGCGAGGCAACCGTCAAGCTGGGCCTGAGCCACATCGTCGTCACCTCGGTCGATCGTGACGATCTCGCCGATGGCGGCGCCCAGCATTTCGCCGAGACGATCGGCGCCATCCGTAAGCAGGCGCCGGGCACCACCATCGAAATCCTGACGCCGGACTTCCTGCGCAAGGACGGCGCGCTCGAGGTCGTGGTGGCGGCCAAGCCCGATGTGTTCAACCACAATCTCGAGACCGTGCCATCGCTCTATCTCACGGTGCGGCCGGGCGCGCGCTATTTCCACTCGCTGCGCCTGTTGCAGCGGGTGAAGGAACTCGACCCGACGATGTTCACCAAGTCGGGCATCATGGTGGGCTTGGGCGAAGAGCGGAACGAGATCCTGCAGGTGATGGACGACTTGCGTTCGGCCGATGTCGATTTCTTGACCATCGGCCAATATCTCCAGCCGACGCGCAAGCACCATGAGGTGAAGAGCTTCATGCCGCCGGAGGAATTCAAGGCGTTGGAAACCATCGCTTACGCCAAGGGCTTCCTGATGGTGTCGGCCTCGCCCTTGACCCGCTCGTCGCATCACGCCGGCGAGGACTTTGCCCGGCTCAAGGCCGCGCGCTTAAGCAAGCGCTGATGCCTCAGTTCTCCACCAAGCGCCGCGTCCGTCACACTGCGTCGGACATGTTCGACCTCGTCGCCGACGTCGACAAATATCCGCAATTCGTACCGCTTTGCGCCGGCATGCGCGTGCGCAGTCGCACGGACAAAGGCGAGGGCATGATGGTCCTCGTCGCCGAGATGACGGTCGCCTACAAGCTGGTGCGGCAGACCTTCACCAGTCGCGTCACGCTCGACCGACCGAATCTCACTATCCTGGTCGAATATCTCGACGGCCCGTTCAGCCGCATGCAGAACCGCTGGACCTTCGTGCCGGCCGGCGACGACGCCTGCGAGGTTACGTTTTTCATCGACTACGAGTTCAAGAGCCGCACGCTTGCGATGCTGATGGGCGCGATGTTCGACACGGCGTTCCGCCGTTTTGCCGCCGCCTTCGAAACGCGCGCGGATCAGGTTTATGGGCGCAAGCGCGCGGTCTAGCCGTCGAGTGTCCACACGGCGGGCATTGAGCGTGCCGGAGTGCTTTAGCCGGCTCACGGTCCAAATGTGCATTTGTCTCAATGACGAACGCGGCGGCGAAGTTCCGTCGCTGTCGCAAAACATTCAAGGACTGCGACACAAGAACGCCAATATGCCGCAGTCTGATCGGCGACCATCGGGGGGGCTAACCTAGCTCTGCTACGCGCGAGCCAAGAGGAGAGCCTTCGATGTGTGACTACAGCCTCCACGGCGTTGCCAATCGTCCGGCCCAGGTCGGCGACAAGCTGCTCTCGACCGCGTTTACCGGCTCCTTCACGCGCGGGTTTACCGCCGCCGACGAGCCGCAAGTGGCGGTCTGCCTGCGGCCGGGCACCGAGCTTGCTTTTGACTCCGACGTCGAATTCGAACACGTCTTCCGTCGTGTGATGCCGCGTTTCGGCTTCGGCCGCACCGGTCGGCGCGTCGCGCGCTTCCGGCAGGTGCATATGGACCGGCCGGACATGCATCACGATGCCTTGGAATTTCCCGACGGCAATATCGTACTGGTGACCAAGCTGTGCCTCGGTCAGCGCGCGACGGTGCTACAATTGCCGGCTGGTGCGCAGGTCGAGCGGACTGCGCGGGATGAGACTGCATCTGCGGTGACGCAAGTCCCGCCTATGCCCGGCACGCCGTTACGCGCGTAGGCTTAGGCTCCTCACATCAATCCGGCTTCAAGCCGATGCGATTCGGTTGATCGTGCCGCGCGCCGCCACACGCGCGCCGGTCGACGCGGATTCCATTCCAGTTCGATTCTTTTGGATGGCGGGTTCCACATTAACCAATCGCTCACCATCTTTGACGCATTCATAGAGGGCATATTACCTCTTTTACACAGGATCTGCGTAAATGCGGGCGCCGAAGATCGACTCCATTGCTGACCGTTTGAAGTTCCTGAAGTTCGATCAAGAGTCGCTCGAGGCGCTGCGCACGCTCAAGCCGCTGGTCGAGAAGCACCTGCCGGCCGGGCTCGATGGCTTCTACAGCCATGTGGCGCAATATCCGGAGCTCAAGAGCTTCTTCAACGACGCCGCGCATATGGGGCGCGCCAAGCAGGCGCAGCTCACCCATTGGGCGAATATCAGCAGCGGCCATTTCAGCGACGCTTACGTCCAGAGCACGCAGCAGATCGGGCAGACGCATGCACGCCTCGGTATTCAGCCGAGCTGGTATATCGGCGGCTATGCCCTGATCGCGGAGCATCTGGTCGGCGCGATCCTCAAGGAAGTGTGGCCGTCGGGACTGCTCGGCGGCAGCAAGAAGAAGGCCGACAGTGCTGCGGCCGCTGTCGGCGCCTTGCTGCGCGCGGTGCTGCTCGACATGGATCTCGCCATTTCGGCCTATCTGGAAAATCTCGAAGAGAAGCGCCGCGAGAGCGAAGAGCGCAGCAACGCCGCGCTGCAGAACTATTCCACCGAGGTGAATGGTCTGCTCGGTGAGATCTCTGGCGCCGTCAAGGAAACGGCAGGCAATGCGCAGCAGGCCAATGAGCTGGCGCATAACACGCGCGACGCCGCCGACCGCGGCGGCAAGGTCGTCGGCGAGGCCGTCGAAGCGATGTCCCTGATCGAGGGCTCGTCCGGCAAGATCTCCGACATCATCGGCGTCATCGACGAGATCGCGCGACAGACCAATTTGCTGGCCCTCAACGCTGCCGTCGAAGCGGCCCGCGCCGGTCAGGCCGGGCAGGGCTTCGCCGTGGTGGCCTCGGAAGTGCGCAGTCTGGCGCAGCGCTCCTCCGACGCGGCCAAGGACATCAAGGACCTGATCAGCAAGAGCAACAGTCAGGTCAAGGACGGCGTCAGCCTCGTCAACGGTGCCGGCCAGGCGCTCAACGAGATCGTCGACTCGATCAAGGAAGTGGCGACCGTGGTCTCGGCCATCGCCACCGCCAGCACACAGCAGGCGACGAGTCTCGGGCAGGTCGCAGATACCTTGTCGCGGATGGACGAGGTGTCGCAACAAAAAGACGAGCCGCGTGTCGTACGCCGCCGTGAGGCTGGCGCGCGTCCCGTCGCACGGGTCGCGCCGATGCGCCGCGCCGTGCGCGGATAGGTACCCGATCACGGCTATCCCCCGGTTGCGGCACTGCGTTTGATCTGCGTCAATGTTCGCCCGTCAGCCCTTTCCCTAACTCCGATCCGGGTTCGGAATGGAGGGATGCGGTGAGGGATAAGCAGACGATCGCGCACGTCACAGACTATGCCGTGAAGGCGGTCGACGATGCGCGCTTGATCGAGGCACCGTTCCATCATCTGGAATTCGACCGGTTCTTTCCGCCCGATCTCTATCACGACATGATCGCGACCTTGCCGGTGTCGTCCGACTATCGGCCGATGTCCGGCCGCAGCAAGGACAGCAACCGGCCGGACGGCAGTCCGACGCGCGTCAAGATCGATCTGTTTCCGGAATATGTCCGCTTCCTGCCGCGCGAAAAGCGCGACGTCTGGGACTTGGTCGGCCGCGTCCTGTGCGCGCCGGCGCTGCAGGCGGCCTTCATGCGGCGGCTGGCCCCCGGCCTGGAGCGGCGCTTCGGCGCGGACTATGCCGATGTCGGCATGTTTCCGGTGCCGGTGCTCACCCGCGACGTGACGGGCTACCAGATCGCGCCCCACACCGACACGCATTGGAAGGGCATCACCGTTCTGATCTATCTGCCGCCGGACAACTCAGTCGAGCACATCGGCACGGTCATTCATGAGCGCCTGCCGGACGGCACCTTGAAGCGCGCGGGGCAGGGCAAGTTCGCGCCCAATGCCGGGCTTGCCTTCGCCGTCGGCGATAATACGTGGCATTCGGTCGATCCAGTCGGCCCGGAAGTGACGACGCGCGATCTGCTGATCCTGCAATATTTCGTCGATAGCGGCCTGCTGCGCATGTTCCGCAACCGTGGCAAGCGCATCGGCAACATGCTGCTCAATGAAGTGAGTCAGTTGTCCAAGCTGGCGCGCTGAGCCCTTACGCGCGCTTTGGTTTCGCCGGCTCTTTGTCGGCGGCGTTGTGCAGCATCGCCAAAGCCTGCAGCACCGATTGCCTGCGCACTTCGCTGCGGCCGATGTCGCCGAAGCGCTTCTCCACGTGAACAAGCTGGCCGTCGCGCGAGGCGGCGGCGAAGTGCACGAGGCCGACGGGCTTGTCCACACTGCCACCGCCGGGGCCGGCAATGCCGGTAATCGAGACGGCAAGATCGACCGGCGCATGCGCCAGCACGCCCTTCGCCATTTCCTCCGCGGTTTGCCGGCTGACGGCGCCGTATTGCGCAAGCGTGTCGGCGGATACGCCCAGCATCTGCTGCTTGGCTTCGTTCGAATACGTAACAAAGCCGCGGTCGACGACATCGGACGAGCCGGCAATTTCGGTCATGGCGCCGGCCACCAGTCCGCCGGTGCAGGATTCCGCGGTCGCGACCATGAGATGCTTCTGCTTGCACAGATCAAGCAGAGCAGTAGCTGCCGCCTTCACCGCGTCATCGGTCATCATCAACTCCAGGGCAGCCGCACCGTCGCCGTCGCGTAAGCGGCGATACCTTCACGGCGGCCGGTGAAGCCGAGTTGCTCGCTGGTGGTCGCCTTCACCGCCACGCGCGACAGATCAAGTCCGGCGAGCCGCGCAATATTAGCGCGCAGTGCGTCGCGGTGCGGGCCGATCTTCGGCGCCTCGCAGACGATGGTGAGATCGAGATGGGCGATCATACCGCCGCGCGCCTTCACGCGCTCGACCGCGAAGGTGAAGAAACGATCGGAAGCCGCGCCCTTCCATTGCGGATCGCTGGGCGGGAAATGCGAGCCGATGTCGCCGTCGGCGAGTGCGCCGAGAATGGCGTCGACCAGCGCATGCAGACCGACATCGGCGTCGGAATGTCCGGTGAGGGCCTGATTGTGTGGGATGCTTAAGCCCCCGATGATGACGTGATCGCCGGGGCCGAAAGCATGGACGTCGATGCCGGTGCCGGTGCGCACGTCGCTCAATAGGGCTGCTTGCTCTGACTCCGCGCGCATAAAATCCTCCGGATGGGTAATCTTGATGTTGCCGGGCTCACCGTCAAACACGGCGACCTGAAGGCCTGCCCATTCGGCGATCGCGGCATCGTCGGTGAAATCGTCGCGGCCCTCGCGCGCGGCGCGGCGATGCGCTTCGAGCAAAGGCGTAAAAGCGAAAGCCTGCGGTGTCTGGATGGCGCGTAGCGACGCGCGGTCGAGCGTTTTGCCGACCAGTCCGCGGCTGTCGATCGTTTTGATGGTGTCGGTGACCGCAAGGCCGGGAATGGCCGCGCCGGTTTTCTTGGCGGCGGTAACCGCGCGCTCCACCAGCGCGCGGCTGACGAAGGGGCGGGCGGCATCGTGGATGAGCACGATATCCGGCGGCCTTGTCGCCAACGCTTCCAGCCCGGCCCGCACCGAGGCCTGGCGGGTCTTGCCGCCGGGGGTCGGTGCGTGAAGGACGTTTGTGTTGATACCGATGATGGTCTCGGCATAGAGCGCATCGTCGCCGGCGCGGATGACCGGCTGCACGGCGGAGAGGAACGGCAAGTCGACCAGCGTCATCAGCGTCCGGCGCAGGACGCTTTCGCCGCCGATCCGTCGGAATTGCTTCGGCCTATCGCCGCCCGCGCGCAGGCCGCTGCCTGCGGCAACGACGACAACAGCTATCCGGTCCAAGATCCGGTCCATGCATTTCCTCCGTTCGCGCAAGCGCTTTACCCGGTTCGGCGGCGGAGGCCAACGCGTCAGACGTCTGACCGCTTTTTAAGCATGCGTACTTTTTTGCAGTGCAACACTTGCGCTGCCGCTTGGAATGGCTAAACTCTGAGCATCGAAAGGGTCTCGCCTAAATGCTAGGCAATAGTTCGGTTTTAGAAAAAGCAACTCAGAATTGTGGGGCTCCGTTGCAAATCGGAGGCATTACGGCGCCGAATCGCGTCGTTTTGGCCCCGATGTCGGGGATCACAGACGCGCCATTCCGCCGCTTGGCCGAATTCTTGGGCGCCGGTCTGGTTGTCTCGGAGATGACGGCTTGCGCAGGCCTGGCCCGCGGCGAGCGGGAGGCTGCGGTTCGTAGCGAGGGCGTAGGTGTTCGTCTTCATGCCGTCCAACTGGCCGGCTGCGAGGCGCGTTGGATGGGCGAGGGCGCCCGTATCGCCGAAGCGCAAGGCGCGCAGATCATCGATATCAACATGGGTTGCCCGTCGAAACAGGTGACCAACGGCGCCTCGGGTTCGGCCCTGATGCGCGACCTCGATCATGCGCTCACGCTGATCGACGCCACCGTCGCCGCCGTCTCCGTGCCGGTGACGCTGAAGATGCGGCTCGGCTGGGACGCGACCTCGATCAATGCGCCCGATCTGGCGCGCCGCGCCGAGGCCGCCGGTATCAAGATGATCACCGTGCACGGCCGCACCCGCTGCCAGTTCTATACCGGCACGGCCGACTGGGCCGCCGTTCGTGCCGTCAAGGACGCGGTCGCTATCCCGGTCGTCGTCAATGGCGACATCCGCAGCTTTGACGATGCCGTGCGCGCGCTCGAGGTCTCCGGCGCCGATGCCGTGATGATCGGCCGCGCCGCGCAAGGACGTCCGTGGGTTCCCGGACAGATCGCGCGTTTCCTCGCCACCGGCGCGCGCGAGGCCGATCCCTCGCTCGCCGAGCAACGATCGCTCGCTGCGACACTCTACGACGACATGATCGCGCATCACGGTGTCCGCATTGGCCGCCGCCATGCGCGCAAGCATCTCGGTTGGGCGCTCGATTGCGCCGCCGAAAGCGCGGGGGCCTCTGTCGATCTGTTGAAGAGCCACCGCTCCCGTGTGCTCACCGCCGAGGAGCCGGCGGAAGCACGCCGCTACCTCACTGAAGCTTATGATGACTTTGCCTGGAGGGCCGCCGCATGAGCCGTGCCCATGCTCTTTCCGCCACCGTCAACTCGCCGGCCGATGCGATGCTGCATGCTTTGCCGCATCCGGTGATCATGGTCGCGCCCGACGGCAAGATCGCCGATGCCAATGTTGCTGCCGAGCAGTTCTTTGAAGCCTCGATTCCGGTCCTGCGCCGGCACATGCTGCGCGATCTGGTGCCGTTCGGCTCGCCGCTCTTGACCCTGGTCGAGCAGGTGCGCCAGCGCGGCTCGGCTGTGAACGAATACAAGGTCGATCTGGCGACGCCGCGTAATCCGGGCGAACGCCTTGTTGACCTGCACGTCGCGCCGCTTGCGGAATACGATGGCCATGTCGTGGTGATGCTGCAGGAGCGCACCATCGCCGACAAGATGGATCGCCAGCTCACGCATCGCGGCGCCGCGCGTTCGGTGATCGCGCTTGCCGCCATGTTGGCGCACGAGATCAAGAACCCGCTGTCGGGCATCCGCGGCGCGGCGCAACTGCTGGAGCAGTCGGCTGGCGACGACGACCGTTCGCTGACCAAGCTGATTTGCGACGAGACCGACCGCATCGTGAAGCTGGTCGACCGCATGGAAGTATTCGCCGACGAGCGCCCGGTCGAGCGCGAGCCGGTCAATATCCATGTCGTCCTGGATCACGTGAAGCGGCTGGCGCAGACGGGCTTTGCCCGTCACATCAAGTTCGTCGAAGAGTACGATCCTTCGCTGCCGCCCGTGCTCGCCAATCGCGACCAACTCGTGCAGGTCTTCCTCAATCTCGTGAAGAACGCTGCCGAGGCGATTGGCGAAACCGCCGTGGATGGTGAGATCCAGCTCACCACCGCGTTCCGTCCCGGCGTGCGCCTGTCGGTCCCCGGCAGCCGCGCCCGCGTGTCCTTGCCGCTGGAGTTCTGCGTCAAGGATAACGGCCCCGGCGTCCCCGAGGATCTGATGCCGCATCTGTTCGACCCCTTCGTCACCACCAAGCGCACCGGCAGTGGGCTGGGCCTTGCGCTGGTGGCCAAGATCGTGGGCGACCATGGCGGCATCATCGAATGTGAATCGCAGCCGCGGCGAACGGTCTTCCGTGTGCTGATGCCCATTTACAGCGGCGATGGCGAGGTCACCGACGACGCCCCGCCCGTCCAGAGCCCGTGAGGTAACCAACCATGCCGACGGGAAGCATTCTCGTTGCCGATGACGATGCCGCGATCCGCACCGTCCTCAATCAAGCTTTGTCCCGTGCCGGTTACGAGGTGCGTTCGACCGGCAATGCCGCGACCTTGTGGCGTTGGGTGACACAAGGCGACGGCGATCTCGTCATCACCGACGTGGTGATGCCGGATGAGAACGCTTTCGACTTGATCCCGCGCATCCGCAAGACGCGGCCCGATCTGCCGATCATCGTCATGAGCGCGCAGAACACGTTCATGACCGCGATCCGCGCGTCCGAGCGCGGCGCCTATGAATATCTGCCGAAGCCCTTCGATCTGAAGGAGCTGATCGGCATCGTCGGCCGCGCGCTGTCGGAGCCGAAGGAAAAGCGGACGGCGGCCCCCAAGAGCGAAGACTTCGACTCCATCCCGCTCGTCGGCCGCTCCCCGGCGATGCAGGAGATCTACCGCGTGCTGGCGCGTCTGATGCAGACCGACCTGACCGTGATGATCTCCGGCGAGTCCGGCACCGGCAAGGAACTGGTCGCCCGTGCGCTGCACGATTACGGCAAGCGCCGCGCCGGCGCCTTCGTCGCCATCAACATGGCGGCGATCCCGCGCGACCTCATTGAATCGGAATTGTTCGGCCATGAGAAGGGGGCCTTCACCGGGGCCAATACGCGAAGCTCAGGCCGTTTCGAGCAGGCCGAAGGCGGCACGCTGTTCCTCGACGAGATCGGCGACATGCCGATGGAGGCGCAGACGCGTCTGTTGCGCGTGCTGCAACAGGGCGAATACACGACTGTCGGTGGCCGCACGCCGATCAAGAGCGACGTGCGTATCGTCGCCGCCACCAACAAAGATCTGCGCCAGCTCATCCAGCAGGGCCTGTTCCGCGAAGATCTGTTTTTCCGCCTCAACGTCGTGCCGCTGCGCTTGCCGCCGCTGCGCGAGCGTACCGAGGACGTGCCCGATCTGATCCGCCACTTCTTCGCCCAGGCCGAGCGCGAGGGCCTGCCGCCCAAGCAGATCGACCAGGCCGCGCTCGACCGTCTCAAGCGGCATCGCTGGCCGGGCAATGTGCGCGAATTGGAAAACCTCGCCCGCCGTCTCGCCGCGCTTTATCCGCAGGAGACCATCACCGCGGCTGTGATTGAGTCCGAACTGGCTCAGCCGGTGCTGCCGGTCGGTGCCGAGGAATCGCGCGCTGACGAAAGCCTGGGGTCGGCCGTCGAACGCCATCTGTCGACCTACTTCTCCGGCTTCGATGACGGTCTGCCCCCGGCGGGGCTCTATCACCGCGTGTTGCGCGAGATCGAATATCCGCTGCTGACGGCGGCGCTCGCCGCCACCCGCGGCAATCAGATCCGCGCCGCCGACCTGCTCGGCGTCAACCGCAACACGTTGCGCAAGAAGATCCGCGACCTCGATATCCAGGTTTTCCGCGGCGGGAGCTGAGCAGTTTCAGGGTTCGTCGCCCCGTCCCGAAGTTTCAACTCGGTTCCTGGAGCGATCGGCAATGATCGACCAGTTTGCTCGAGCGCTTTTACCGGCGGTGCGTGCACATCGCGTCATCGCGCAGCGGGCTAAACCGCTTCCGGCATCTCATTGCGGCCAAGCGCAAAGCTTGGCGCACGGGATGAAAGCCGCCAAAAAACGCGGCAGCACATAAAGGCCAATGAGGCCCAAAAGAATCCCCAAGGCGAGGGACAGCAGATTGCCGAGCAAGTAGGTATGGTAAAGTGCGATCGTGCGCTTCATGCCCTTGACGTGTTCGGCTTCAGCGGTGGCAGTGAGGGTCTTGTCGGTCCAGCCGAAAAAGGCCTTGAGGACTAACACGCCGGTGATCAGACTAAACTGGCCGAGCATGATGGACACGATATAAACCCAGCGCTCCATCACACCGATCCAGCCGGATGTCTTGGCGCGGAATTCCGCCAGATCGTTGCCGAGCAGTCCTTCTATCCACTGCTTGAGATTCTGATCGGCCTTTTCCGGGCTTTTCGCTTCTTCGAGCAGTCCATTGTAGACGAGCTTGATCAGAACCGTGCCGGGGAAATACGAGGCGTATCCGACAATGGCGAAGCTCAGAATCCAAATGAACCACTCGGACGCACTTGCTTCCGCAAGCTTCCCAATGTTCATCGAAGGCCCCCCCCCCTACACACAATCAATGATTGCAGGTTAATGAGCCGAGTTGTCTTTGACAATCCCTCAAGTCTTCGATGCTCTATGCCTTTGACATAAACAGGTCGCGTGGCGCACTGGCTTTCAATCCGCTGCGATCCGTGGTTTGAGCGTTCATTCCCGCTTTGGCGGGCTTGAACGGAGAACGCCATGGTGGCGAAGATCGAACTCGGCCTCGACACATTCGGCGATGTCACCGACGGCCCCGACGGCAAGCCGCTCTCCGCCGCGCAGGTGATCCGCAATCTGGTCGACGAGGCGGTATTGGCCGACGAGGTTGGCGTCGACTTCATCGGTGTCGGCGAGCATCACCGCGCCGACTTCGCCGTGTCCTCGCCGGAGATGGTGCTGGCGGCGATCGCCGGGCGCACCAAACGTATCCGACTCGGCTCGGCCGTGACTGTGCTGTCGTCCGACGATCCGATCCGTGTCTTTCAGCGCTTCTCGACGTTGGATGCGCTGTCGAACGGGCGCGCCGAAGTCATCCTCGGGCGCGGCTCCTTCATCGAATCTTTCCCGCTGTTCGGCTTCGATCTCAACCAATACGAAGAGCTGTTCGACGAGAAGCTCGATCTCTACGCCGCGGTGCTGACCGAGAAGCCGGTCACCTGGGAAGGCAAGACCCGGGCGCCGCTGAAGAACCAGAGCGTCTATCCGAAGACCCAATCCGGCCATCTGAAGACCTGGATTGGCGTCGGCGGCACGCCGCAATCGGTGATGCGGGCGGCGCATTACGGCATGCCGATGATGCTCGCCATTATCGGCGGCGAACCGAAGCGCTTTGCGCCTTTCGCCGACCTTTACCGGCGCGCGCTTGGCGAGATGGGCAAGCCGGCTTTGCCGATCGGCGTCCACTCGCACGGTTTCGTCGGCGAGACGGATGCCCAGGCCAAGGACGCCCTGTTCGCGGATTACAAGCGCATGCGCGACCGGATCGGCGCCGAGCGCGGCTGGCCGCCGATGGGGCGCGCCGAGTTCGAGCGCGAGATCGAGCACGGCTCGCTCTATGTTGGCGGGCCGGAAACCGTCGCCCGCAAGATCGCCGCCACCGTGAAGGCGCTGGGCGCCAGCCGGTTCG
>JANLJK010000007.1 GCA_029255525.1 Pseudolabrys sp.
TACCACTGAGCACGTCGCTTACCACTGACCGCCGCGCAACGAATGACATTCGAAAGCACTCTTTTTAATTAGTATAATTATAAAAACACAACCCAAAGCGCACGCGCCTTGAACGCGACAGCGGTCCATAACCTAGCGTCCTTGGTCCGCGATGTAGGCCGCAAGATCCTCGGCTTCGCTGCGCGACATGTTCATGTCAGGCATCCGCGGATGCGGCAGCAACAACCACAGCGCCAGCTTGCTGGCATCAAAGCCCGGCCTGTTCGCGATGCCGGAGAACGGTGGCGCCTGCGTGGTGCCACTGGCTTGGTCCTTGGCGACGACGTGACAGGCCGCGCACCAACGCCGGGCCATCTTTTCGCCATTGGCGGAACTCGCCGCCATCGCCGCCTGTGTCAGCATCGCGGTCATGGCCAACGAGAGCAACGCGCCGATCATTCTTGTCATGAAGAGACCTCGGGACGGAATATCGAATCGATCATAGCCTGCCCGTGGCCCCAAGTCCGCTGCGAAGTCGGTCCCGCCACGAACGGCACGCACAGAGCCCTTCAGCGGCCCGACATGCGCCGCAAGGCCTCGCGCACATCGCCCGGCGCGGGGAAAATGCCGGTAATATTCGGGAAATGCCGGCCGACGGCAAAGCCTTGGCCGCCGAGCACCGGCAGCACCGCGAAGACGCTTTCATCGGTGACGTCGTCACCGAGAAACACCGGGACGCGGTTGGCGAAGGGCGGTTGCGTCATCAGGTGACGCACGGCGTCTCCTTTGTTCACGCCCGGGCGCTTGACCTCGAACATCGCCTTGCCGAGCAGCAGCTCCGTCGCCTCTTCCGGAAAAGCGGCGCGCCCGGCCGCGACGTGGCGGCGCAGGCGCTCGGCCTCATGCGGCGACTTGCGATAATGCAGCGCGACCGAATAGCCCTTGTCCTCATATTCAAGCTGTGAGCCCGGTGTGACGGCTTCGACCAGAAACTTGCGCAAGCCCTCGGGCAGATCGGCAATGCACGACACGGCCGCGCCCGGCGCCCGCCGCGTCTCAGCGCCGTGGCCACCAACCGCTGGCAACTCCAGCGGCGTAAACAGCATATCGAGATCGCGGATCGGCCGTCCGCTTACCAGCGCCAGCGCGCCAGTGGTCCGTTGGAAAAGTCGCGCCAGCGACGCCCTCAGCTCGTCCGAGACATCGACCTCGAACGGCGACGGACCGATGTCGATCAAGGTGCCGTCGACATCGAACAGCAGCGCGACACGATCCAGATCCAGTTGCGTGAATGCGTCCAACGTCGCGCCAGCCGTCAACATCGCTTGTTCCGAATGATTTCGGGAAATGAAGTGTCCTCTGCGGGGATAACGCCAAGACGACAGAATGGTTTACCGGCCGCGCCGGCTTACCGCGCCTTCACCTCGATGTCGCCATCGACGCCGGTGACGACCTTGAACTCGCGCTCATAGACCTTGCCCTCGTTGCGGGCGATGGCACGATACTCACCCTCGGCCAGGATCACGCGCGGGAAGGCACCGATGGATTCCTTGATGACGTCGCCGCCGGGCGTGAGCACCGACCAAGCGGTGTTGGCAAGCGCCTCACCGCCTTTATCGCCGACCAGCTTGAGCGTGATGGCGGCGGCGCGATGCGTCACGGTGATGTCGGTGAGCTTGCCGGCCTGCACGCGGATGTCGGAACGCACCACCGAATTGGCGTCGCCATAGTTCGACACGATGTAATAGATGCCCTCCGGCACGACGACGACGCTACCGGTCGTCACCCGCTCGGCGATCGGCCGGCGATCGCCGGGCTCGAACTGGCTGCCCTTGTAGACGTCGAAGGAGATCTGCCCCGGCGGGATGCGCACGTCGCCGACGCGGCCTTCGAGCCGCAGGCCACCGGCCGGCAGGTCGAATTCCTCGCGTACGGTCGGCCCGCGCAATGTCACCGGCTTCACCAAAGTGGCGAGGCCGAAGCCGACATGCACAATGTAGGAGCCGGGCGGCAGCACCAAGGTCGGCGCCGGCGATGAGTCTTCCTTCACCAGCCGGAAATCGCCGCTGGCATTGGCCTTGGACGCGTAGACGCGCCAGGTGAGCCCGCCGCCGATCGGCGGCTGGTCTTTGCCGAACTTGGCGCTGAGCATGAGGGCTACCTGCCCGGCCGGCACCATCGGCATGACATTGGGGGATATCGCATTCGGCAGCGTCAGCGAGCCCGGCGCTGCCGGTGCACCGCCAGGGCCGGGGCCGAACACATCACCGCGCGTCGCTGATCCCGGCGACAAGAGCCCAGTCGACGGCGCCGACGACAGCAGCGAGCCGTCCTGGGCCAACACGGTCTCGGCCGTCAACAACGACAGGAGCAGACCGAAGAACGGCCAGATCCTGCGCAAAGCGGCAGCGAATGGGAAAGCGGAGAGTGACATTCTCCGCACTTTTCAGCCCAAATCGCGGCGATTTCAAGCCTGGAGCGGGCCGGCCACCATGCCTTTCGGCCGGCCGGCCCGAACCGCGTCGCCTACTGCGGCGGCAGCGGCTGAACCGGCGATCCGGGACCGATCTTCTGCAGATTGCCGCTGATCACCCGGTCTTTCTCCGACACGCCCTTTTCCACCGAGACCAGCGCACCGTCGGTCGGACCGAGCGAGACGAGGCGCATCTCCGCCTTGTTGCCCTCACCCACCACGTAGACGTATTTGCCGAACTGACTCGAGCCGAGCGCGGTCTGCGGCACCATCAGCGCGTCGAGCTGCTCGCGCACCGCCAGCCGGATGCGGACGTACTGGCCGGGCAGCAACGAGCGATCGACATTGCTGATGGTCGCGCGGGCGACGATCGTGCCAGTCAAACGGTCGACGGTGTTGTCGATGAAGGTCAGCTCGCCGCTGTAGCGCGGCTTGGTCTCGCCGGTAAGGAAGACGTCGGCGGTGATCTTACCCTTGCCCCGCGCCTGCTCGATCACGGCGAGGTCGGTCTCGCTCGGATTGAAGGTCACATAGATGGGATCGAGCTGCACCAATGTATTCAGCGTGCCGCTGCCGGTCGTCACCAGCGCGCCGACCGACGCCTGGTTACGCCCGAGCCGGCCCGGGAACGGCGCACGGATGTCGGTGTAGCTCAGGTTGATCTCAGCCGTGCGCACCGCCGCCTGGTCGATCGCCAGCGCGGCTTCCGCCTGACGCAGCGCACTGGTGCGCTGTTCGAAGGTGTTCTTGTCGAGATAGCCGCTGCTGGCGAGGCTCGTGCCGCGCTCGACATTGCCGCGCGCGTAATCGAGCGCCGCGGTGTTGCGCTGGAGCTGGGCCTTCGCCGAATCGAGCGACGCCTGGAAGTCGCGCGGATCGATCTTGTACAAGAGATCGCCTTCCTTCACGTCGCTGCCGTCGGCGGCAAGCTGCGCTTGGACGTATCCGGTGACTTTGGCCTGCAGAGCGATATTGCGGATCGCTTCGGTGCGCGCCGAATATTCCAGATAGATCGGGATCGTCTTCTTGACGATATTCGTCACCGGCACCGGCATCGCCATCATCGCCGGATTCGGCGCGGCGACCGCCGGATCGCTGAACAAAGCGGAACTGCGCTGGAAGGCAAAGAAGGCCGCGGCGACCGCCACCAAGCCAACCCCGAGACCGAGACTAAGCTTCATTTTGTGCATGATCGTCACTCCAATTCCCTATTCGGCCGGCTCGGCATGCGGATGATGATGGCCCGACGCCTGTGTGCTCGGCGCCGCACGCTCACGTATGCGCTCGATGACCACATAGAAGACCGGCACGAAAACGAGCGTCAAAATAGTGGCCGCGAGCATGCCACCGAACACGGTGGTGCCGAGCGACTGGCGGCTGGCGGCGCCCGCGCCGGTTGCCACCACCAGCGGTACCACGCCGAGGATGAAGGCGAAGGCCGTCATCAGGATCGGCCGCAGGCGCAGACGCGCGGCTTCCATCGCCGCATCGACGATCTCGCGGCCCTCCTCGCGCAGGCGCCTGGCGAACTCGACAATCAGAATCGCGTTCTTGGCGGCAAGGCCGATGAGCATGACGAAGCCGATCTGCGAGTAGACGTCGATCTGCAGGCCGCGCACCCACAACGCCAGCAGCGCGCCGAACAGCGCGAGCGGCACCGCGAGCAGCACCATGAACGGCATCGCCCAGCTTTCGTACTGCGCCGCCAGGATCAGGAAGACGAAGACGATCGCCAGCCCGAACACGATGGTCGCGATCGAGCCCGCCTTGAGCTCCTGGAAGGTGATGCCCGTCCATTCGAAGCCGAAGTCGCGCGGCAGCGCGGTGGCCGCCGCCCGCTCCATCGCGGCAACCGCCTGGCCGGAGCTGTAACCTGGCGCCGGCCCACCATTGATGAGCGCCGACGGATAGTTGTTGTAGTGCGGCACGGTTTCCGGACCGACGATCGGCTTAAGATCGCCGAGCGTGCTCAGCGGCACCATGCCGCCCGTCCCATTGCGCACATAGAGCTTCGACAAGTCCGACGCGGAGGCGCGCGCATTGGTGTCGGCCTGCAAGGTCACGCGGAAGGTGCGGCCGAACAGGTTGAAGTCGTTGACGTAGAGCGAGCCGAGATAGATCTGCAGCGTGTTGAACACGTCGGGCAGATTGAGCCCCAAGAGCTTCGCCTTGCTGCGATCGAGGTCGTACTTGAACTGCGGCGTCGACGTGCTGAACGAGGTGAAGAGCTGGTGCGGGTTCAATTCCGGCTGCTTGCGCGCCTCGGCGATCAGCGCCTGCGCGGCGTCGTTGAGCGCGGCGCTGCCGCGACCGCCGAGGTCTTCGAGCTGAAACTCGAAGCCGCCGGTCGCGCCGAGGCCGGGGATCGACGGCGGATCGAAGCTCAGCACAAAGGCTTCCGGGATGCCGAGCAACTTCGGCCGCACCTGGGCCACCAGGTTCGACGCGCTCTGCTCCGGCGGCCGCTGATCCCACGGCTTGAGGATCGCGAATTCGACCGCCGAGTTCGACTGCGCCGCGCTGGTCAGGAAGTTCAGGCCGCTGATCGAGCCGACGATTTCGACGCCGGGCGTCGCTTGCAGAATATCGCGCACCTTGCCGGCCACCGCATCGGTGCGCTCCAGCGAGGCTCCGTCCGGCAACTGAATGACGACGAAGAAATAGCCCTGGTCTTCCACCGGCAGGAAGGTCGATGGAATGCGCAGCGACACCAGATAAGTCGCCCCGAGCGTGACGACGAAGAAAGCCAGCACGGCCCAGCGCAGGCGGACCAGCCACCTTACCGAATTGGCATAGGCATGCGACAGCCAATGGAAGCCGTCATTGAACCAGCGGAAGGGCCCGAACTGCGGGACGCCCTGGTGGCGCAGGAAGGCGGCGCTGAGCGCCGGGCTGAGCGTCAGCGAGTTGAACGCGGAGATGCCGACCGATATGGCGACCGTGAGCGCGAACTGATTGTAGAGGCTGCCGGCGACGCCGGGGATGAACGCGACCGGCACGAACACCGCCATCAGCACGGCCGTGGTGGCGATGATCGGCCCCGTCACCTCCTTCATGGCGACGCGCGTCGCCTGAAGCGGCGGCAGCCCCGCCTCCAATTGTCGCTCGACGTTTTCCACGACGACGATGGCGTCGTCGACCACGAGGCCGATCGCCAGCACCATCCCTAAGAGGCTGAGCATGTTGAGCGAGAAGCCGAACATGTACATCACCGCGAGCGTCGCGATCAGCGACACCGGAATGGCGATGGTGGGAATGATAGTGGTACGCCAGCTCTGCAGGAAGATGAACACCACGAAGACGACGAGCACCAGCGCTTCCGCCAGGGTGATGACGACATCATGCATCGAGGCCGACACGAAGCGTGTCGTATCGTAATGCATGGCGTATTCGATGCCCTTGGGGAAGCGCTTCGACAGCTCGTCCATCTTGTTCTTGACGCGCTCCTGAAGCTGGAGCGCGTTCGAGCCCGGCATCTGATAGATCGCCAGCACGACCGTCGGGTCCTTGCCGAAGAAGGCGGTCGACGCATATTGCAGCGCGCCGAGCTCGATGCGCGCAACGTCGCGCAACCGCACGGCCGCGCCAGCGGCAGAATCCGCGCGCACAATGATGTCGCCGAACTGCTGCGGATCGCTCAAGCGACCGGTCGCATTCACCTGCATTTCGAACGGCGTGCCCGGCGGTGCCGGTGATTGGCCGATCTTGCCGGCGGCGACCTGCACGTTCTGCTCCTGGATGGCCTGCTGCACGTCAACGGCAGTAATGCCGAGATTGGCGAGCTTGTCGGGATCGAGCCAGACACGCATCGAATAGCGCCGTTCGCCGAAGATCTGCACGTCGCCAACGCCGGCCACACGCTTGAGCGGGTCGACGATCTGCAGATAAGCGTAGTTGCTCAACGCCACCGGATCGACCGAGCC
Source organism: Pseudolabrys sp. (assembly GCA_029255525.1). Classification (GTDB taxonomy): domain Bacteria; phylum Pseudomonadota; class Alphaproteobacteria; order Rhizobiales; family Xanthobacteraceae; genus Pseudolabrys. The sequence continues at coordinate 6,376 of JANLJK010000007.1, forward strand.
GTCCGGCGAGGTGAGATTGACGATGAGGACGAAGTTCGGGTTCTGCTTCTTGATCGTCACGCCGGACTGGTTGACGATCGCCGGCAGCGACGAAGACGCCTGCGATACGCGGTTCTGCACGTCGACGGCGGCGATGCTCAGCGGATAGCCGACATCGAAAGTCACGGTGATGTTCGCGGAGCCGTCGTTCGAGCTCGACGACGACATGTAGATCATGCCCTGCACGCCGTTGATCGACTGCTCGAGCGGCGTCGTCACCGTGTCGGCGACAACCTGGGCGCTGGCGCCGGGGTAATTGGCGCTCACCACCACCTGCGGCGGCGTGATGTCGGGGAACTGGGCGACCGGCAGCACGAAGTAACAAATGCCGCCGGCGAGCACCATGATGACGGCAACCGCCGACGCGAAAATAGGCCGCTCAGTGAAAAAGCCGATCATGAGCGTTGCTCCACCGGCTGCGACGCCCGCAAGCGGTATGCTGTTATCGCCATGAAAAGTCGCCCTTTTTCGTCTGCGGCTGCCCTGCCGGCCCTTGACGGCGCACGGGAGGGGTGTTACCGGTCAGTAACAAAGCGCTTTGTTACAGACCGGTAACACCCGGGTCAAGTGGCACTGCACAATTTTTTGGGAGGGGATGAAAGGGAACGCTGGTGAGAGGGGACGCTATGGAGACTTGCGGCGCGAGCCCGCTGCGGCCACGAGAGCGGATCATCAAGACGGCCCGGGATCTGTTCCGGAAGCACGGCATCCGAGGGGTGGGTGTCGACACGATCGCCGAACAGGCCGGCACCAACAAGATGACGCTGTATCGTCACTTCGGCTCGAAGGACGACTTGATCATCGCGTGCCTGCAGGATTTCGCCAATGACGCGGAGGCGTTTTGGCAAAGCATCGAGATGTCCCATCCCGATAGCCCGATGGCGCAAATCCATGAATGGGTGCGTATCGTCTCGGAATGCGCCCTCGACGATCTACGCGGCTGCGACATGGCCAATGCTGCCGTTGAGCTCGCGGAAGACGCCCATCCGGCCCGGCATGTCATCGAAGAATTCAAAATGGCGCAGCGCAACCGGCTGGCCCAGCTCTGCCGCGATGCGGGTATCGAGAAAGCCGACCAACTCGCCGACACGCTCTGCCTGTTGATCGAAGGCGCGCGCGTGAACATGCAGAGTGTCGGCCTCGAAGGACCCGGCGCGCGTTTCATTTCGCTGGCCGAGGACGTCATCGCCGCCTTCGCCCGCGAGAAGCCCGAGCGTAAGCCGGCCACGCTCCACCGCCACGCATCGGCCAAGATCAAAGGGCGCGGCCAGTTACACGCCCCCCTCCCCGCCGCCAACCGCGCTTGAACGCCAGCGCCCATTCGTTCATCGCCGGCTTTGCGACGCGCGGCGGCGCGGTTTGTCTCGCTGCCGACGGCATGCTAGTCGCCTCGATCGTGACGCGAGGTGACGATGCCCGACGCTTTAGAACTCCTGAAAACACGCCGCTCGGTGAAGCCAATCGAATTGACGGGGCCCGGACCGAGCGCGGCCGAGATCGACACACTTCTCACCATCGCTACGCGCGTGCCCGATCACGGCAAGCTCGCGCCCTGGCGCTTCATCGTGTTCGAAGGCGATGCGCGCGACGCCGCTGGCGAAGCGATCGCGGAGGTCTTCCGTGCCAGCCGTCCCGACGCCACGCCTGAGCAAATCGATTTCGAAAAGAAGCGGCTGTCGCGCGCGCCGCTGGTGATCGCGGTCGTCTCGCGCGCCGCGCCGCACAGCAAGATTCCGGAATGGGAGCAGCTCATGTCGGCCGGCGCTTCCGCTATGCTTCTGGTGACCGCCGCCCATGCGCTCGGCTATGCGGCGACCTGGCTGACCGAATGGTACGCCTACGACCGGCAGGCTCTGACGCGCCTGGGCCTGTCCGATAGCGAGCGGATCGCCGGCTTTGTGCATATCGGCACACCGGTGAAGGCACCGGAAGATCGCGAGCGGCCCGCGCTTGCCGCCATCGTCAGCCGTTTCAGCGCGCCGAGGCCATAATGTTCTACGAGCCCGAGAAGCGCGACCGCAAACTCCTGCCGCATGATCCCTTCAAGGCCATCGTCGCGCCCCGGCCGATCGGCTGGATCTCGTCGATCAGCGCCAAAGGCGAGGTCAATCTCGCCCCCTACTCTTTCTTCAACGGCCTCAACAGCCGGCCCAATCTGGTGATGTTCTCGTCCGAGGGCTTCAAGGACTCGGTCGCCTTCGTCTCCGAAACCCGTGAATTCGTCTGCAATCTCGCCACCTACGATCTGCGCGAGGCGATGAACGATACCTCCGCCCCGCTGCCGCGCGGCCAGAACGAGATGGTCCGCGCCGGCCTGACGCCGGCGCCGTCGCGCATCGTCAAGCCGCCGCGCGTCGCCGAGTCGCCCTGCGCGCTGGAGTGCAAGGTCACCGACATCGTGCAGATGAAGAGCCATGACGGCCAACCGGTCGACTGCCACGTCGTGTTCGGCCAGGTCGTCGGCGTGCATATCGACGACCGCTTCATCATCGACGGCATGGTCGACACCGCAGCGATGAAGCCGATCGCCCGCTGCGGCTATCTCGGCGACTATGCGGTGGTGGAAAGCCTGTTCTCCATGATCCGGCCGGAAACCTGACCGCCGGTGCGAAGTTTACCTTAAGGTAATCGCGCGGGCGCACCCTTTGCGTCACGTTTCGGTCATACCCCTCGGTCAGTGGTTTTCACCATACCCGGTTGAGAAGCTTGCCCGGGATGCAACCCGGCTCGATGATCGAGGGACAGGGGAGAACCGAATTGGTTTTCGAAGGCTTTTTCGCGCACAAGCGCAGTGGCGACCGTGCCGCCGAAGCCACCACCCAGGCGGCGGCGGATGTCACGCGGCCGACGATCGGGCTTGCGCTCGGCGGCGGCGCCGCGCGTGGCTTCGCCCATATCGGCGTGATGCGCACGCTCATCAAGCACGGCATCGTGCCCGATGTCATCGTCGGCACCTCGATCGGCGCGGTGGTCGGCGGCTGCTACGCAGCGCAACAGCTCGACACGCTCGAGGAATGGGCGCGCACGCTCAATGTGCGCAGCGTGCTCAGCTATCTCGACATCAGCCTGTCCGGCTCCGGCCTGATCAATGGCAAGCATCTCGCGGCACGACTCGAGTCCGGCCTCAAGGACACGCGCATCGACGACTTGCCGATCCGCTTCGCGGCGATCGCCACCGAGTTCAACACCGGGCACGAGATCTGGCTGACGCGCGGACGGCTCGCCGACGCGATGCGCGCATCCTACGCCCTGCCCGGCATCTTCCCGCCGGTGAAGATCGGTGGCCGCTGGCTGGTCGACGGCGCGCTGGTCAATCCGGTGCCGGTGTCGGCGGCGCGCGCGCTCGGCGCGCGGCTGGTCATCGCGGTCAATCTCAACTCGGATTTGTTTGGCCGCGGCACCATCATCGCCAGCCACGGCTCAGATGATGAAGATCTCGCCGAGGCCGCGGCACCACCGAAGAGCAACGGCTTTCGCAACATGTTCTCGCGGGAATCCTCATTGCACCGGCAATTCCTCGGCCGGCGCGGCCGGCCCGGCATTCCGACAGTAATGGTCGAAGCCTTCAACGTGATGCAGGACCGCATCACGCGCGCGCGTCTCGCCGGCGATCCGCCCGACGTGCTGATCAGCCCACGCCTCGGCGCCGTCGGCTGGTTCGACTTTCATCATGCGCAGGAAGCGATCGCGATCGGCACTGAAGCGACCGAGCGCGCGCTCGAAGGCGTGAACGAGGCGATCACCGCCTTGTCCCAGCCCGGCAATGGACACAGCGTCGCGAAGTAAGGCGCCTACGCCGTCCGGATGTAATCGCGCATGGCCTCGGACTCGCGCTCGATCTCATCGACCCGCGTCTTTACGACGTCGCCGATCGAAATGATGCCGACAAGCTTACCTTGCGTGACCACTGGCAGATGGCGGAATTTGCCTGCAGTCATACGTTCCATCAGGCTGGCGCAACTGTCCTCTTCACCGCAGGTCTCGACGTTACGCGTCATGAACTGCCCGACCGGCATATCGAGCGCGCTGGCGCCATGCTCGGACAACGCGCGCACAATGTCGCGCTCCGACAGAATGCCGGCCAGCCGTTCGCCAGCGCCGCGGATCAGCACGGCACCAATACGATGCATGCCCAGCAACTTTACGGCCGCCGCCAGATCGGCGGTGGGTTCGATGGTGATGACGTCGCCGCCCAAGTTAGCTTTATTGTTTGCTTTCTTGGCGGCCAGGATTGCCTTGACGTTCATGGCAGCCTCCGTGAACCGCGGCCCACAGCCCTTGCCGTTGTGAGTCCGGGCTCTTGGCAACGATCCTGCCGCGGTGCCGGTTCCGTCAAGTGCAAAGAAGATGAGTCAGAATTGCCGATCGCGCCGTACTGCGCTGCACCAATAATATCAGCGCCTAGCCTTCGGCACCGGATCGAACCATGCAAACAGCAAGAGGCCGGCCAGGAAGCCACCGATATGCGCCTGCCAGGCGACGGTCTGATCGGCGCCGGAGATCGGGATCGAACCGAGCCCGAAGAGAATGTTGATGCCGAACCACACGGCCAGGAACATCAGCACCTGCGCATCGCTGAACACGCCGGCGAGCGACAGTGCCGGCACGTGATAAGCGCGATCGTCTTCGGCACGCAGCATGCCGAGCGGACCGCCGTGCTGAAACGCAAAGCGCATCGCCGCCGCCATCAAGCCGGAGATCGCCGCCGACGCGCCGATCATCGGCGCTTCCTCGCCGGCATGCGTCAGAAGATGCATGGCCGCGCCCGCGGCCGCCGTCACCGCGAAGAAAGCGATGAAGCGCAAGGTGCCGAAACGGCGCGCCACCGCGCTGCCGAACGGCAACAGCCACAACGCGTTGACGCCGAAATGCATCCAGTCGGCATGGATCAGCGCATACGTGACGAAGGTCCACACATCCGCGGCGAAGCCGCCGGGCAGCGCGCCGCCCGACCAGATCGAGCTGTCGTAGCGCGCTGGGATGTAAGCAAGGCTGAGCAGGAATTCAATGGCCTGCGCATTGGTCCGCACAATCGGGCGCAGGATGGGCGCGAGCGCCAGCGCGGCGCGGACTTCCATGCTGAGGGCGGGACGTTTGATTTCTGGC
>JANLJK010000008.1 GCA_029255525.1 Pseudolabrys sp.
TTGAGCGGGAACGTGACGATCTGCAGATCCGGCGTCGGTCCCCACCATTTGGTGAAAGCGTCGAGATTCGGCAGGTTGGCGACCTTGGCGCGAGGAAACACCGCGCGATACGAGACGAGGCCCGTGAACTTCGGATGCTCGGGGCCGAACAGCGCCGCGCGGGTCATCGAATGAATGCCGTCGGCGCCGACCAGCACATCGACCACGCGCGAGGTGCCGTTCTCGAAGCGGACGACCGGCTTGTCGCCGGACGTGTCGACCGCGGTGACGCGGTGGCCGAGCAGCACGATCTCGTCCGGCACTTGCTTGCGCAGCGCGTTGAGCAAATCGGCGCGGTGAATGGTGAACTGCGGCGCGCCGTATTTGGCTTCGGCCTCGTCGGCCATGCCGAGGCGCGAGGTCTCCTCGCCGGTGTCCCAGGTGCGGCTGATGCGGTGGGTCGGCCGCGCCGCGGTTTCCGCAAGCGCATCGACGACGCCGAGCGTCTGCGCCGCGCGCACCGCGTTCGGCGTCAGGTTGATGTCGGCGCCGATGCGGCTGTAATTCGACGCCTGCTCGTAGACCTCGACATCGTGGCCGGCCTGACGCAGCGCGATCGCCGCGGCCAAGCCGCCGATGCCGCCACCATTGATGCCGATTTTCAGTTTCGCCATGGCTTAATCCCTTCGTACAGAGCGTCAGTGCATCGAGAAACCGCCGTCGACGGCGAGCGTCTGGGCGGTGATGAATTTTGAATCGTCCGACATGAGGAACGCCACCACGCCGTCGAGATCGTCCGGCTGTTGGATGCGCCTCAGGATCGTACGCGAGGCGTAATCGTTCCAGCGCGTCTCCGGAATGTCCTTCGTCGCCTCACCCATGGTCAGGCCGGGCAAGAGGCAGTTGACGCGGATCATGCGCTCGCCGAATTCGCGCGCCAGCGAGCGCGTCATGCCGACGATGGCGGATTTGCTGGTGACGTAATGCAGAAGTTTCGGCGCGCCCCAATAGATCGTGTCGGACGACAGCGTGACGATCGAGCCGCCGTCCTTCATCAAAGGTCCGAGCGCGCGGATCGTCAGCCAAGTGCCGCGCACATTGATCGCCATCATGCGATCCCACACCTCGGGGGTGATCTCGTCGTAGAATTTGCCGCCGACATTGTTAGCCCAGCCGGCATTGGCGACGACGCCGTGAATGTCATTGCAGCCTTCGGCGGCGATCTTCGCCATCGCGGCGACCGAGGCCTCCGAGGAAATGTCGGTCTCGACGAAACGCGCGTCGAAGCCTTGTGCCTTCAGCTTCGCTTCGGCGTCGCGGCCCAACGCCGCGTCGATTTCAGCGATGATCACGCTGGCGCCTTCGCGCGCCAGGCGCTCGGCGAAGGCGAAGCCGAGGCCCCGGCCCGAGCCGGTGATCACAATGCGTTTTCCGGAAAATCGCTGCGTCATGCTCATCCTTCAGGTGGCATCGCCGGGGGCGACCACCGCGTATTGGAAATAGTCGTCCCGATGTCGGTCGTAGATCGTCACCGACGCGCCGCCGCCGGCGCGGCCGGAGAACGGCTCGTCGTTCGCCCGCTCGACGCCTTCGAAGAAGACGTCGCCGACCAGCACGATATCGATCGGGCCTTGCCCGTCCGACGGCACGATCTGGTCCGCCGTGCCGCGCACTGTCGTGCCGGTCGCGATATCGAGGAAGCCGTCGGCTAACGGCTTGATTTCAAAGGTCTCGCCGGTGCCGAGCGCATGCACGCGCACCGGGCAGCGGCCCGACCGCCGCCGGTGCACGTCCACCGCCACGAAGCGCCGCAGATCGGGCGTCACGGTTGTACCTCAGGCATGACCGCGGCCGCTCTTATCGATGCCGTGTGCCTGACGACGGGTCGTGCCGTCGATGCCACCGGCGACCGCCCATTCGGCGAACAGCTCCGGCTTGCGCTCGAAGGTCTGCGGCTTCCATGCTTCGGTGCAGAAGTCTTCGTCCGCATAGTATTCAAGCGGCGCCGCGAGCGGGTTCTCGAAGTACCAGAAATAGGCCGACGAGATCGGATGCCGGCCGGGACCGATCTCCGTCTTCCAGCCTTTCCGGCTCATCGCGAGGCCGCCGCCGATCACCTCATGGATGTCGGTGACGGTGAAGGCGACGTGGTTGATGCCCGGCTTGCCGGGACGGTTGAGTACAAAGGTGTTGTGATGCACCCCGACGACCTGGCAGCGCATGAACACGCCGTGGCCCGGATATTCGTCGCTGATCGTGAAGCCGAGCTTCTCGGTGTAGAAGGCGCGCATGGCGGCAAAGTCGTTGGCGAACAACACCACGTGACCAATATTGACCGGGTGAGCCTGGGTATAGACTGGCGAGCGTTCGTCGACACGCTGATGCGAACCGGGACCGTTCGGCTGCGTCGGCTTGATGACCATCGGCGTGCGCTTGCTGACACGGAACGCCAGGCTCAGGCCGTTCGGATCCTTGACGCGTGGCAGGCCATCGGCGCCGGTGGCGAAGCTTTCCACCGTCTTCAGCGTCGCCAGCGACTTGTCCAGCTCCTGCTGATTTTCCGCGCCCCAGATCACCTCGCGCACGGTGTTGCCCTGTTCGATCGCCGGCGGCAGATCGGCAGCATCCTTCGGCCGCACGATCACCTCGGAGCCGTCACGCGTCCGGTAGACGAGCTTGTCGGCCGTCGCCGACACTTGGGCGAGACCCCAATCCTCGAGAAAGCGTTTGGCTTCGGCCATGTCGGCGACGCCGAAAACGACGGCGTCGATCCCAATCAACGACATGATACGTAACTCCCTGAAATCGGCGGCCGCTATTACGCGTGCCGCCGCCCGTTGAAGACGAACAAAGGCCGGCGCGCCGCAGTGTCGGCGCCACCGCCGTGGATCTATCAGCGCTTGACCTTGGAGAGCGGATGCTCCGGCGGATAGGTCGGCGTGATCGGCTTCGGCGAACCGATCAGGACCATCATGATCGCATCCTCATCGCCGATATTGACCTCGCCCCGATACACGCCCGGCGGCACCGAGATGCAATCGCGCTCGCCGAGCACGGCTTCCCAGTACTCGCCGTCCTTTTCCGCCATCACCTTGACCTTGCCGCGGATGACGAAGAACACCTCTTCGGCGTCGACGTGCAGATGCATCGGGCCTTCGCCGCCCGGCGGGATGATCATGTTCGACAGCGTGAAGTGCTCGGCCGGGATCACGTTCGAATCCTTGGCGACGCCGGTGCCACCAGTGCCGATGAAGCGCTTCTGCGCGCGGCGATATTTCGGATCGAAGTCGGCCTGGAACTTGAGCGCGTTCCAGTCATATTGACGCTCGCTCACGCGGGCGACGCGGCTCTTCATCCAATCTTCGAAAGAGGCGCCTTCCGGGCGATCCCAGGAACGCTTCTGGCGGGTGACGTCGTCCATGTCCTACTCCTGTTGTAGCTTGCGTTGTTGTCGTACTTACGTTGCGGACCGCCGCGCGGGCGGCAGATCCTTGCCATCGACATCTGCGGCCTGATGGCCGAGATCCCGTGAAATTGCTTCCGCCGCGGCGACCACTTCCGCCTTCAACGGGCCATAGAGTTCAGTGTCGTTGGTCAACAGAGCCACCGCCGAGATGTTGATAGCGGCGGCGACATGACCGGTCATGTCGTGGATCGGCGCCGCTATGCTGGCAACGCCCGGCTCGTAGCCGGAGTTTTGCACCACGACGCCGGTTTCGCGATCCTCGGCCAATTGCTCGATCAGCCCGGCCAAAGTGCCCGGCGTCTTGCCGCCGGTCGACGGCTCGTCGCGGTAGAGTTCCCTCACCTCTTCAGCAGAGAGGCCCGCCAGGAGAATACGGCCCATGGTGGTGAAGCGTGCCGGTAGCCGCGTGCCGACATGCACGGTCGAGGCGATCGAACGCCGTGTGGCGACACGCGCGAGATAAACGATATCGCGGCCGTGCAGTTCGCCGAGATGCGCCGACCAACCGGTGCGGTCGCGCAGGCGAACGAGATGCGGCATCGCAACTTCGACGATATCGCGCGACGCGAGATAGCCGTAACCGAGGCGGAGGACCTGGGGGCCGAGAACGTAAGTCTTGGTATCGGTGTCGAAGGCCACGAAACCCATGTGGCCGAGGGTGAAGAGCAGCCGGTAGGCCGACGACCGCGTCACGCCGAGCGCGGCGGCCACTTCCGACAGGGTCATCCGGCGCCGCTCGCCCGACAATTCCTGCAAAATATTGAGGCCGCGGATCAGCGCCGGCACCAGATAGCGCGCCGACAAGTCCGCCTCACCCGCCGCGGCAGCGGGTTTTGGGGTCTCGGACATTTTGTCACGGCGCTTCGCCATCGGCATCAAAAACCGCAAATGTTTTACCTACAAAACATCGTATACCAGACAAAACAAATCAGCGAAAGCCGAAAAACAGGGACATACCGAAATTGTTGGCAAAACGTCAGCGGCACTGACACGTCCACAGCACCAAAAGGCCCATTGCATCGCAGCAAAATCGCCGTCGAATGATGCACATCATGCTCAAAATTAAGTCGCTGCCTGGATTGACTCCATCGGCTGTTCAGGTTTGAACTGTACAAAATACGAACTGCTTGTTCATATGCGAACAGGGCGACAGGGAGCCTCACCGCAGTGCTGAACCGAACGACACAGGTCTTGCAGCTACAGGATGTTGCCCGCCGCTTTCCCGGGCGCACCGCCGGCGCGCCACCCTTCACTGCCGTCCGCAATCTCTCTTTCGACGTCCGCCAGGGCGAATTCGTGTCGATCGTCGGCCCGTCGGGCTGCGGCAAGAGCACCCTGCTGAACCTGGTCGCCGGTCTCGACCGGCCGAGCGAGGGCACGGTGTCGTTGCGCGGCATCGAGGTGAATGGTCCCAATTCCAGCGTCGGCTTCATGCTGCAGAAGGACCTGCTGCTGCCGTGGCGCACGGTGCTGCATAATGTCGAGTTCGGCCTCGAAGCCCGCTCGATGAGCGCCGCTGAGCGCCGCGAACGCGCTTTGCGCGAACTCAAGCGCTGTCGCCTCACCGATTTCGCCGACCGTTACCCCTACCAGATCTCCGGCGGCCAGCGGCAGCGCGCTGCTCTCGCCCGCACGCTCGCCATCGATCCCGATGTGGTGCTGCTCGACGAGCCCTTCTCGGCGCTCGACGCGCAGACGAAGCTCGTCCTGCAAAAGAGCTTTGCCGAAACGATTGCCGGCTCCGGCCTCACCACCTTGCTCATCACCCACGATCTCTCGGAAGCGGTAGCGATGTCCGACCGCATCCTGGTGATGAGCGACGGCCCCGGCCGCATCGTCGAGGAAATCGACGTCGGCCTGCCCGACCGCAACAATCCGATCGCGCGCGTCGCGACCCAGCGCGCCAGCGAGATCGTCAAGCATCTCTTCCACGCCCTTCACATCGACAACCGGCTCGACGCATGAAGAACGGTGTCGTCATTGTCGGCGGCGGCATAGCGGGATCGGCGCTGTCGATCGCGCTCGCCCGGCGCGGTATCAAGACGACATTGATCGAGCGTGAAGCGCGCTGGACACCCTTGAGCTCCGGCCTCTTCATCTATTGCAACGGCCTTCAGGCGCTCGACCGCCTGGGTGTGCTCGACGACATCCGCCAAAGCGGCTGGGTCAGCCCCGATGGTGGCAATCTCTATCTGACCGCCGACGGCGAAAAGATCACCCGCACCATCTATCCGCAGATCGGCGATACCATTCCGGCCATCGTCGGCATGCGTCGCGTGGAGTTGCATCGCGTGCTCGCCTCAGCGCTGGAACGCCAGGGCGTTACGGTTCGGCTGGGCGTGACGGTGACGGCGATCGACGACAAGGATCCGGCGCGGCCGGTCTCCCTCACTTTGTCGGACGGCAGCACCCTCACCTGCGATCTTCTGGTCGGCGCCGACGGCATCCGCTCGCAGATTCGCACGCATCTCTTCGGCGCGCTGGAGCCGACCTACACCGGCTTCGGCGTCTGGCGCTCGACGCATAAAAAGCCGGCGAGCATCGATGAAAAGATCATGCTGATGGGCGTCGGCACGCGGCTCGGCATCATGCCGATCAGCCGCGACGAGCTTTACATGTTCGGCACCACCCGCGAGCCCGGCAAGCCATATTATCCGCGCGACACCTGGGCCAAGGAAATGCGCGCGAAGTTTGCCGCCTTCAAAGGCCCTACCGAAGCGCTGCTCGCTGAGATCACGCAGCCCGAGCAGGTGTTCTACACATCGGTCGAGGAAGTGCATCTGCCGCTGCCGTGGAGCCGCGGCCGTGTGGTGCTCATCGGCGACGCCGCGCATTCCTCCTCGCCCTTCATGGGCCAGGGCGGCGCGATGGCGCTGGAAGATGCCGTGCTGCTCGCCGAGATGCTCGACGGCGCCACCGACATTCCCGCCGTGCTCACCGCTTTCGGCACGCGTCGCTTCGAGCGCTGCAAATTCGTGCAGGACGCTTCACGCCGCGTCGGCGAAGCCGGCGCCATCGAAGACGCCGAGGCGACCATTCACCGCAACAAACGCATGCAGGCCAGCGCCCAACAGGACGTCGACACCTTCTACGCCCGCATCGCGGAACCGATCTGAAACGACCATCATCAACATTTACGCAGCTATCATCAGGGAGACAGTGAAATGAACATTACCCGTCGTACCGCCCTCGGTGGCCTTCTCGCCGCCACGGCTTTCCGCCCCGCTTTCGCCGCGCCTGAGAAGGTCACCTATCTTTTCCCTGCTCCCTCGTTCCTGCCGGCCTTCATGCCGTTCCACATCGCGCTCAAGCGCGGCTATTACGAGAAGAACAATGTCGAGGTGACCTTCCAGACCGGCCGCGGCGGCGCGGATGTCGCCAAGCAGGTCGGCGTCGGCAATGCCGATCTCGGCGGCGGCCTCGGCGAGACCTCGATGATCGTGCGCCCGAACGATCTGCCGGTGCGCGCGGTCGCGCAGCTCGGCTCGCACCCGCTGTTCCAGCTCGTCACCCGCAAGGAAAGCGGCGTCAAGTCGATCGCCGACCTCAAGGGCAAGAAGCTCGGCGTCATCGGCTATCAGGACACCGGCTACTACGCCCTGCTTGCCGTGCTCGCGGCTTCGGGCCTCAAGCGCGCTGACCTGGAAATCCAGGCCGTCGGCCCGGCCGGCGTGACTCAGTTGATGATCGCGAAGTCGCTCGACGGCATCATGGCGACGCCGGAATGGGCGGACACCATCGAGCAAGGCGGCGTTGCGCTCGACTACTTCCCGATCGAGAAGACCTTCCCGGCGATGGCTCAGGCCATCCTGAGTTCCGACAAGATGATCAAAGAGCGTCCGGCGGCCGTCGGCGGCTTCGTCAAGGCGGTGATGCAGTCGCTGCGCGATTGCATGGCCGATCCGGCCGCGGCGGTGAAGGACTATGTCGCGGCGGTGCCGCAGCATGCCGGCAAGGAAGCCGACCTCGAGCGCATCCTGCGCCGTTACGTCAAGGAAGTGTACGAGACTACGCCGGCCTCGGCGCTCGGCACCTTCGATCCTAACCGTCTCAAGACGGTGCAGAAGTTCTACGTCGAGAACAACATCATCCAGTCTGCTGTTCCGGTCGAAGACCTCTACACCAACAACTTCGTCAAGTAACGAACGTGAGCACCGTGATGTCAAACGAGGCGACCGGCCCCGCTAATCGCGACCGCCTTCCGCTCCGCGCCGTGATGGCGCGGGGCGGGTGGTGGCGCGGCGCGGCGGTGCCGCTCGCCAGCCTCGCCCTCGCGGTCGTCGTACTGGTCGCCTGGCAGTATCTCCCGCCGATGTTAGGCGTGCCGAAATACATCATCCCGCGCGTCTCCGACCTGTGGGGCGAGATGGTGCGCATGTGGTTCCAGGAGAACCTGCTCAAGCACTTCATTTCGACCGCGTCGATGTCGATCCTGGGCTTCGTCCTCGGCGGCCTGCTCGGCGCCGTGTTCGGCTATGCGCTGGGTCTGCTGCCGACCTGGGAGAAGGTGCTCTCGCCTTACATCCTCGCGCTGCAGATCGCGCCCAAGGTCGCCTTCGCGCCGCTGTTCATCCTGTGGTTCGGCTACAACGCCTGGCCCAAGCTGATCGTCACCATCCTGGTGGTGTTCTTCCCCATCCTCGTCAACGTGCTGCAGGCCATGCGCATCATGGACCGCGATCTGGTCAACCTCGCGCGCGCCTACAACATGAGCAAGACGAAGATCTTTTTGAAGATCATGCTGCCCTTCTCGATGCCGAACCTGATGGCCGGCCTGCGCATCGGCGCGACGTTGGCCGTGATCGGCATCACCGTGGGTGAACTGGTCGGCGGCGAGATCGGGCTCGGCTATCTCATCAGCTTCGGCCAGGGCCAGGCCAATACCGCCATGGTGTTCGACGCCATCGGCCTGCTGACTGTAATCGGCATCGTGATGTACTGGGCCGTGACCAGCATCGAGACGCGCGTGCTGCATTACGTGCCCAAGGCACTCGACGCCCCGCCCCCGTCACAGCCATGACCGTACACGCCGACATCGCGCGGGCGACGCCGGGCTACGCCGCTGGCATCAGCTTCCTGCGGCGTCCCGGCCGCGGGCATGGGCTGCCGCTCGTGCTGCTGCACGGGATCGGCAGCAATGCCGGCAGCTACAAGGGGCTGATGGCGGCGCTGCCGCCCGCGCTCGATGTCATTGCGTGGAATGCGCCGGGCTATGCGACGTCGCAGCCGCTCGCTGCGGCTTCGCCCGCCCCGCGCGATTACGCGGCCGCGCTGGCACGGCTGCTCGATGCGCTTGGCATCACGCGCATCGTGCTGGCCGGCCATTCGCTCGGCTGTCTGTTCGCCGCAAGCTTCGCCGCGACCTATCCGGCCCGCGTGGCCGAACTCGCGCTGCTGTCGCCGGCGCTGGGCTACAAAGTGGCGCCGGGCGCGGCTTTGCCGCCCGCCGTGCAGGCACGCATCGACGAAATCAACGAGATGGGGCCGGAGGCCTTCGCCGCCAAGCGCGCCGCGCGTCTGGTCTATGAGCCCGAGCGCAAACCGCAGGTTCTGGTCGGCGTGCGCGACGCCATGGCCGCGGTCAATCCGGCCGGCTACGCGCAAGCCGTGCGCGCCTTAGGGGCCGGCGACCTGCTCGCTGATGCTGCCCGTATTGACGCACCCACGCTCGTCGCCGTCGGCGCGCAAGACGTCATCACCCCACCGGCCAATGCCCGCGCCGCATACGACGCGCTGACGCATGGTGCCGGCTATCACGAAATTCCCCATGCCGGCCACGCGCTGCCGCAGGAAGACCCGGTCGCCGTGGCGGACCTCCTCAACGAGTTGATCGAGCACGGCCATGGCTGACAAGCACGTCGTCGTCGACAGTGAAGAGCGTGGCGAAGACCTTTACATCTCGCCGCCGGTGCAGCGCGCCGCGCGCCTGTTGCGCCACATCGCCGAAGGCGACCGCGTCACCAACATGTCGAGGACCGCGCGCGAGCTCGGCATCAACCGCACCACCTTGCTACGCCTGCTGCACACCCTGGAATCCGAACGCTTCATCGAGCTGCGCCCCGAGGGCCAGGGCTGGCGCATCGGCGTCGGGCTGATCGGGCTCACCGCGCAGGCCTTCTTCTCCGAGGATCTGGTGCAGACCTCGGTGCCAGTGCTGACGCGGCTCGCGGAGTCGCTGAGCCTGTCGGCGCATCTCGGCGTGCTCGACGATCACGAGATCGTCTATCTCGTCCGCCGCGTGCCGAACCACTCCTTCGCCAGCAACATCCGCATCGGCAGCCGCCTGCCCGCGCATGCCGCCAATATGGGCCGCATCATCCTCGCGCATCTGCCGTCCGACCGCGTCGACCGCATGTTCGCCGGCGCCGCGCTCAAAGCGGTGACACCGCACACCTCGGTCACGCTGGCGCAGTTGCACGCGCAGTTGGACGCCGACCGCGCCGCCGGCCTTGCTTGGAGCGACGGCAACTACGAAGCCGGCATCAGCTCGGTCGCCGCTGCCATCTTCGATGCCACCAACATGCCGGTCGCCGCGCTCAATGTCAGCGGCCATGCCGCCGACTTCGCCGGTGCCGCCCGTCGCGGCCAGATCGCCAATCATGTGCAGGCCGCCGCCGCGGAGATTTCGCAGCGGCTCGGCTGGCGCGGCCCTGCCGCACTGACTCCGCGTACCGAGAACAAACCCGCAAGCCGCCCGCAGCGCGCCTCCTCGCGCGTTGCCGGTTGAGGACAGAGCCTTGGATCTTGGGCTGAACGACAAAATTGCCGTGGTCACCGGCGGAAGCTCGGGCATCGGTCTTGCCACCGCCAAGCTCTTGCTTGGCGAAGGCGCGCGTGTCGCCATTTGCGGACGCGACGCTGATCGTCTGGCCGCCGCCAAGGCACAGCTCGAGGCGGTGAATCCCGGCGCGCTGCTCGCCGAAACCTGCGACGTGCTCAATGCCGAGGCCGTCAATGCCTTCGCGGCCAAGGTCTCGGCCTGGGCCGGCGGCAAGCTCGATCTCCTGGTCAACAATGCCGGCCAGGGCCGCATGTCGACCTTCGCCAACACCACCGATGCGCAATGGCGCGAAGAACTGGAACTCAAGTTCTTCAGCCAGGTGCTGCCGATCCGCGCCTTCAAGCCGTTGTTGGAGGCAGCGCCCTCGCCCGCCATCGTCGCGGTCAATTCGCTGCTGTCGCTGCAGCCGGAACCGCATATGGTCTGCACCTCGGCGGCGCGCGCCGGCGTGCAGAACCTGTTGAAGTCGCTCGCGACCGAATTCGCACCGCGCATCCGCGTCAATTCGATCCTGCTCGGCCTCGTCGACTCAGGGCAATGGCAGCGCCGCTTCGAGGCGCGCACCGACAAAACGCAGACGCGCGAGCAATGGTTCAGCGCGCTCGCGCGCGACAAGCACATTCCGCTCGGACGCCTGGGCACGCCGGATGAGCCGGCGCGCGCCATCGTTTTCCTGGGCTCACCTGCCGCCAGCTACATCACGGGCGCCAGCCTCGAAGTTTCGGGCGGCGTCTCGCGCTCCATCTAAGCACCGGGCCAATACCTGATGAAACTCTCAGTCGTCACCGCCGAACGCGCCAACACACACGACAATGCTGCGCCAATGGAGCCGGTGGGCGACGCCATTGCGCGGGCGCTTGCCGACATGGGCGTCACCACCGTGTTTGGCGTGATCTCGATCCACAACATGCCCATCTTGGACGCCATCGCGCGCCACGGCCGCATCCGCTTCGTGCCGGCGCGCGGCGAGGCCGGCGCCATGAACATGGCGGACGCCTATGCGCGCGTGTCGCGCTCGCTCGGCGTCGCCATCACCTCGACCGGCACGGCGGCCGGCAATGCCGCGGGCTCGAAGGTTGAAGCACTGACCGCCGGCTCGCCGGTTCTGCACATTACGACAC
>JANLJK010000009.1 GCA_029255525.1 Pseudolabrys sp.
TCTCAAAGGCATCGCCGCCGCCATGCTGGGCGGCATGGGCAATCCCTTGGGCGCCGTGGTCGGCGGCCTCGCCGTTGGGCTCTTGGAGGCCTTTGGCGCTGGCTACATCTCGTCGGGCTACAAGGATGCGATCGCTTTCATCGTCATCCTGCTGGTGCTGTTCGCGATGCCGCAGGGCCTATTCGGCCGCGCCGGTGTGGAGCGCGTGTAGCAATGTTGCCTTCGTTCCGTTGCACCCCATCCTCCGTTCGTCCCCGCGAAAGCGGGGACCCAGCGCGGCCATTTCAGATTGGCGCAGATTCAACGCTGGATTCCCGCTTGCGCGGGAATGAGCGGGACATGAGGCAGCGTCACGAAAGAGAAACTCGATGATGCGTCGCTTCTTCGACAGCCCCTATTCCGTGGTCGTGTTGCTCGCGGTCATCGTTGCCGTGCTGCCGCTGATCCTGCCGACCTTGTTTTATCTGCGCATCGCCGCGCTGGTCTCAATCTTCGCGCTCGCCGTCGTCGGTATCAATTTGCTGATGGGCTTCGCCGGCCAGGTCAGCCTCGGTCATGCCGGCTTCTTCGGCATCGGCGCTTATGCCGTCGCGGTTGGTCCGACGCATTTTGGCATTCCGTCATGGGCGGCACTGATCATCGGGGCCGCTGCCGCCGCCGTGATGGCCTTCCTGGTCGGGCGGCCGATCCTGCGCCTGCGCGGTCATTATCTCGCGGTGGCGACGCTCGGCCTCGGCCTGCTCATCGCCATGGTCTTTACCAATGAGGCCGGTTTCACCGGCGGGCCGGACGGCATGCCGGTGCCCCGGCTGGAGCTGTTCGGCTGGCGGGTGAGCGGCGCGCGCACATGGTATTGGGTCTCCGGCATCACTTTGGTGATCGGCGCCTGGATCGCTGCCAACCTGATCGCCAGCCCCACCGGCCGGGCGCTGCGCGCCATCCACGACAGCGAGACTGCCGCGCGCGTGCTCGGCATCGATGTAGCGCGCTACAAACTCGTCGTCTTCGTCATCTCCGCCGTCTACGCCGCGGTCGCCGGTGCCTATCTCGCATTGTTCGACGGACTGGTGACACCGATGACCGCCGGTTTCCTGCGCTCGATCGAGTTCGTCACCATGGCAGTGCTGGGCGGCCTGGGCTCGATCTTCGGCAGCATCGTCGGCGCGGCCGTCTTGGTGCTGCTGCCGCAGCTCCTCACCGTGTTTCACGATTACGAGCACATCGCGCTCGGCCTCGTGATGATGCTGGTCATGATCTTCCTACCGGCCGGCATCGTCCCCGCTCTCACGGCCCGCTTCGGACGGAAATGAGCATGCTGACGGCAACGAACATCAGCATCAGCTTCGGCGGCCTCACCGCGCTGGCAGATGTATCTTTCAATGTGAAGGAAGGCGAGATATTCGCCATTATCGGTCCGAACGGCGCCGGCAAGACGACCTTGTTCAACATCGTCTCCGGGCTTTACGCGCCGAGCAGC
>JANLJK010000010.1 GCA_029255525.1 Pseudolabrys sp.
CGCCTCGGGCGTTTCACCGAGGGCGAGACGATCGAGCCGTTCCTCGGCGCGTGAGTGGACCATTAGGGCGCATCGCCATCGCAACCTGTCGCAGCTTCTGCTGATCGAGAAGGGCGGCGGCGACATGATCTTCGAGACGGCGACCGTGCCGTTTACCGCGCCCGCCGCCATCCTGGTGCCGGCGACCACGGCGCATGGCTTCCGCTTCACGCCGCGGGTGACCGACGGCTGGGTGGTGACCTTCACCGAGGATGTGGCCGATGCGCTTGGCGATCAGTCCGCCGAAGCGATGGCGCGGCTGAAGGCGGTCGGCGCCGCCGATCCGGTGGTGCCGCTGGCCGATGCCGGCGAGACGCGCCGCCTGTCGGCTCTGTGCGCCGATTTGCATGACGAAGGGTTGCTGGCGCGCGAGGGCTATCGTCTTGCGATGCGCGCGCTGCTTGCGCTCATCGCCATCGAGGTGGTGCGGCTGGCGGTGAGCCGGGCGCGCTCAGGCGCCGTCACGCTGACCCGGGCCGACGCGCAGGTCGATCAGTTGCGTCGGTTGATCGAGCACCACTACCGGACGGAGCGGAGCGTGAGCTTCTACGCCGCGAACTTGGCGATGACGCCGGACCGCCTGAGCGACCACGTCAAGCGCGCCACCGGCGTTACGCCCGGCCATCTTATCCGCCAGCGTGTTCTGACCGAGGCCAAACGTCAGTTGGTGTTCACGAGCCAGGCGATCCACGAGATCGCTTACGATCTCGCCTTCTCCGACCCGTCGCACTTCACGCGCTTCTTCCGCAAGCAGACCGGCATGACGCCGCAAGCGTTTCGCGAGGGCCGGGGCGGTTAGATTGTCGGGGGCGCGCGCCGCTTATCGCCGTCGCTCTTCCGCCAGCCTGACCAGCAGGTCCTTCATGGGGACGCGCGCGAATTGAGGCGGAACGGATTTGCCGGCATGCCATCGCGATACGGTCGAAGGGGCGCAGGGCAATGCCTCGGCGATGGCCTGGAGGGATAACCCGGCCGTGACGGCGAGGCCCATGAATTCCTTCCAGTTCTTTTCGGGAAGCACGTCCATCGCGCGCATGGCCTCGATCGCGACAAGCTGAATGTCAGCCTGCGTCCTGACTGCTCTCGGCATGGGAAGCCCTCGTCTCCAAATCGGACTTTGAATGCTTATATCACAAAACGTGCAAGATGCAACAAAGTTTCAATTTGGATCATAAAATCTATTATTCCCTATATTTATCATATGCTTATGTGAAAATCCTTTGATGCCTGGGTCTGAGTAAATGTAATCTAAGGTTGCATTTGACTGACGTAAAGTGGGCGGGGCGATGGCGACTTTAAATCTAACGCTGCGCGGAGCGGGGGCAGGCGACGAAAGGAGGCTTTGGGATTTCTACCAAAGCACGCTGACCGACACGCTGCCGGTGCCCTCCGTCACGACGATCCGCAAGGCGTTGCAACGCGGGTCGCTCTTGATCGGGGAGAACACCGATTCCGGTGCGATCGTCGCCACGGCGGGATACTTCGAATACATAAAATCGATCGATGGTCACATCGTCTTCGAACTGGCGGGGACGCGCGTGACGATGGGCAAGCTTTTACCCTTCTCCCTGCAACAGATATTCCTCGCCTTGCGATTGTTTCAGATCGTCGTGACCGAAGATCAGATCAAGCGGCAGATCAGCGTGGTTTCGAGCGCGCGCCATCGGCGCAGCCAGGAAAACCTTGTCTGCATCGGCATGGCGGAAATAGACGCCATGCCGCGCTGGATGGACTACGACACCTACAGTTGGGCGCCGGCCGAGCATAAGGACTGGCGCCATTACGTTGCCGACTGCGCATGTGTCGATCGTGCGCTCATTATTCTGCAGCACGTCGGCTTGGAAGGCGGTCGGCATCAGTGCCGGTGTATCCGCAAGAAGAACGACGGCAGCAGCGAACAGATCGATGTCCATCTGACCTATCAATTGCCGATCGCCGCGCTCCTGGCTTCATGCGTGCAGGCGCGCGCGAAAGACGAGGTGATCTGCGGCTTATCCAGTCTTCCGCAGACCGTTTAGCGAGAGCATCAAGCTGAGCATGAGGGCAGGGGTGGACCGTCGTCCGCGACCGGCGCGAGCAATCTCGTCTCATTGCAATGCGCGTCGCCTGCTCGCCTTTAGCGTGCGCTCGTTTGTTAAGGATGTAGCGCAGATGAGTGATGCGAAAAACCTCGAAATGCGGGCAAACGATGCACAGAATTCACAGGCAGCTTGGTTAAGCGGCTAACAAGTAAGGTAAAGTTTTGGTTTCTTTTGTAATCGGCAGTTGAAACGAATACGCGTGGTTCCTCTAGTTTGGGAGGCGACCATGCAGAAATTCTCGAGCGCGGCGACCGCGATCATCCTGGCGATCGGCCTCTACTTCACATTGATCTGGGGCTACGACGCCCTGCGCATCCTCACCTCGCCGAATTACGGCCTCGAAGAGGTCTGGCGTTCCGATTACATCTTCGCCGTCGGCCGTCTGGTCGGTCTTGGCCCGATCGGTCTCCTGAAGCTCGCCGCCTTCTTCGGCGCCGTGAAGCTCGTCGCCGCCGCCGCGTGTGGCTGGCACATCGTCGACCGCGTCCGTTGCCTGTTCGTCGGCGGCAAGGCTAACGCCGATCTCCTGGAAGGCGCGCTCATCCTGGTGGTGGGCCTCAACATCCTGTCGGCCGGCCTCGCGGCGCGCTCAGGCAATGCCGAGATCGTGCGCGATTATGCGATCCAGCTCATTCTCGCTTGTCTGGCGACCGCGCTCTGCCTCGCCGAACGCAGCAAGGCTACCGCCGCGCCGGTGCTGGACACCGACGTGACGGAGACGGAAACGCGCGCTTTTCCCAGTTCGGCTCTTCATCCTTAAGCGGCGATCATCGCCGCGCGGGTCGCACGACCATGCCCACGCTGGACCGCCTGATTGCGATCGTGATGCTCTGGGGCCTGCGCGGCGGTCTCGCCTGGTTCATCGCGCATGAGTACACGACCATCGTCACGGAGAAACTGACCGCGGTGTCACGCGCGCTCGGCAAGATCTAGCCACGCGCGCGACGTATTGTTCCGGCGGTTGGCTACTTGCTTTTCTCAACCTCGGCGATCACTTCGGCGGCTTCCTTGAAGGCATGATTGGCCGCCGGCACGCCGCAATAGATCGCCTGCTGCAAGATGATTTCCTTGATGTCGTCCTGCGTGAAGCCGCCTTCGGTCAGCGCCGCGCGCACATGCATGCGGAACTCGTCCCACTTGTCGATGGCGAGCATGGTGCCGATGACGAGAACGCGGCGGGTGCGCTCGTCGTAATGCGGCCGCGTCCACACTTCGCCCCAGGCGGCGCGGGTGATGAAATCCTGGAACTCCTCGTTGAAGGCGGTCTTCTTGGCGTTGGCCTTGTCGACCCAGGCATTGCCCAGCACCTTGCGGCGTTGCGCCATGCCCTTTTCGTAGCGGTCCCGTTCGTCCATGTGTGTGTTGTCCTTAGCCGAGGAGGAATTTGAGCGCCGTGTCCGTAAAGGGCTTCGGCTGCTCGACATTGGAGATGTGTGCCGCGTCCAGGCTCGCGACCTGTGCGCCCTTGATCTTCGCGGCGATGGCCTCGCCGGTTGCCGGCGGCGTGGCGGCGTCCTGCGCGCCGACGATCACCAAAGTGGGCGCGGTGATGCGCGCATTGCTGTCGCGGAAGTCCATCGCCGCGATGGCGTGGCAGCAGCCGGCATAGCCGAGCGGGTCGGTAGCGAGGAACATGGCTGTCATGCGTGCCATCGTCTCCGGCGCCCGCGCGCGGAAACCTTCGGTGAACCAGCGCTGCATATTGGCGTCGACCAGCGGGGCGAGGCCTTTTTCCTCGACCGCCTTGATGCGGCCGGTCCAGAAGGTCTTGTCGGGGTAATAATTGTGGGTGTTCGACAGGATCAGTTTTTCGATCCGGTGCGGCGCGTTCACGCCGAGCCACTGGCCGACCATCCCGCCCAGCGACAGGCCGCACCAATTGGTCTTCTCGATATTGAGCGCGTCGAGGACGGCGATGACGTCGCGGCCGAAGCGTTCCATGGAGTAGGGGCCCGACGGCGCACCCGACTTGCCGTGGCCGCGGCGGTCGTAACGCACGAGCCGGAAGTGCTTGGCGAATTCGCCGGCCTGGTCGTTCCACATCGACAGGTCGGTGCCGAGCGAATTGGACAACATCAGCACGGGTGCGTCGGCGCGCCCCTCGATTTCGACATGGATCGGGCAGTTATCGTCGGTGACGATCGTCGGCATGATTCTTCCCCTTCGGAGCGCTCTTCGTTGTCCGGTCTGCTTCGCGGACAGACTTAATGTGCCCGTTTGGGCGTGCAAAGCTCTTTTCAGCGGGCCTCTAAGGGCTTAAAGCCCACGGCGGAGGCCTGTTCGGCCTCCGGGTTCGCGACGGACCCGGTTTTCGAGAAGGAGACGACGCCGATGGCGATGACGATGACGGGCGAGGTTCAACTGGCCGCCAGCCGCGAGACCGTGTGGGCGAAGCTCAATGATGTCGAGGTGCTCAAGGCCTGCATTCCGGGCTGCGAGGAACTCAACATGACCGGCGAAAACGAGATGCAGGCGGTTGCCACCCAGAAGATCGGCCCGGTGAAGGCGCGCTTCAAAGGCAAAGTGCAGCTCACGGATCTCGATCCGCCGAACGGCTACAAGATTTCCGGCGAGGGCGACGGCGGCATCGCCGGCTTCGCCAAGGGCGGCGCCACCGTGGCGCTCACCGACAAGGACGGCGGCACGCTCTTGACCTACAACGTTGAGGCGCAGATCGGCGGCAAGCTCGCGCAGCTCGGGCAGCGCCTGATCAACGGCGCGGCCAAGAAAGTGGCGGACGATTTCTTCCAGCGTTTTGCCGCTGCGGTTGCAGCCGGCTGACCGGCTCGCCCTTAGTTTGTGGCATTTGTGTCTTTGGACTCCCTTGACCCGGCGGGCGCTGGGGGTTCAAACTTAATCCAGTTCCAAGGTACAGTTGGCCCGAAATCGTCTCGATTTCGGGCTCAGCCGTCCCCGCGTCGGGCGGGTGAGGCGGAAAAAGGGCCTTTGGCCCCGAAATTGGGAGGAAGGCATGCCGTCAGTGTCCATGACGGTGAACGGGAAACCGGTCACCGGCGATGTCGAAGCGCGCACCTTGCTGGTGCAATTCCTGCGCGAGAACCTGCGGCTGACCGGTACGCATGTCGGTTGCGACACGTCCCAGTGCGGCGCCTGCGTCGTCCACATTGACGGCATCGCCGCCAAGTCCTGCACCACGCTCGCGCTTCAGTGTGAGGGCGCCAAGATCACCACCATCGAGGGCCTGGCGGAGCCGAACGGTCCGCTGCACCCGATGCAGGAGGCTTTCCGCGAGCATCATGGTCTGCAGTGCGGTTACTGCACGCCGGGCATGATCATGGCCGCGCTCGATATCGTACGCCGCAAGGGCAACGATCTCGACGAGCACACCATCCGCGAGCAGCTCGATGGTAATCTTTGCCGCTGCACCGGCTATCACAACATCGTCAAGGCGATCGCAGCAGGAGCCAAGGCCATGGCCAAGGGGGGAGCCCCCGCCCAGGCCGCCGAATAAGAACGTCAAAAACTTAAAGGGAAGGAAGACCGCCATGAGCGCGACGGGTATCGGCGCGGCGGTGCGCCGAAAGGAAGACTTCCGCTTTATCACCGGCAAGGGCCAATACGTCGACGACGTGGTGCGGCCGGGCGAGACCCGCGCGGTGTTCGTGCGGTCCCCGCATGCGCGCGCCAAGATCAAGAGCATCGACGTCAGCGCGGCCCGGAAGATGCCGGGCGTCATCGATGTGCTCACCGGTGCTGATCTCGCCAATGACAAGATCGGCGGCCTCATCTGCGGCTGGATGATCCATTCCAAGGACGGCACGCCGATGAAGATGGCGCCGCATCCGGCGCTGGCGGCGACGACGGTGAACCATGTCGGCGATGCGGTGGCGGTGGTGATCGCCGCGACGGTCGCGCAGGGCAAGGATGCGGCCGAGAAGGTTAAGGTCGACTACGAGGTGCTTGCCGCGGTGGTCGATCCGGCCAAGGCCAAGTCCGGCCCGCAGATCCATGAGATCGCCGCCAAGAACACGATCTACGAATGGTCGCTCGGCGATTCGAAGGCGACGGACACCGCCTTTGCCAACGCCAAGCATGTCACCAAGCTCGACATCGTCAATAACCGGCTGGCGCCGAACGCCATGGAGCCGCGCGCGGCTCTGGCCGAATACGATTCCGGCACCGACCAGCTCACCTTGTGGAACACGACGCAGAACCCGCATGTCGCGCGGCTGGTGATCTCGGCTTTCGTCGGCATCGCGCCGGAGCACAAACTGCGCGTGATCGCGCCCGACGTCGGTGGCGGCTTCGGTTCGAAGATCTTCATCTATCCGGAAGAGGTCGTCTGCCTGTGGGCGTCGCGCAAAGTGCGCCGGCCGGTGAAGTGGACGTCCGATCGCTCGGAAGCCTTCGTTACCGATGCGCATGGCCGCGACCATGTCACCCATGCCGAGCTGGCGCTCGACGCCAACGGCAAGATCCTCGCCTTGCGTGCGCACACCATTGCCAATCTCGGCGCCTATATGTCGACCTTCTCGTCGTCGGTGCCGACCTATCTCTATGCGACTTTGTTGTCGGGCCAGTACGACATCCCGCAAATCTATTGCGAGGTCGATGCGGTCTACACCAACACGGTGCCGGTCGATGCCTATCGTGGCGCGGGGCGGCCGGAAGCGACCTTTGTGGTCGAGCGGCTGGTGGAAGTGGCGGCGCGCGAATTGGGCCTCGATCCGGCCGAACTGCGCAAGCGCAACTTCGTCAAGAGCTTCCCGCACCAGACGCCGGTGATCATGGCCTATGACGCGGGCGACTACGGCGCCTCGCTGAAGAAGGCGATGGAGCTCGCCGACGTGAAGGGTTTCAGCAAGCGTAAGCGCGAAGCGGCCCGCCACGGCAAGCTGCGCGGCTTGGGTTACTCGACCTACATCGAGGCCTGCGGCATTGCGCCGTCACAGGCGGTCGGATCGCTCGGCGCCGGCGTTGGTCTGTGGGAATCGGCCGAAGTGCGCGTCAACCCGACCGGCAGCGTCGAAGTGCTCACCGGCACGCATGCGCACGGGCAGGGGCACGAGACCACTTTCGCCCAACTCGTCTCGGAACGTCTCGGCATTCCGTTCGACAGCGTCTCGATCGTGCACGGCGACACCGACAAGGTGCAGTTCGGCATGGGCACCTACGGCTCGCGCTCCGGCGCGGTCGGCATGTCGGCGATCGTGAAGGCGCTCGACAAGGTCGAGGCCAAGGCCAAGAAAGTCGCCGGCTTCATGATGGAAGCGGCGGAGGGCGATATCGAGTTCAAGGACGGCAAGTTCACCGTCAAGGGCACCGACAAGTCGGTGGGATGGGGCGATGTGGCGCTCAACGCCTATATCGCGCACAAGTTTACCGGCGCCGAACTTGAGCCGGGCCTGAAGGAAACCTCCTTCTACGACCCGACCAACTTCACCTTCCCGGCCGGTTGTCATATCGCCGAGGTCGAGATCGACATCGAGACCGGCAAGACCGAGATCGTGAATTGGACCGCGGTGGACGACTTCGGCACCGTCATCAATCCGATGATCGTCGAAGGCCAGGTGCATGGCGGCATCGCCCAGGGCGTCGGCCAGGCCATGCTGGAAGGCGTGGTCTACGACAAGGAAGGCCAGCTCGTGACCGGCTCGATGATGGACTATACGATGCCGCGCGCGCACGACCTGCCGTCGTTCAAGGTCGAGACGACCGAGACCAGGGCGCCGTCCAATCCGCTCGGCATCAAAGGTTGCGGCGAGGCCGGCGCGATTGCCGCGCCGGCGGCCGTGATCAACGCCATCACCGATGCCATCGGCACCGAACAAATCGCCATGCCCGCGACCGCCAACGCGGTCTGGGCAGCGCTCTCGCGCGCGACCCCGCGCGCGGCGGCTTGAAGAGAATAACGGGAGACGACTATGTACAACTTCACTTTCCATCGTCCGACCACGGTGCGGCAGGCGGCGGGCCTTCTGTCGCGCAATCCGGAGGGCAAGATCCTGGCCGGCGGGCAGTCGCTGCTGCCGGTGATGAAGCAGCGGCTGGCGAGCCCGTCAGCGCTCGTCGATCTCGCGCTGGTCGAGGGCATGACCGGCGTCGAGCTCAAAGGCCGTTCGGTGGTGATCGGCGCCATGACGCGCCACGCCGACGTCGCCAATTCGACGGTGCTGCAAGAGGCGATGCCGGGACTGGCCGCGGTGCCGGGCGCGGTCGGCGACCCGCAGGTGCGCAACCGTGGCACCATCGGCGGCTCGATCGCCAATAACGATCCGAATGCCGACTATCCGGCCGCCTGCCTCGGGCTCGGCGCCACCATCATCACCAACAAGCGCCGTATCGCGGCGGACGACTTCTTCACCGGCATGTTCTCGACCGCGCTGGAAGACGGCGAGATCATCACCAAAGTGAGCTTCCCGATCGCCAAGAAGTGCGCCTACGAGAAGTTCAAGCACCCGGCCTCGGGCTTCGCGCTGGTCGGCGTGTTCGTGTCGAAGCGCGGCCCCGACATCCGCGTGGCGGTGACCGGCGCCGGCTCGAACGGCGTGTTCCGCGTCAAGACCTTCGAGGAGGCGTTGAAGAAGCGCTTCGCCGCCAAGTCGATCGAGGGTCTGACGATCCCGGCGACCGGCATGAATGAAGACATCCACGCCTCGGCCGAATATCGCGCGCATCTCGTCGGCGTGCTGGCCCGCCGGGCGCTGGCGAAGGCGAACGCCTAGAGCTTCCTTGGAATCGTTCGACGGCGGCGCGGGTCTCCCGCGCCGCCGTTTTCTTTTGCGGGCTTGCCAGAACGAGCCGGATGAGGCCTTTTGGCCGCCGATGGACAGGCCGCTTGCCAAGCTGCAGCATATTCCACCGGACGTCGTTTCGGTCGCGGACTACGAACGCCTCGCGCGCGAGCGGGTCGACACAGCCGCCTGGGCTTTTCTCGACGGCGGCGCGGCCGACGAATGGACCCTGCGCGAGAACGCCGCCGCCTATCAGCGGCTGACCTTGCGCACGCGCGTGCTGGAGGACCTGAGCGGCGGCAACACCGCGGTCGCGTTGTTCGGCTGCCGCTTCGACGCACCGATCCTGCTCGCGCCGGTCGCTTATCATCGTCTCTACGATCCGGACGGCGAGATCGCCACCGTCGTCGCCGCCTCCGCCATGCAGACCGGCGTGGTGGTCAGCACGCAGGCGACGGTGTCGCTCGAGGACATTGCAAGCCAGGCCACGACGCCCTTGTGGTTTCAGCTCTACATTCAGCCGGATCGTGACTTCACCGCCGATCTGGTGCGGCGCGCCGAAGCCGCCGGCTATCAGGCCTTGGTGCTCACCGTCGATGCGCCAGTCACCGGCGTCCGCAACCGCGAGCAGCGCGCGGGCTTCGCGCTGCCGCCTGGCCTCGAGTCGGTGAATTTGCGCGGCATGCGCCAGCCGGCGATGCGGCCGGCGAGCAACGGCCAGTTGCTGCTCGGCGGTCCGTTGCTGGCAGCGGCGCCGACCTGGCAAGACGTCGCCTGGCTGCGCGGGCTGACCAAATTGCCGCTCCTGGCCAAAGGCATCATGACGGCCGAGGATGCGCAACGCGCCGTTGCCGCGGGCTTCGACGGCATCATCGTGTCGAACCATGGTGGCCGCACGCTCGACACGCAGCCGGCGACCATCGATGTGCTCGGCGAAATCGCTTCGGCCGTCAGCGACCGCGTGCCGGTGTTGTGCGATGGCGGCATCCGCCGCGGCAGCGACGTGTTCAAGGCTTTGGCGCTCGGCGCCAAGGCGGTGCTGGTGGGGCGGCCTTATATGTATGGCTTGGCGGCGGCGGGCGCGCCTGGCGTGGCGCATGTCATCCGCATCCTGCGCGCCGAGCTGGAAGTCACGATGGCTCTCACCGGCTGCAAGGACCTTGCCGCCATCGACGCCGGCCGCGTGATGCGCGGTCGCTGAGACGCGCTTACCGATCCAACTCGCCGAGCAACTCATGCAGGTCGAGCGGATGCGTATACATCCGCAACGAGCCGTCCGGCATCGTCGGCCATGCGTCCTTGGGCCGGTCCCAATACAGCTCCACCCCGTTGTCGTCCGGGTCGCGCAGATAGAGCGCCTCGGAGACGCCGTGGTCGCTGGCGCCCTCGAGCGGGATCTTGGCGACGATCAGCCGGCGTAAGGCATCGGCCAGCAGCTTGCGGGTCGGGTAGAGGATGGCGGTGTGGTAGAGGCCGGTGGTGCCCGGGGCGGGCGGGTGGCCGCCTTTGCTTTCCCAGGTGTTCAGGCCGATATGGTGGTGGTAGCCGCCGGCCGAGATGAAGGCGGCGCCCGGCCGCTGGAAGGTGAGCTGGAAGCCCAGGACGCCGCAGTAAAAATCCAGCGCCCGCTGCAGGTCGGCGACCTTGAGGTGCACGTGGCCGATCCGCACCCCGGCGTCGATCGCCGGCAGTTGGAGGGCGTTTTCCGGCATTTCGGTCACGGACATGGCAGCTATCCTTTGGCGGCTATCCCTGGCTGGCCGGGCCCAGCTTTGATACCCACATGTATGCCGCCTGCGCGGTACGATAAAGTCCCCCTTCCAGGACCGCCCCCAGGATCGCCTTATGACGCTGACGCCGCTCCCGACCTCCATCGATGCCACCGTCGCCCTTCTGGCGAAGGCGGACTATGTCGCCGACCGCTCGCTGGCGACGGTCCTCTATCTGGCGCTGCGTATGGGGCGGCCGCTGTTCCTCGAAGGCGAGGCGGGCGTCGGCAAGACCGAGATCGCCAAGGTGCTGAGCCAGACCCTCGGTCGCAAGCTGATCCGCCTGCAATGCTATGAAGGCCTCGACGTCGCCAACGCGGTCTATGAGTGGAATTACGGCGCGCAGATGATCGCCATCCGGCTGGCCGAGGCGGAAGGCGAGGGCGACCGCGCCCGCATCGAGCACGACATTTTCTCGGAGCGTTTCCTGATCAAGCGGCCGCTGCTGCAGGCGCTGGAGCCAGACCCGGACGGTCCGCCGGTGCTGCTGATCGATGAACTCGACCGCACCGACGAAGCTTTTGAGGCTTTCTTGCTCGAAGTACTGGCCGACTTCCAGGTGACCATCCCCGAATTGGGCACCGTGAAGGCACCGTCGCCGCCGATCGTGCTCGTCACCTCCAACCGCACGCGCGAAGTGCATGACGCGCTCAAGCGCCGCTGCCTCTATCACTGGGTCGGCTATCCCGACGCGGAGC
>JANLJK010000011.1:0-7701 GCA_029255525.1 Pseudolabrys sp.
CCCTGCGGGCCGCCCCGGAATGACGATGCTGTTTGAAAACTGAATCGGAAAAGCGGTGACGCAACGCTACTTCGCGCCGGCCATCGCGTCGTTGGCGGTGAAGAAGCGCACCATCACGTCGTGGGCGTCGGCCGGCGGCGTGGCCAGACGGCTGGTGAAGGATAGCTTTTCGCCGGGGCCGAGAATGCTGCGCTCAGGCTTGGCGGTCCAGGTATAGATTTCCTGTCCGGCCACATTGCGCGCGGCAAAGCGCAGGCGCGGCACTTCCACCGGCTTGCGGGCGGTGCTCGTGATCTGGCCCTCGATGGTCAGCACAGTCGTGCCGTCTTGGGTGTCGCGCGTAATGCGCACGTCCTCGAACGCGAGTTGCCGCAGATTGACGGGCAGGCCGATGGCCGCGAACAGCGAAGCCGTCTGCGGCAGGAAGCGCACCACCTCATGGCGCGCGCCGATCACCGCCACATTGAAGGCGAACAGCACCAGGATGATCGCGGTCCAGCGCGAGGAGCGCCGCGATTTCTTGCGCTGGCTCTGCAGACGCTTACGGCGGGCGGCGAAGGTTTCGGCCTCGGCGTCGTCGTCCGGCGGCGTGTGCGGCACGACCGGCTCGGCATAGGCGGTGTGCTCGATCGGCGGCACCAGCGATGGCGAATCGGTGACGGCCAGCGGCTCGGGCTCAGCCTCGCTGAACGAAGCGGGCAGGACCGGAAACTCGTCGGCTGGCGGAAACTGGGATGAGTTGTCGGGAAAGGCCGATGCGGCGCCCATGGCGCCGAAATCGTCGGCCGGGGATGCCTCGGATGTCGTCTGCGTCGGCAGGCCGCCGGTCTGCTGCGCTTCGGCCTCGGCGATCACATCGTCGACGAAGGCGTTGACGTCCGGCTCGTTTTTCGTCGCGCTCGCGAACCACGTGGTCTTGCAGCGCGCGCAACGCACCATGCGTCCGCCGTCCCCCACCGACGTGGGGTCGACCATGTAGGACGTGGCGCAATTGGGACAGACAATCAACATGGCATCACGCAATTTCGGTGGCCTGACCCTACCAGCCGTCCGTTAATGGACCGGAAACCATGGCGGCCCACTTTCGGAGCCAGGCCGGTATCCCCTGCCTCCGTCGCGGCGCTGGCGGGGCCGCGATAATCCTGTAAAAGCGCAGATGAGGTGAGGCGCGCGGGACAGGCGCTCTCGCCCCGCCCAAGGGGATTAAGTTACGGGGCAATCGAGGGAATTCGTCGGAGACGCGGGTGGTCCGATTCGAGAATGTCGGCTTGCGGTACGGCCTGGGGCCGGAGGTCCTGCGCGACCTCACGTTTCGCATCGAGCCGCATTCCTTCCAATTCCTCACCGGCCCCTCCGGCGCCGGCAAGACCTCGCTGCTCAAGCTGCTGTTCCTGTCGCTGAAGCCGACTCGCGGCCTCATCACCCAATTCGGGCACGATGTCGCCACGCTGTCGCGGGACGCTGTCGCCACGTTGCGCCGGCGGATCGGCATCGTGTTCCAGGATTTCAGGCTGCTGGATCACATGAATACATATGAGAACGTCTCGTTGCCGCTGCGGGTGATGGGCCGCGCCGAGGAGACCTATCGGGATGAGGTTATTGAGCTTCTGAACTGGGTCGGCCTGGGCGAGCGCATGTATGCGCTGCCGCCGGTGCTGTCGGGCGGTGAGAAGCAGCGCGCCGCCATCGCCCGCGCGGTGATCGCGCGGCCGCAACTGCTGCTCGCCGACGAGCCCACCGGCAATGTCGATCCCTCGCTCGCCCAGCGCCTGCTGCGGCTGTTCATCGAGCTCAACAAATCCGGCACGTCGGTGGTGATCGCCACTCACGACATTGCCTTGATGGACCAGTACGATGCGCGCCGTCTGGTCCTGCATGACGGGCGCCTGCACATCTATGATTGAAGTAAAAGTGACGAAGATGACCGAGGACGAGCGCGTCGAGATGACGCCGCCGCCGCGTTCGGGCGGCGGGTTCCTGCCGCGTTTTGATACGTCGCTGGTGCCGCGCAACTCGATCTCCGGCCGCGCGCTGGTCGCCGTGGTGGCGATCATGACGTTTTTGGCCTCGCTCACGACCGGCGGTGTGATCCTGGTGAACCAGGCCGCGAACGAATGGCAGGCCGACGTCTCGCGCGAGGTCACCATCCAGCTCATCCCGGCGGCCGGCCGCAATGTCGATGCGCTGGTGGATAAAGCTGTATCGGTCGCGCGAGCCTATCCGGGCATCGGCGACGTGCGGGCTTACTCGAAGGACGAATCGTCCAAGCTGCTCGAGCCGTGGCTGGGCGCCGGCCTCAAGCTCGACGAATTGCCGGTGCCGCGGCTGATCGTGGTCAAGATCGCCTCCGGCGCCACGCCCGATATCCCGCAGCTTCAGCGCATTCTGGCCGAGCAGGTGCCCGGCGCCACGCTCGATGACCATCGCGGCTGGATCGACCGCATGCGCGCGATGTCCGGCACCGCCGTGGTCGCCGGGCTCGCCATCCTCGCCATGATGTTCGTCGCCACCATCCTCTCCGTCACCTTCGCCACCCGTGGCGCTATGGCCACCAATAAAACGGTCATCGAGGTGCTGCATTTCGTCGGCGCCAAGAACGGCTTCATCGCCAGCAACTTCCAGCGCCATTTCCTGCTGCTCGGCCTGCAGGGCGGCGCGATCGGCGGTGGCGGGGCCATTATCCTGTTCGCGCTCGCCGCGCTCATGAGCCGCTGGTTCGCCGGCACAGCCGGGGGGGCGCAGACGCAGGCTCTGTTCGGCTCGTTCGCGATCGGCTGGGGCGGCTACTTCGCCGTATTGGTACAGGTGGTGTTGATCGCGGCGGTGACCGCCTATACCTCGCGCCACACCGTCAATCGCACGCTGGAAATGATCGACTAGTATGTTCGCAAGTCTTGCCCGTTGGATCGGCTTTCTGACGATGACGGTCTGCGTGGCCGGCGCGGTAGTGCTGTGCGGCGGCTTCCTCTGGTTCGTCTCCACCATCGCCAGCGAGGAGGTCACGCTCGACCAGAGCGCCGACGGCATCGTGGTGCTGACCGGCGCGGCCGCGCGCATTCCCGACGCGATCGAGCTCTTGGCGGCCGAGCGCGGCAAAAGGCTGCTGATCACCGGTGTGCACCGCACGATCAGCGCGCGTGAGATCGCCCGGCTGACGCCGCTCTACACGAAGTATTTCAAGTGCTGCATCGACCTCGATCGCTCCGCGCTCAATACTTTCGGCAATGCGCTCGAAACCAAGCGCTGGACGCATGACCACAATTTCATGTCGCTGATCGTCGTCACCTCGAACTGGCACATGCCGCGCGCGATGATCGAGCTTTCGCACCAGGTGCCGGAGGTCAAGCTCATCCCCTATCCGGTGATGTCGTTTAAGGTCAAAACCGAGCCGTGGTGGCAAAATCCTGACACGGCGCGGCTTCTGTTCGGCGAGTATCTGAAGTATCTGTTGGCGCTCACCCGCATGCGCCTCGACAACGAAGGCATCGCGTAAGGACACCGATCCGTGATCGTTCTGCGTTCTCTTGCCTTCAACGTCCTGTTCTATCTGAACACGGTCGTCTATCTCATCATCGCGCTGCCGACGTTCGTGCTGCCCTATCGCGCCATCATCGCGGTGGCGAAGTCCTGGGGGCGCACCAATCTCGTGCTGTTGCGCGTCGTTGCCGGCATCGACTGCGAGATCCGCGGGCGCGAGAAGATTCCGGCCGGGGCGATCCTCGTCGCGTCCAAGCACCAGTCGGCCTGGGAAACCTTCGCGTTGCTGCCTTTGTTCGAGAATCCGACGTTCATCCTCAAGCGTGAGCTGCAATGGATTCCGGTGTTCGGCTGGCTCACCATCAAAGGCCGCATGGTGCCGGTGGATCGTCGCAAGGGCGCGCAGGCGCTCAGCGCCATGATCGAGCGCGCCCGCATTGAGCTCGCCGACAGGCGTCAACTCATCATCTTTCCGGAAGGCACCCGCCGGCCGGCCGGCGCCGAGCCGCGCTACAAATACGGCGTTGCCCATATCTATGCCGCCGAAGGCGTGCCCTGCGTGCCGATTGCGCTCAATTCCGGGCTGTTCTGGCCGCGTCGGACGTTGCTGCGCCATCCGGGCACGGTACTGGCGGAAGTGCTCGACCCGATTCCGCCGGGGCTGAGCAAGGACGAGTTCTTCGAGCGCCTTGAGAACGTCATTGAGACCGCCACAGCCCGGCTGATCGCCGAAGCGCAGGCGAAAAGCGCGGTTTAGCCGCTGCCACGTTCGTGCGTGCCCTTGAGCCGCTGGGCCAGGAAGTGCAGGTCGCGGTCGCGGAAGCCGAGATCCTCCAGGGCGCCCACCGTCTCCAGCACGTAATCCCGGTTGTTGCCGGAATGGCCGTGGCCCTGGCGCACGTGGTGCAGTTGCTGCTCCAGCGTTAGCTTGCCGGCGAACTGCTGATGTCCACGGTCGACCATGTAGCAGACGGCGGTAACGCGCTGCGTCGCGTCGTCGTCGAGCCAGACGGTGCGCCAAGCCTCGCGATAGACCATGGTGACCTGCTCGCGGTCGCGCAGATACTGGATGGTGGCGGCGCGGTTGGCCGCCGCCACTCGGTAGGCGATGCCGCGGCAATTGCCGCCGCGATCAAGGCCGAGCACCAGCCCGGGCTTTTCCGGCGTGCCGCGGTGCACAAAGGAATAGACGCAAAGAGCCCGGTGAGCGCCGACGACCCGCGCCTTGCGCCGCTCCAGGAAGTCGAAGCCGGGGCGCCAGATCAACGAGCCGTAGCCGAAAACCCACAGATCTGTGTCGTGATTTAGGGGCGGGTCGCTCATCACGCTTTTGGTCGGTTGCGGTCGTAAAGGCCGGCTCGCGTAACAGGGGACCGCCGGCTGCGCAATACATCCGACGGTCGAAGACAAAACGTTACACTTTGGCGCAGAAACGCCGTATTCGGCAGGTGGAAGGGGCGGGAACCTTCCAGTTCCGTGATCTGTTTCCCTTTGGAATGATACGCAACGTGGTACGCAGGTCTTTCGATTACGAACCGGCCAGTCTTGCAGGCGCAATGACACTAGAGACCGCCCCGCGCCGCTCGCGGCGCCGCTACATCACCCTGCTGATCGTCGTCGCCGCGGTCTGCGTCGGCTGGAGTGGGCTGTGGTATTACGCGGCCGGCAAGGCGCACGAGGTGCTGGATGGCTGGCGCGCGCGCGAGGCCAAAGCGGGCCGCACTTATACCTGCGGCGATGAGACGCTCGGCGGCTATCCGTTCCGCTTCGAGTTCGCCTGCGATCAGGTCGTCGCCGTCTTCCGCGGCAAGCATCCGGCTTTCGAGGTCAAGGCCGCGCGTATTCTGGCGGCGCTGCAGATCTACCAGCCCGACCTGATCATCAGTGAGTTCACCGGCCCGGCCACCTTCGCCGATCCCGGCCAGCCGCCTTATCTCATCGCCAATTGGTCGCTGGCGCAGTCGAGCGTGCGTGGCACGCCGGCGGCGCCCGAGCGCGGCTCGCTGGTGTTCGACGATGCGGTCTTCAATCGCGTCAGCGGTGGGACCCAGGAAACCGTGCTGCGCGCCAAGCGCATCGAAATGCACGGCCGCGTCGCGGAAGGCTCGGTGGGAAACAAACCGGTGATTGAGACCGTGCTGACGGTGCAGGGTGCCTCGGCGCCGCTCGTTCACCAAGCTGCGGCGCAGCCGCTCGATGCGACCTTCACCGCCATGCTGCGCGGCCTCGATGATTTCGCGCCAAAACCGTGGCAGGTGCGCTTCCGAGAGATGCAGGCCGCCGGCGGTCGCATCGACATCACGCAAGCGCGGGTGCAGCAGGGCGAGATTCTCGCCGTCGGCAGTGGCAGCCTGTCGCTCAATCCCAACGGTCGGCTGGAAGGTCAGTTGCGCGTGACCATCGCCG
This sequence comes from Pseudolabrys sp., assembly GCA_029255525.1. GTDB lineage: Bacteria > Pseudomonadota > Alphaproteobacteria > Rhizobiales > Xanthobacteraceae > Pseudolabrys. Next base: position 5,884 of record JANLJK010000011.1, read on the forward strand.
GTCTGGAGGAATTCCTCGACAAGATTGGCGCGCAGCGGATCGTGCAGAATTCGCCGACCATGGACCGGCTGGCCGGCGCGCTCGATCGTTTGGCGCCGGGCCTCGGTAATGCCGCGCGTCAGCATGCTGGCGCCAACATTTCCGCCGGCATCAACATGCTCGGCGAGCCCGGCAATCTCGAAGGTCGCCGCTCGGTGACGCTGCCGTTGCGTTTCAGCGATGGCGCGGTGTTCCTGGGACCGATCCCAATCGGTACCACGCCGCCGCTATTTTAAGCCTGCCTCAAGCGTTTAAGCTTTCTCGGGTCTTCGACCGGCGATAGGCTGCTTGTGCGGCTGACGCCGACGGGAGGGGCCTGTGAGCATCGAATTTCTGATCACATCACTGATCATCATCGTCTCGCCCGGCACCGGCGTCCTCTACACGCTCGCCACCGGGCTCTCGCGCGGATCGCGGGCGAGCGTCGTCGCTGCTTTCGGCTGTACGCTTGGTATCGTGCCGCATATGGCCGCCGCGATCATGGGGCTTGCGGCGCTGCTGCACACCAGCGCGCTCGCTTTCCAGGCGTTCAAATATGCCGGCGTGGCTTACCTGCTCTATATGGCCTGGGCCGCGTTGCGCGAGCGCGGCGCGCTTAAAGTCGAGAAAGAGGTCAGTGCGCATTCGGCCACGCAGATCACGATCACGGCGATTTTGATCAATATCCTCAATCCCAAGCTGTCGATTTTCTTTCTGGCCTTCCTGCCGCAATTCGTGCACGGCGACGAATCGAGCCCTCTCGCCCATATGATGTTGCTGAGCGGCGCCTTCATGCTGATGACGTTTCTGGTGTTCGTCATCTACGGCCTGTTCGCGGCCTCGATCCGCGCACACGTGGTGTCGCGGCCGCGCGTCCTGACCTGGATGCGCCGGACGTTTGCCGCCGCCTTCGTCGCTCTCGGCGCCAAGCTCGCCTTCGCCGAACGCTGAGCGGTTACGGCGTTATTGTGTCGAGTAGCGCCGGCTTTACGCCAAGCTGATCGATCAGCCGATCGAGTTCGCCACGCGCCTGCGCATTGCTGCGCTGATGGCGCTCGGCGAGGATCAACTCGTTCTTCATCGAATGCTCGAGTCCGGTCAATTCGGTGACGCGCACCTTATAGCCGTGCGCTTCCAGCACCAGGCCGCGGATGACGTTGGTGATATGCGCGCCGAATTCGCGCCGCTGAATTGGATGACGCCACAACTGGCGCAGCGGGCCGGCTTGGTGCTCCAGGAGCCGTGCCACTTCGGCCTGGCAGCAGGGGACCAAAGCGATGACCTTCGCCTCGTGGCGCAGCGCGAAGCGGATGGCGTCGTCGGTCGCGGTGTCGCAGGCATGCAGTGCCGTCACCATGTCGGCGCGGCCGCCGGGCACTGTGGCTTCCGCAATCGGCGCGGCGATGAACTGCATCCGTTCGAAGCCCGAGGCCTCGGCCAGGGCCCGCGACGTTTCGACCAGCTTCTCGCGCGCTTCGACGCCGACGATGTGACCGCGGCCGGCCGGGCCGAACACCAGGTCATAGAGGATGAAGCCGAGATAGGATTTGCCAGCGCCGACATCGGCGAGTACCGGCTCTTCCTCTTGCTTGAGCAGGGCTTCCAATGCGGGGCGCAGCAATTGCGTCAGGTGCAGCACCTGCGTGAGCTTGCGCCGCGAGTCGGCGTTCAGCATGCCGTCGCGGGTGAGGATATGCAGCGCCTGCAGCAGTGGAACGGACTTCTCCGGATGCTCGCTCGGCCAGAGCTTGCGCCAGGTTTCTTTGTCCTTCTCCGCTGCGTGCTTGCGTTTCATGCCTA
>JANLJK010000011.1:7801-11278 GCA_029255525.1 Pseudolabrys sp.
AGCTTGCGCCAGGTTTCTTTGTCCTTCTCCGCTGCGTGCTTGCGTTTCATGCCTAATCGGCCGCGTAAGGTTTCGGCAAGGGCGTGTGCGGCAGGTCGGGATGCGGCCGGCCGAAATCGGGTGCCGGCGAATCCTGGCCGATCTGCACGATGCCTTTGCGGATTGCGCGCGTGCGCGCGAAGTGCTCGAACAAAGTGTCGCCGTCGCCGTTGCGGATCGCCCGTGTCAGCGATGAGATGTCCTCGTTGAAGCGGCCGAGCATCTCCAGCACGGCATCCTTGTTGGCGAGGAACACGTCGCGCCACATGGTCGGATCGGAGGCCGCGATGCGCGTGAAGTCGCGGAAACCGCCAGCGGAAAACTTCAGTACTTCCGAGCGCGTCACGTTTTGCAATTCATCGGCCGTACCGACGATGGTGTAGGCGATCAGATGCGGCAGATGGCTCGTGACCGCGAGCACCAGATCGTGATGTTCCGGCGACATGGTTTCGACATTGGCGCCGAGCAGCGACCAGAACTGCGCGAGCTTGTCGGTCGCGGCCGGGTCCGTGCCTTCCGGCGGCGTCAGGATGCACCAGCGGTTGACGAACAATTCGGCGAAGCCCGCGTCGGGACCGGAATATTCGGTGCCGGCGACCGGATGCGCGGGTACGAAATGCACGTTCTTCGGCAGATGCGGGCTCATGTCGCGCACGACCGAGGCCTTCACCGAACCGACGTCGGAGACGATGGCGCCCGGCGCCAGATACGGGCCGATCTCCTTGGCCACGGCGCCGCTGGCGCCGACCGGAATGCAGACGATGACGAGATCGGCGCCTGCGACGGCGGCGGCATTGCTCTCCACCACCTGATCGGCGATGCCGAGCTCGGCCACGCGTCGCCGCGTTTCCGGCGAGCGCGCCGTTGCCACGATCGAGCCGACCGCGCCTTGCAGCTTGGCCGCGCGCGCGATCGACGAGCCGATCAGGCCGACGCCGATCAGCGCGAGGCGATTGAAGAGGGTCTTGCTCACGGCGCCTTTCCTAGGAACTCCTTGAGCGCGTCGATCACGAGCCGGTTGGCTTCTTCGCTGCCGACGCTCATGCGCAAGGCATGCGGCAGGTGATAGGCCGCGACGCGGCGCAGCACCAGGCCGCGCTTGGTCAGGAAAGCATCGGCTTCGGCGGCGGTCTTGCCCGGCGTTTCCGGGAAGTGGATCAGGAGGAAGTTGGCAACGCTCGGCGTCACAGTGAGCCCGAGCGCGGTCAGTTCCTTGGTCACCCACTCCAGCCATTGTGCGTTGAACGCGACCGAGGTCTCCAGATGCCCGTTGTCGCCGATGGCGGCGATGCCGGCGGCGCTCGCCGGCGCGCTCACGTTGAACGGACCGCGAATGCGGTTGAGCGCATCGACGATGGACTCCGACGCGTAGAACCAGCCGAGGCGCAATGCCGCGAGGCCGTAGATCTTGGAGAAGGTGCGCAGCATCAGCACGTTCTCGGACGTCGCGACCAGTTCGATGCCGGCTTCGTAATCGTTGCGGCGGACATATTCCGCATAAGCCGCGTCGAGCACGAGCAGCACATGCGGCGGCAGGCCGGCATGCAGGCGCTTGATCTCGTCGAACGGCAGATAGGTGCCGGTCGGGTTGTTCGGGTTAGCGATGAAGACGATCTTGGTCTTCGGCGTCACCTTGGCGAGGATGGCGTCGACATCGGCGGTGTAGTTCTTCTCCGCCGCGACCACGGGTTTGGCGCCCGCGCCGAGGATGGCGATCGGGTACATCAGGAAGCCGTGTGTGGTGTGGATGGCTTCGTCGCCGTCCTTGAGGTAGCCGCGCGCGATCAGGTTGATGAGGTCGTCGGAGCCGGCGCCGCAGATGATGCGGGCGGGATCGAGCCCATAGGCGCGGCCGATCGCCTCGCGCAGCTCGGTGGCGGAGCCGTCCGGATAATCCTGCAGATGCGTCGCGATCGTCCGGTAGGCGTCTACGGCCTTCGGGCTTGGGCCCAGCGGGCTCTCGTTGGACGAGAGCTTGTAAACCTTGGCGACGCCCGGTGCGGTGCTCTTGCCCGGGACGTAGGGGGCGATGTCGAGCACGCCGGGGCGCGGTTGCGGACGATTAGCGGTCATTTCAGTTCCTCAAAGACATTGGGTCCCGCTGCAGGCGGGCCGTCGTTGCCGAAGCTCAGGGGATCATTTTCCGGCGGCAACCGTATAGCGGGTTGCGTGGCTCCCGACGAGAGCCGAGGAGCGCACCGTGGCCCCAGCCTTAACCAGGGTCTGGTTGATGGTATCGAGCGCCACTTCCTTGGGCAGGGTCACCAGCAAGGCCGCACCGTCGAAGGCGCGGTCGGGTGCGGCGATGAAGTCGGCCTGCATCGACAGCGCCTGGGCGGCGCCGAGGCCCCAGCCGGAGACACGGATGCTCCAGACGGACGCCTCGGTTGCCATGGCGTCGGCGGCGACCCGCGACAGCACGAAGACCGGGAAGGCGGCTGGGTGGTCGGGCCGCTCGACGAAGGGCAGGCGGGCAATGATCTTGGGCGCGGTGTCGAACTCCAGCGCGCTCCACCAGGCGCCCGCGCCGGCGACGGCCGCGGCGGGCACCAGGCCGAGATCGCCCTTCGATTCAGAGACGGCGGCGACGACGCCGGCCGCGCCCATATGGGGAATGAAGGGCACCGTGAAGCCGAAATGGAAGCGGGCAGAGTCCCGCATCAGCGCATCGCCCGCCGACAGATCGGCATGCACGGAAAAGGGCTGCTGCACGTATGTGAACGTGGCGATGATGACGCGCCAGATGCTCTCGACGGTGTCGAGTGGGAGGATGCCCCGATGGCGCTTGACCAGCCGGCGCATCATGTCGGCCTCGCGCGCGGGCCGGAACGCCGAGCCGGTCTCCTGGCTCTTCTTGACCGCGATCAGGCGGCCGATGATCTCGCTGCGCTCGATCAACAGCTCATGCACCGTCTCATCGATACGGTCGATGTCCTTGCGCAGTTCGTCCAGCGAGGGGATTTCGGGTTTCTTCGCCATGGCGGCATAGATAGGAGGGTAGGGGGTTGAAATCAAAGAAAACATTGACAGTCTGTTTTGGGCTACCCTAAACGGCCAAGGCCCTGGAAGGCTTTGTCCAGGCTCGCGGAAATGCCGGGAACGCGATGAGCGACATGGTTGCAGCCAATAGCGCGCAGGAGGCGCCGGACAGCGTCCGCGAAGCGGATGCGCCGCGCGACTCGTTGCTGGCCCGCTTCGGCGAGGACAAGCCGCTCAAGCTCGATGCCGGTGTGTCGCTGGCGCCGTTCCAGATCGCCTACTAGACCTACGGCACGCTCAATGCCGCGCGCACCAACGCGGTGCTGATCTGCCATGCGCTCACGGGTGATCAGCATGTCGCGAGCGTGCACCCGATCCCCAAGAAAAACGGCTGGTGGGAGACCTTGGTCGGTCCCGGCAAGCCGGTCGACACCGATCGATACTTTGTTATTTGTTCTA
>JANLJK010000012.1 GCA_029255525.1 Pseudolabrys sp.
TCGACGCCTTCCCGACGCAGACCCTGCGCGAGGGCGACGTGCTGATCACCAACGATCCCTGGCTGTCGGCCGGGCACTTCTTCGACATCACCGTGATGTTGCCCGCTTTCCACAAGGGTAAGCTGATCGGCTTTTTCGGCTCGACCATCCACCATACCGACATCGGCGGCTATGGTGTCGGCGCCGGCGCGCGTGACGTGCATGAGGAAGGCCTGTGGATCCCCATGCTCAAGCTTTACGAGGCGGGCGAGCCGAACCAAGTGCTGCACGCGATGATCCGTTCCAACGTGCGCACGCCCGACCATGTGTTCGGCGATCTCGCGGCGCAGGTATCGAGCGCCCGGCTGGCGTGTAAGCGTCTCTCGGCTTTGCTCGACCGCCAGGGCTATGACGACATCGACGAACTCTCCGAAGAGATCATCTCCCGCTCGGAGAAGGCCACCCGCGATTCGATCCGCAAGCTGAAGGGCGGCACCTACCACGGCGAAAGCCAGTTCGACGTGCCCGGCGGCGATGTGATTACGCTGAAGACTGCCGTGACCGTCGACAACAAGGACGGCACCATCACCATCGACTTCGCCGGCAGCTCGGGCCCGAGCCCCTACGGCATCAACGTGGTGATGAACTACACCCACGCTTATTCGACCTTCGCGATCCGCTCCTGCCTCGATCCCGAGCTGCCGAACAATTTCGGCAGCCTTGCGCCGATCAAGGTGGTGGCGCCGGAAGGCTGCATCGTGAACTGCAAATATCCGGCGCCGGTAAATGCACGCCACGTCGTCGGCATGTATGTGCCGATGCCGATCCTCAAGGCACTCTATCACTGCATGCCGGACCGCGTTCTGGCCGAAGGCTCCGGCGCGGTGTGGACCATCCAGATCCAAGGCAAGAACACGAATGGCACACCGTTCACCTCGTCGATGTTCAACTATTCCGGCGGCATGGGCGCGCGCCTGACCAAGCCCGGCCCTTCGGCCACCTGCTATCCGACCGGTGTCGCCGCCGTGCCGGTGGAGGTTCTGGAAGCCTCGATGCCAATCCTGTTCACCCGCAAGGAGATCCGCGAAGGCTCCGGCGGAGACGGCGCTTCCCATGGCGGCGACGGCCAGGTGATCAAATGGCGCATGCGCACCGACAGCGATTGGCTGCTCAACGCGGTGGCAAGCCGCACCAGCCTTGCGCCGGAGGGACTCGCCGGCGGCAAGCCGGGCGCAGCCGGGCGCTTCCTCGTGAACGGCAAGACTGTCAGCGAGGCGCGTAAGATGGTGATGAAACCAGCCGATGAAGTGACACTGGAAACGCCGGGCGGCGGCGGCTACGGCGCGCCGGTTTGAGGACCGCGCACTGCGACGACAAAATCCGCGGGCCGAAAGGCCCGCGGTTTTCTTTGTAGCTGCGCAGAACCTTGGGCGCGCGCTTGGCGAGGAACGCGTCCAGCCGCGCTTGGGCTTCCGGCTCGGTCGAAGCGACG
>JANLJK010000013.1 GCA_029255525.1 Pseudolabrys sp.
TTCGTTACCGCTTTCTGCATCATCCTGTCGATGTATGGCGGCGGCTTCGCCACCGTGCCGGCCTATCTCGCCGACATGTTCGGCACCCAGTTCGTGGGCGCGATCCACGGGCGGTTGCTGACCGCTTGGTCCACCGCGGGCATCATCGGTCCGGTGGTGGTTAACTACATCCGCGAAGCCCAACTCGCCGCCGGCGTGCCGCGCGACCAGCTCTATAACACGACCATGTATATCCTGTGCGCGATGCTGGTTGCCGGCTTCATCTGCAACTGGCTGATCAAGCCGGTCAATCCGAAGTGGTATATGAGCGCCGAAGAGACGAGCAAACTGCAAGCCGCCAGTGTCAGAAGCGACGCCGCGGTCGCGCATGGCTCGTTCGGCATCGGTAAGGGCGGATTTGACGCACAAGCGGCCCTGTTCTGGGCCTTCGTCGGCATTCCGCTCGCCTGGGGTGTCTGGATCACGCTGAAGAACGCCGCCAAGATCTTCTGAGCGGCCGCTGCAGCATTCCTGCACGGACTGCGCTACACTGAGGCGCCGCCCTCCCCATGGCGGCGCCTCATCTGTTGAAGAGCCTCATGGCGCGCAGCTACGTCTACGGCACGGTTCGGGAGCAGCCTCGCAGCACGATCTATGCCGTGCGGGTGCAAGGTGAGATCATCGATCCGATGGAAATCGATCAGATCGCCGAGCGTATGCGCGACAAGGTCGAAGCGCGCGGCGAGATCGCCGCCGAGATCGTCGTCGTGCAAGGCGACCGCAAGCAGACCTTGCGGCTCTACGGCACGCCTTACGCGGTCGGCCGCGTGCGGGCCGCGATGTTCAACGCCGCCATCAGCTGGACGCCGATTACGCTGGATTGACAGCGAAAGGTCAGGCCGCCGTTTCCAGGATTTCCGCCGTCCGCTCCGGCATGTCGAGCATCACATGATGGCCGCAGGCGAGCGCATAAGCGGTCCAGGCGGGATCATCCTTGACGCGGTCATAGAACGGCTTGAACGGGCTCGGTCGCGGCAGCACCGTGCCGTGCACGTACACATGCTTGCCGATCGTCTTATGCTGCCCGGTGAGCGTCAATCGCTCGGCCATCGCGCCGATCGGAAACGGCGTCGCCAGCGCATCGACACGCGCCGCGTCGTTCGCATTGACGTTGAAGAAGGCGGCGGGCGGTGATGGCACCGCCAGTCCGCCGAAGTCGCCGGCACTGGCGACGAAGCGCTGCGTGTTCGCCGGGATGTTGATGTCGAACAGCGATTGGCCGTTCTCCGGCAGGAAGGCGTCGAGATAGACCAGCGACGCGATCTTTTCCGGGATGCGATCGGCAACGCCGGTCACCACCATGCCGCCATAGGAGTGGCCGGCCAGCACCACATCGCTCAGGTCTTCATGCCGGAAGACGCCGATCACGTCGGCGATGTGGGTGGAGAGATTGACCGTGCCGGCGAGCAGATGCGACCGCTCGCCCTGCCCGGTCAAGGTTGGCGTGAACACGCGATGACCGCGCCGGCGCAGGATGTCCGCGACGCGCCCGTAGCACCAGCCACCGCTCCACGCACCATGCACGAGGACGAAGGTGGCTGGCACGATGGCGGTCTACCCTTGCTGCTTCTTGGCCCGCTCGAGGCCTTCGGCGATGATCTGCTCGGCACCTTCCGCGCCGATCCATTTCACGATCGTCACCCACTTGCCCTTCTCCAGATCCTTGTAGTGCTGGAAGAAGTGCGCGATCTGCTCGATCATGGCGACCGGGAGATCGCTGTAATTGGCGACGCCGGTGTAAAATGGATGCAGCTTGTCGACCGGCACGGCGAGGATCTTCTCGTCCTTGCCCGCCTCGTCCTCCATCAGCAGCGCGCCGACCGGCCGGCAGCGGATGACCGCGCCCGGCACCACCGGCACCTGCGTGATGACCATGATGTCGCAAGGATCGCCGTCCTCCGACAAGGTCTGCGGGATGAAACCGTAATTGCCCGGGTAATACATCGCCGTGTGCAGAAAACGGTCGACGAAAATCGCGCCCGACTTCTTATCGAACTCGTATTTCACCGGCACGCCGCCGAGGGGAATTTCGATGACCGCGTGAATGTCCTTGGGCGGGTTGCGGCCGGCGGGGATTAGCTTCAGATCCATGTCAGGTCAGGCTCTCAAAAGGGAAACGCGAGGCGCCTTATGGCAGCCTCGCGCCATTCCGACAATGTGAAAGTGGGCCATCCTGCCGGGCGGCCCGCACGGCCGCCCTGTAAGGCCCAAAAGGGCGCTAAATTGCGGCCATGCTGGACGGGGCGTCGTCCGGAACCAGCGGGGCCTCGTCGGCGGCGACAGGATTTTGTCCCGCGGCCTCGGCCTCGGTCTGGACCCGCGGCTTGATGTAGCGCTCGTGGAAGCTGACGATGTTCTGGGCGGTTTCCCGGCTCAGCTTCTTATAACGGTCGAAGGCGCGCGACACGTCGTCCGGACCCATGTTGCGGTTGCCGGCGTACATCAGCAGCAGCTCACGGGTCGTGGTCCAGGAGCAGCCGGCCGCTTTGGCAAGCAGGAGGAGCATGTCCTCGCCCTCGTCGAGCAGCGCCCGCTCCACCAGATCGACCGAGAAGCGGCCGAGACGGGCGAGCGCCACCACCGTCTTTTCGAACTCCTGCGCGCGCGCCGGGGCGTGCACGCTCGCCTCCGTGACGGTGCCGACGCTGAAGCGGCGCTTGGCCTCGCGTACCGCGGTGGCGTATTCCGGCGAGGCCTCGCGCACCTCGCGCTGCATCGAGGTCGCGACATTGTCGATCGTGTCGCGGATGGCGTCGGCCGCTTCCGGATTATCGGCTTCGAGCTTGGCGCGCACCGAGGACGACGCGGCCTCAAGAAGCTTGAGGAAATACTGGCGCGGAATATCGCTGCGCTTGCCGAGGGCCAAAGTGAGCTTGCGGTCGGTGCGGGCCCGGTTGGTCAGCTTGTCGTAGCCGGCGAGCGAGAAGCGCGCGCCCTTGTTGCGTACGACCTTGTGGACCACGCGCTGGTCGCCGCGTTCGACGAGGACGTCGGTGACCGCCTCGCTCAGCATCAGGCGCTGCGAGATCGCGAGCAGATGCTCCTGGCTCTTGGTCTGGGCGTTTTCGACCAGATCCTCGTCGCTCAGCTGCTGCGAAGTGGCCAGAACAGGACCGGCGACGTCGATGACGTCGTCGAAGGCGAGCGCGCGGATAATCTTGGGCGGCGCGTTGTCCATCCCGGCCAGGCGGTGCGCGAGCTTGGCGCGCGCCTTGATCTCGATGTCGGTCGAGAGTTCGCGCAACACGTCGTCGAACAGCGAAATCTGCTCGTTCGAATAACTGCGGGAGCCGGCGGCGAAGAGATCGGTGACCTGCTGGAGGATGCGCACGCGCTGCCGCACGTTATGGCTGGCGACAGCCTCGTTGAGCTCGTCAATCAGCGAGCGGCTTTCTTCAGGGTTGGCGTTCTCGTGAGAGGCAGCGGATTTGGGCATGGGGGGGGGGCAATCATGGTTACGGAATGATGAACAATCTGGTGACCGCCCCCGCAGAGAATGCCAGTCCGAGTGCGATACTCGCTTACCACTTAGCCCAGAAGTTCCCAAAGCGCCCTCTATCGCGCCATCGCAATCAAGCTAAAATCTTAGCGAATTTGGCACGGCGCGCATGCGGACACCGCACGCGAAAAACCCAATAAAAATGTCCACTTTTGACGCGCCTCGGGCACGGCCCAGCCGCCGGTGCTGGCCGCCGCTCGCAAGAAATGGTCGACGGCCGTCAAACCCTACGGGCCGCAAGCGGCGGCGTTGGTGTAGGTGACCGAGCCCGTGTTTGTTGTCCGCACCTTACGGACAGGTCGTGCCGTTGGTGAAGCCGATCGAGCCAGCAATATTGGCGGGGACCGGCGCATAACAGATGCCCGCCGCCATCACGTTGCCGGTCGACGCGGCGGTATTGGCGGTGCCGGTATTGAAGTAAAGGCCTCGATTGGGTGTACCGCCGGTCGCGCTGAAGGTGTTGCCGGCCACGGTGTAGGTGTTGGCGACGGCGTTGGAGTTGAGGAGGAGGCCCACGACAGATTGGCCGGCGATACCCATCGCGCTGATGGTGTTGCCGCTCACCGTGAGGTTCGTGCTGGCGCCGGTCACCACGACACCCGTCGCGCTGTTGGCGCTGCTTTCGCTGGCCGTGATCGTGCTGTTGGCGATCGTCACGCCACTGACGTTGCTCACGAGAACACCGAGCGAAGCGAGGTTACCGCTCGTCCGCGTGTTGACGACCGTCATGCCGGAGAGCGTGCTGTTCGCCGCCATGGTGACCGCCGCGTTAATACCGCCAGCCGTTCCGGAAATCGTGGCGCCGGGCGTGGTCAACGTGGCGGTGCGGCCCGTCGAACTACGCACGGTGAGGCTTCCGCTGCCCATCAGCGTCTGACCGGACTGCAAGGTCGTGGTGGCCGTGGTGTTGAAGGTGCCGGCGAGGATGACGAACGAATTGTTGCCGGCATTGGTCACCGCGGTCGCCAAGTTGGCCCCCGAAGTCGAACTGCTGTTGATGACCGAGAATGTCGTTCCGCTCGCCGTCTGCGTCACGGTTTCCGCCGGACCGTAGTTGCCGGCCTGGCTGACGATGTCGACGTCACGCACGATCCGCTCGACCATGCGGCTCTCTTGTGCAGTGAGCTTCTTCGCCGGCTTGTCGAGCGACAGCGGCACGCGCAGCCGCGCCATGGCGAAGCCCTGGCTGCCGCGCACATCGTCGTGCTGGAATTCCGCGCCGAGGGTGAGACGCGCGCCGTCCCACAGCCCCGGCACCTGCAGCATCGTCAGTTCGGCGCGCAGGCGCGGGCCGGCGACCGCCTTCACCACGTCGTCGTCGAAACGATAGCCGCCGGCATAGAGGCGCAGCACCTTGTCGGATTCCACGTCGAAGATCGGCACGCGCCAGCCGATCTCGCCGTCGAAGCCGCGCAGCGCCCGCTCCTCGCCGCCGTGGAAGACGACACTGGCGCCGGAAATTTCCGCTGTGTTGAGGCTGTCCATCACCTTCACGCGCTCGCCGAACGGCAGATAGACGTTGCCGCGGAAATCCCAGTCGCGGCCCAACAGCTCGCCGCCGAAGGTCGCCTGGTTGAAGTAGTTGTCGTAGTCGGTGCGGCGGCGGTCGTAATAGCCATAGACGCCGACGTTCCAGCCCGACGAGAGCATGTGGCGCAGGCCGAGGCCGGCATTACCCTCGCGGCTGTCGTGATCGTCGAAGCGGCCGCGCACGTTGGCGAACAGCAGCGTCTCGCCGTTCTGCCACAAGGGCTGGAAGATATCGGCCTCGCCCAAAGTACGCTTGGTGCCGGGCTTGGCCTCGAAATCGATGAAAGGCAGCCATTTGGTCGGCGCCGACTGCGCGAAAGCGCTGCTGCCGAACGCAACAGCCAACGCGAAGATAGCGGCCGCAAAGCCGATATTTCGCTTTCCAATTCTGTAATTCACGAACCGCGCCCCCGACAGCCCAAGCGTCACCAAAGCTTTGTCCGGCGCGTAGCGCAAGCACGCAATGGTCGATATTCGCCATCTGCTAACCAAAAAAAGAAGCGGGCGGCCAGAGCCGCCCGCTTTCGCATCTCGCCATCGTAAAACGATCAGAACAGGCCGACGATCTTGCCGTCTTTGACGTCGATTGAATCGGCCGAGGGCACCTTGGGCAGGCCCGGCATGGTCATGATCTCACCGCAGATCGCCACGATGAACTCGGCACCTGCGGACAAGCGCACTTCGCGCACCGGGATATTGAAGCCGGTGGGCGCGCCCTTGGCGTCCGGATTGGTCGAGAACGAGTACTGCGTCTTAGCGATGCAGACCGGCAGCTTGCCGAAGCCCATCTCTTCCCAGGCCTTGAGCTGGTCCTTCACCGCCTTGTCGGCGGTGGCGTCATCCGCCCGGTAGATTTCCTTGGCGATGGTGCGGATCTTTTCGAACAGCGGCATGTCGTCGGGATACAGCAGCTTCAGCTTGGCCTTGCCTTCGTCGATGGTCTTCACCACCGCTTTGGCGACATCGGCCGCGCCCTCGCCGCCCATGGCCCAGTGATCGGCCATCAGCGCCTCGACGCCGAGCGCCTTACACTTCTCCTTGACCAGCGCAATCTCGGCATCGGTGTCGGCCGAGAAGCGGTTGATCGAGACCACCGCCGGCAGGCCGAACTTCTTGATGTTCTCGACATGACGCTGGAGGTTCGACATGCCGGCTTCCAGCGCCTTGAGATTCTCGGTCTTGAGGTCGGCCTTGGCGACGCCGCCGTGCATCTTGAGCGCGCGGATGGTGGCAACAATGACGACGCAGGATGGCTCAAGACCCGCCTTGCGGCACTTGATGTCGAGGAACTTCTCGGCGCCCAGATCGGCGCCGAAGCCGGCTTCCGTCACCACATAGTCGGCGAGCTTCAAGGCGGTGGCGGTCGCCGACACCGAGTTGCAACCATGCGCGATATTGGCGAAGGGGCCGCCATGGATGAAGGCCGGCGTGCCTTCCAGCGTCTGCACCAGGTTCGGCGCGATCGCGTCCTTCAACAGCGCGGCCATGGCGCCATGGGCATTGAGGTCGCGGGCGCGGATCGGCTTACGCTCGCGCGTATAGGCGACGATGATATTGCCGAGACGCTCCTTCAGGTCTTCAAGGTCGCGGGCGAGGCAGAAGATCGCCATGACTTCCGAGGCCACGGTGATATCGAAGCCGGCTTCGCGCGGATAACCATTGGCGACGCCGCCGAGCGAGCAGACGATCTCGCGCAAGGCGCGGTCATTCATGTCCATCACCCGGCGCCAGGCGACACGGCGGCTGTCGATGTCGAGCGCATTGCCCCAGTAGATGTGGTTGTCGATCAGCGCCGACAGTAGATTGTGCGCCGAGGTGATGGCGTGGAAGTCGCCGGTGAAATGGAGGTTGATGTCCTCCATCGGGATCACCTGCGCATAGCCGCCGCCAGCGGCACCGCCCTTGACACCAAACGACGGGCCGAGGCTCGGCTCGCGCAGGCAGAGCATCGCCTTCTTGCCGATATAATTGAGCGCATCGGTGAGGCCGACCGTCGTCGTGGTTTTGCCCTCGCCCGCCGGCGTCGGCGAGATCGCGGTCACCAGGATCAGCTTGCCGTTCGGCTTATTGGCCAGCGACTTCACATAATCCATCGATACCTTGGCCTTGTAGTGGCCATAGGGTTCGAGGTGTTCGGCTGCGACGCCGAGCTTTTCCTTGGCGACGTCGAGGATCGGCCGCTTGGTGGCGGACTGCGAGATTTCGATATCGGACTTCGGATTCTGATGCTGCGAGGCGGGCATGGTGCGTTTCCAAATATGCGGTGAACCGGCGATTATGAATTGGTCATTCCGGGACGCCGCGCAGCGGCGGACCCGGAATCCAGAAGCAAGCACGGTGCTAGTATCTGGATTCCGGGTTCGCGCCTGCGGCGCGCCCCGGAATGACAGTCGAGGGTCACGACAAAATCGCTCCCTTGGCGATGTTGGCGCTCTTCGCCCATTCGGCGGCGTCGATCTTCTTACCGTCGGCGGGCTGCACGCGGGTGATCTTGAAGCGACCGTCGGCGCAGACGACGGTGACGCCGTCATCTTCCACGGCGACGATTTCGCCGAGTTTGCCGCCGATGCCCTTCGGATCGCGCGCGGGCAGCGGCTTGGCGTCGAACACCTTCACAGTGGCGCCGTTGAGCGTGGTCCAGGCGCCGGGCGCCGGATTGCAGCCGCGGATCACACGGTCGATCTGCTCCCAGGGCTTGCCCCAGTCGATCTTGGCATTGCCGGCGCCGCACTTGCCTTCATAGGTCGCCTTCTCTTCGTCCTGCTTGATGCGCGGGGCCTTACCGGCCTTCACCAGGTCGACGCTCTCGAGCATGGCGTCGACGCCCATCGGGAACAGGCGGTCGAAATAGACGGTGCCGAGCGTGTCGGTGTCGGAGATCGGCGTCTTCTTCTGGATGAGCACGTCGCCGGTATCGAGGCCGTTGTCCGGCCAGAAAATCGACAGGCCGGTTTCCTTCTCGCCCTTGATGATCGGCCAGTTGATGGCGGAGGCGCCACGATAAGCCGGCAACAGCGACGGGTGATACTGGATCGAGCCGTGCGTCGGCACGTTGAGGAATTCCTCCGGCACGAACAAAGTGACGAAGGCCATCACCTGCAGGTCCGGCTTGAGCGCCTTGAACTGCTCGACGACTTCCGGCTTGCGATAGCTATCCGGCTGATAGACCGGCAGGCCCGCGGCAATCGCGGCTTCCTTCAGCGGATCGGCCTTGGCGCCCGGCTTCTCCGGCGCAACATAGACCGCGATCACATTATCACCGCGCTTGAGCAGCGCTTCCAGCACGGCCTTGCCGAAGGCCTGCTGGCCGTGGACGACGATACGCATATTCAACCTCTCCCCTTATTTCTCGTGTCCCGGGTCTGCAGCACGAAGTGGCGCGCTGTAGACCCGGGACCCCGGTTTCTTTTGCGAAACGAACCGGGGTCCCGCATCTGCGGTGCACCGCTATCGCGCTGCACCGCGTGCGGGACAAGAACGGTTACGCCGCCTTCTCTTCCTTCTGCGGCGCGCTGAGCGCGCCGGAATTCTTGATCTCGGCCACTTCCTTGGCCTTGAAGCCGAGGACACTGGTCAGGATCTCGTCGGTGTGCTCGCCGAGCAGCGGCGAACGCTTCACCTCGGTGACCGAGTCCGACATCTTGATCGGATTACCGACGGACAGGTACTTGCCGCGGGTCGGATGATCGACCTCGACCACCGTGCCGGTCGCGCGCAGCGATTCGTCTTCGGCGATTTCCTTCATCGACAGGATCGGGCCGACCGGAATATCGACGGCGTTGCACGCGTTCATGACCTCGAACTTGGTCATGGTCATCGTCCAATCCTCGATGCGGCGGAAGATGGCCTTGAGCTTCGGCAGGCGCGCGCGCGGCGTGGCGTATTCCGGATCGGTCTTCCAGGTCGGCTCGCCGATCAGGTCGCAGATCGCAGCCCAGACCGGGGCCTGCGTGATGAAATAAATGTAAGCGTTCGGGTCGGTCTCCCAGCCCTTGCACTTCAGGATCCAGCCGGGCTGACCGCCGCCGGAGTCGTTGCCGGCGCGCGGCGTCGCATCGCCGAACGGCACGCCCTCGCCGTACTGACTGTACTCGGTGAGCGGGCCGGCCTTCAGACGCTGCTGGTCGCGCAGCTTGACGCGGCAGAGGTTCAACACGCCGTCCTGCATGGCGGCGAGCACCTTCTGGCCGCGGCCAGTGCGGTTACGCTGATAGAGCGCCGTGACGATGCCGAGCGCGAGATGCAGGCCCGTCCCTGAGTCACCGATCTGCGCGCCGGTGACGAGCGGCGGGCCCTCGCGGAAGCCGGTGGTCGACGCCGAGCCGCCGGTGCACTGCGCGACGTTCTCGTAGACCTTGCAGTCCTCGTAGGGACCGGGGCCGAAGCCCTTCACCGACGCGACGATCATGCGCGGGTTGAGCTTGTGGATGTGCTCCCAGGTGAGCCCCATGCGATCGAGCGCGCCGGGCGCGAAATTTTCGACCAGCACGTCGCACTTCTTGATCAGCTCGTTGAGCACGCGCTTGCCCTGCGGATGTTTCGAGTCGATCGTGATCGAGCGCTTGTTGTGGTTGAGCATGGTGAAGTAGAGCGAGTCTGCGCCCTTCACGTCGACCAGCTGGCCGCGCGTGATGTCGCCGACGCCGGGGCGCTCGACCTTGATCACGTCCGCGCCGAACCAGGCGAGCAACTGCGTGCAGGTCGGACCCGACTGCACATGCGTGAAGTCGAGGATGCGAACGCCGTCGAGCGCCTTGCCGGCCAAGCCGAAGGGTTTCGACGAGGGCTTCGGCGCGCCATTGCCGTTCGACTTCTTGGCAGCGGGTTTGGCGCTCGCCTTCTTCGCCGCCGGTTTCTTGGCGGCGAGCTTCACCACCTTGCGCGCGGGCTTCTTGGCGGCCGATTTGGTCTTCTTCGCCGACTTCTTCGATTTAGCCATCACAGGTTCTCCTATCTCGATCGTCATTCCGGGGCTCAAGCGAAGCGAGAGAACCCGGAAGCCAGAGCCGCGGCTCTGAGGTTGTTTCTGGATTCCGGGTTCGCGCGTTTCACGCGCGCCCCGGAATGACGAGTGCTATTTCTTCTTCAACTGGCTCTGCGGGTTGAGGTTGCCGATGCGGCCACTCTCGCTGCCGGCCGCCGGATCAAGCACCGCGTTGATCAGGGTCGGTCGACCTGAATCCATCGCTTCGTTGACGGCGCGCCGCAGCTCGTCCGGCGACGTTGCATTGACGCCGACGCCGCCGAAGGCTTCCATCATCTTGTCGTAGCGCGCGCCCTTGACGAAGACGGTCGGTGCGGGATCGGCACTGACAGTGTTGACGTCGGTGCCGCGATAGATGCCGTCATTGTTGAAGACGACGATGCAGACGGGCAGCTTGTAACGGCAGATGGTCTCGACCTCCATGCCGGAAAAGCCGAAGGCCGAGTCCCCCTCGATCGCCAGCACCGGCTTGCCGGTCTCGATGGCGGCGGCGATGGCGTAGCCCATGCCGATGCCCATGATGCCCCAGGTACCGACGTCGATACGCTTGCGCGGCTGGTACATGTCGATGATGCCGCGCGCGAGATCGAGCGTGTTGGCGCCTTCGTTGACCAGAATGGCGTCCGGCCGCTCCTTGATGACCGTGCGCAACACCCCCAGCGCGCCGTGATAGTCCATCGGCACGTTGTTGTTCATTAGGCGCGGCGCCATCTTGGCGACGTTCTCCTCGCGTTTCTTGGCAACGGCGGCGGTCCAGTCGGCCGGCGCGGCCGGCCATTTGGTGCCCATGCCGTCGAGCAGCGCGGCGACGCAGGAGCCGATATCGCCGACAACGGGCGCAACGATCTCGACGTTCGAATCCATTTCCTTGGGCTCAATGTCGATCTGGATGAACTTCTTGGGCGCATCGCCCCAGGCCTTGCCCTTGCCGTGCGACAAGAGCCAGTTCAGCCGCGCGCCGATCAGCATCACGACGTCCGAGTCCTTGAGCACCGTCGAGCGGGCCGCGCCCGCGCATAGCGGGTGCGTGTCGGGGAGCAGGCCCTTGCCCATGCTCATCGGCAGGAACGGAATGCCGCTCGTTTCGACGAGGCTGCGGATGGCGTCATCGGCCTGCGCGTAAGCCGCGCCTTTGCCGAGGATGATCAGCGGCCGTTTGGCGCTTTTGAGCACGTCGAGCGCGCGCTTGAC
>JANLJK010000014.1 GCA_029255525.1 Pseudolabrys sp.
GATGCCGGTGCGGCCGTCGAGCGGCGCCACGATGGTGGTGTAGCCGAGCGTCGCTTGCGCGCTTTCGACCGCCGCGGCGTCGGACTGTACCTGCGCCGTATATTGCGCGACCAGCGAACGCTGAGTGTCGGCCTGCTGTTTGTTGATGGCATTGGTGGCGGCGAGTTTCTCGTAGCGGTCGAGGTCGCTCTTGGCATTGCCGAGCAGCGCTTCGTCCTGCGCCTTCTTGGCGACCGCCTGGTCAAGCGTGGCCTGATAAGTGGTCGGATCGATGCGCGCTAGGATGTCGCCTTTCTTGACGTCCTGACCTTCCTTGAAATTCACCTGGAGCAGCTTGCCGTCGACCTGCGGCTTCACCGTCACGGTGTTGAGCGCCTTGGTCGTGCCGACGGCATTGAGATAGACCGGCACGTCGGCGTGCCGCGCCGGCATCACCAGGACCGGCACCGGGCCTTCATTACCGCCGAAGCGTCCGGGGCCGCCCGGTCCGCGCCGTTGCGGTGCGCCACCGGTGCCGTAGACGTAATAAAGCGCGCCGCCGACGGCGAGCAGCACCAGCGCGTAAGCCATATAGCGCCGCGTGCGGCTCGTCTGCTTCGTCGCGGGATGATGATGTTTGGGCAGTTCACCGTGCATTCGATGCTTCCACGGGTTTAGGCAGCCACCCCCCACCGAGCGCCTGATAAAGACTGACAGCGGCTTGCATGGTCGCAAGCCGTGCCTGCACCAGCGTGTCCTGAGCCGTGTACAAGGTCTGCTGTGTCTGCAGCACCGTCACGAGGTCGATCGTCCCCTCGCGCAGACGCTGCTCTGAGATATCGAAGGCGCGCTGGGAAGCAGTCACCACGGCGCGTTGCAGGCGCTCGCGTTCCACCGCGTTGCGCAGGCCCGTGAGCGCCGTTTCGACGTCGGAGAACGCGGAGATCACCGTCTTGCGGTAGGTCTGCAGCAGTTCGTCCTGCTTGCCCTTCTGCAAATCGACATTGCCGAGCAAGCGACCGCCTTCGAAGATTGGCTGCGTCAATCCCGCGCCGAGGCTGAAGAAGGCCGACTCGGGTCGCATTAACAATTTGAATACCGAGCTTTGATAGCCGCCTTCGCCCGTCAGCGTGATGCTCGGCAAGAGTTGCGCACGCGCGTTGTAGACGTTGGCATTGGCCGCCGCCAAGTTTGCTTCAGCTTCGCGAATATCGGGACGCTGCGTCAAGAGCTCGGCCGGCAGGCCGGGCGTTACGCGCGGCACGGCAAGCGAATTGAGCGAGCCGCCGCGGATCTGCACGCGCTCGGGCGAACGCGCGAGCAATACGGCGAGCGCGTTGCGGTACTGCGCTAGCGTCTGCTCGATCGGTGGAATAGCGGCGCGCTGGGTCGCGACCACGCTTTCCTGCTGCGAGACTTCGAGCGCGGACGCCGTGCCAGCGTTCACGCGTTGCTGAATGAGGTTGAGAACGCGCTGCGCGCTCGCATAGTTGTTGCGCGCAACGCGCAGACGATCCTGTGCGGCCAGAACCTGGAAATAGGAGTTGGCGGTGCTGGCGATGGTCGACAAAGTCACCACGTCGCGGTCGAAGCGGCTGGCGACGGCGGATTCTTCGTAGGAGCGCAAGGTGGCGCGGTTCTTGCCCCAGAAATCGATTTCATAGCTTGCCGACAGCGACGCCGACAGCGTGTTCGAGACTCTGAAGCCGTTGTTGTCGACGAAAGCTTGGCCATTGCCGAGGCTCGTCGTCTTGGACGATTGGGCGCGTGACGCATCGCCATTAAGATCGACCGATGGCAACAAGGCCGCGCCGGCGACGCGCGAATTGGCGTCGGCCTGCACGATGCGGGCGACGGCGGCGGCGATGTCGAGATTGGCTTCGCGCGCTTCCTCGATGATTTCTGTCAATTCGCGCGAGCGAAACGAACGCCACCAATCCAACGATGGCAACGCGGCTTCGGCGATCTTGGGATTCTTCGGCCCAGCGTTATAGGCCGCTGGAATGTCGAGCCCAGGCTCCGGCTTGTCGTTGGACAGCAGGCAGCCTCCGAGCGGCATGATCAGGCAGGCTGTCTGCAGCATGGTCAAGAACGGGCGCGTCCCACGTTTCGTTCCCGCAACCGTTGTACTTGTCTCGCAACGCATATTTCGACTTTCAAACACGATGAATAATGACAACCTGAAAAGACCCTAGCCCTAATGACTATGGCTTGCTTGCGGATTTTCGGCTCGGTGGCCAGTCGGAGAGCGCTTGTCGTCCGGCGGGTGACATTTTTGCCGCGGCATCGGCGAAGGCGCCTTGCACGATCTGATCGAAGCCTTGCCGCGCGGCGCGCGTACGTCCCATGGCCGCGCGCATGGCATCGACCTGGAACGGCTCGGCCCGCATCGCCGTGCGAATCTGATCCTGCGACGCGCGATATTCGTTTTGCGCGTTATCGAGCGCTTGCCGTGTGTCGTTGATTGTGCCGCGCAGAATGTCCGCGTCTGCCGGCGGCAAAGTCGCAGCGATGCGGTCAACACGCACGAACACGTTACGATCCCAGCTCGGCGGCGGTGCCGGTCCGCGGATCACCATGGCGATGGCGATGCCGATGAAGAACAGGTTGAGCGCCAGCGAGCCGAGCAGCAGCCAGCGCGCCGAGCGACGTTCGGTGAACGGTGCGGTTTGAGCGATGGTCATGGATTCGCTCCGGTGAGCGCTTCCGGCTCGAACACGGAGGCGATATCGCCTCTGTTTGTAACTGTCAGTGACGATTGGTAACCTTCCAGGGTCCGGTCGAAGCCGGCGAGGCCGACCATGAAGCCGATCGCCGCGCAGCTCGCGAGCGCGGCCATGCGTGGCCATGCCGGGGCGAATTGCCAGTCGAGCAGCACCGATGGCCAGCGCCAGAACGGCCGTTTCTGGTGCGGCAGGCTGCCGAGCCGCGACAGCACGCGCGCCGCGGCCGTCTCGTCATCGGCTGCTTCGGCGTCATGCGCGCGCGACAGCAGAGCATCGAGCCGCTGCGCTGCCGCGTGAAGCGCGCGTGCCTCGGCGCTATGCGCCAACAGCGCTTCCATGGCCGCGCGCTGCGCGTCGGGCCAGCGCGCCGGATCGGCGCCGTGACTGTCGAGGAAAATCTGGAGTTGCTCGTTGTTCATCGTTGTCCCGCCCTCTCACTTGTTCTCATCGATGAAGCTGCCGAGCGCGCGGCGCAGATTCTGCTTGCCGCGCACCAGCAAAGTTTCGACCGCCGATACCGACGTATCGAGAATGTCCGCCACCTGCGCATTGCTCATGCCCTCGGTGTACGTGAGCACGATGGCTGTGCGTTGGCGGTCGGGAAGGTTGGCGATCGCCGCTTGCAGCAGGCGCTCGCGCTCATCGGCTTCCGCCAGCTCGCTGGCCGCGGGCGCCGGATCGACGATGTCGCCGGCGGCCTCGAGTTCGACCCAGGGCGCACGGCGCTTGCGGTCGAGACAGAGATTGACGACCACGCGGGTGAGCCAGGTCTTGAACGCCGCCAGTGGCTGCCAGCGCGGCGCATGGGTCCACACGCGCAGCATGGCCTCCTGGGCGACGTCCTCGGCCTCGGCCGCATTGCCGAGAATGCGGCGGGCGAGCCCGACCATTGCGGGCAAGTGCCGACGCGCCAGCGCGCGGAACGCCGGCTGGTCGCCACGGGCAACCCGAGCCATGAGCGCTTCGTCACTGTCGTCCATACACGTCCGGCGGCCGCCATTGATGATCCCGATCCATACTAGTCCGTGGCTTATGGTTTGAACGGACGGCGGGGCGGAATCCTGTGCTGGCGGGATAATGGGGAGAGCGGGGATAACGGGCCGGACGTATTCGGCTAAGTCTTTGATTTAACGGGGCTGCGGGACCCTCCGCTGGGCGGCTTGCTCGAGGCCTTTGACCAGCCGATACACGGTTTTACAAGTGGTTACGGGGATTCCGAGCCGTTCGCCCTCGCGCACGATGAATCCGGTGAGCTCGTCGATCTCGGTGGGTGCGCCACGGGCGATATCGAGCGCCATCGAACCGGCATGCTTGGACATCGGCATCTGACCGGCGCGGGTTTTGTCGACGAATTCCATGGGGGCAAATGCAAAAGCCCCGCCGAGGCCGCGGACGACCGCCATGCACTCCGCCGCCATGTCGTCGATCAGTGCCCGCATCTCGGGCACGTCGTAGCGGGCGGCGTTGTCGCCCATCATCAGCGCGCCGACCGGATTCATGACCGAGTTGAAGACGAATTTGGACCACACCGCGCCCATCGGGTCGGCGAGCACCTCGGTCGGATAGCCGGCGGCGGTGAACAGCGTCGCGAGCGGCCGGATGGCCTCCACCGTGCCGCGCACGGGACCGAGCCAGGACTTGCCCTCGATCAGGTTCTCGATCTCACCTGGACCGACATAGCGCCCGGCATTCATGGTGACGCCGCGGACCACGGTGGCGTCCGGCGCCGTCATCAGCACCTCGGCATTGCCCATGCCGTTCTGCAAGGTGACGAGCAGGGGACGGCCGGCAAGCCGCGGCTGCAACTGCGCCAGCGCCTCGGCGGTGAACTTCGATTTGATGAGGAAAATCACGGCATCGAATACTGCGCCATCGAGCGACGCGGCGTCCGCCGTCGCGGTGATGCGCGCCACGCGCGGGCTCTTGCCGGTGATGCGCAGCCCGCCGCTGTTGATTGCTTTCACATGGTCGGTATTGGCGTCGTAAGCGACGACGTTCGACACCTTCGACAGTGCCGAAGCAAACAGGCCGCCGATTGCGCCGCAGCCGACGATCAAGATCGATGAGGTCATGACATCTCCCGCGCGGGCCGCGAATGGACGAGATCGGCCCCGCTCTGTCAACATGCGCGATCAGGCGGAATGAACCGCCGGCAGGGAGGCTGAGAAGACGCATGGACAAGGAGCTTTACGATCGCGGCATGGCGATGCGCCGCAAGGTGCTCGGTGACGAATATGTCGATCGCGCCGTCGCCAATACAGACGACTTCAATCGCAAATTTCAGGAGTTCCTGACGGAGTATTGCTGGGGGGCGACTTGGACCGACGAAGACCTCAAGCCGCGCGACCGCAGCCTGCTCAATCTCGGCATGATTGCCTGCCTGGGACGCATGCACGAATTCGAGGCGCATTTTCGCGGCGCCCTGCGCAACGGGCTCACACCCAAGGAACTGTCGGCTGTCCTGCGACAGGTCGCGGTCTATTGCGGCTTCCCGGCGGCGGTCGACTGCCACCGCGTGGCCAAGCAGGTCCTGGCGGCGGAGGCCAAGAAATAGCACCTTCTCGCCGGTGAGCGGGCGGGCCGCCCTTCATCCGGGGGCGGCTCGCGTATTCGTGCGCTCCGGAAACGCAGAAAATCGCAATAATGTCTTGAATGTGCCTTCATCCCGGGGCATCCAGAGCGCGCTTTCGCGGCGGGGGCCCGCTTGCGCACAGGGTGATGAATGATCCGTACTTTCGGTGCTTTTCTGCTGACGGTGCCGGCGGCCGCTGCACTGTACGCCGTCCCTGTCGCGGCGCAGACCTCGCGTGGCGCACCGCCCGCCTATGAGGCGCAAGTTCCGCCCGGCTACCTGGTCGACGACGAGGATGACGACCTGCCGGTGCGCCGTGGCAGCCGCCGCCAGATGAGCCAGATGCCGGCGCCTGCCGGTCAGCCCAGCCGCATCCTGCCCTATCCGAACGAAGAGGCCGACGCCGCGCCGCTGCCGCCGCCGGGCTTCACCCAACGTGACGGCCGTACCCCCTATTCCGGCCACCAGCTCGACCAGCGCGGGCCCAACGACGATGTCGTGCGGCCGCCCGGAGCGGTCGGGTCGGCGCCGGCCGCCGCGCCGCAGGCGCCCGCCGGCACCAACACCAGCGTCATGACCCTGCCGCCGGAAGATCAGCCGGAAGTGGGCCAGCCCAAGGCGCTGCCGGAAAACCTCAAGAAGCAGCTCGTCGATTACGTGACGAAGGAGCCCGTCGGCACGCTCGTGATCGATACCCCGAACACCTACCTCTATCTGGTGCTCGGCAACGGCAAGGCCATGCGCTACGGCATCGGCGTCGGCCGCGAAGGTTTCACCTGGGCCGGCACCGAACGCATCTCGCGTATGAAGGAATGGCCGGATTGGTTCCCGCCGTCCGAAATGATCGAGCGCCAGCCTTATCTGCCGCGCATGATGGCCGGCGGCCCGGGCAACCCGCTCGGCGCCCGCGCCCTCTATCTCGGCAACACGCTGTACCGCATCCACGGCACCAACCAGCCCTCGACGATTGGCCAGACCGTGTCGTCGGGCTGTATCCGCCTGCTCAATGAGGACATCGAAGACCTCTACAGCCGTGTGCAGACCGGCACGCGCGTGGTGGTGTTGCCGGGCCGGCCGCCGCAGACCGCGGCCGCCAACACCCCCGTGCCGCAGCCGGCGGGCAGTCCGGTGCCGGCGCCGCAGGGCGGCCCGATCAGCAACGGTTCGGCGATCTCGTCGGCGCCCCTGCCGGCCGCCCGCTGATCCTCCGATAATCGCGACGACAAGGCGGGCCTCGTGCCCGCCTTTTCTTTTGCCGCGCTTGTCTCGCGCTACGCAAATTTCTCGTATTTTGAGAAATTCGCCAGGCGCTTTTGACGCCTCCGTCGCCGTATGATTGTGAAGGAATAACAAGCAGACGGATCAGGGCAGGATGAGCGGCAACGGCAGACGGCAAACCAGCGCCGAGAAAGTGCTCGGCGTGCTGACGCTGTTCACGGCCGAACGCCCGGTCTGGTCGCCGGAGCGTGCCGCCAAGCGGCTGAACGTGTCGCTGGCTACCGGCTATCGTTACTTCAACACATTGGTCGCCGCCGGTCTGCTCGAACGGTTACAGCGCAATCGCTATGTGCTTGGGCCCGCGATCGTCGAGCTCGACCGGCAGATCCGCGACGCCGACCCAGTATTGCGCGAAGCGCGGCCGGTGATGGAACGGCTGCTCGCCCGCTTGCGTGAACCCGCCGCCGTCCTGTTGTGCCGCTATTACCGTGAGATGGTGATGTGCATTCACCAGGAGACCAACAAGACCGGCGAGCCGGTCTCGTCCTACGAGCGCGGCGCGCGGCGCCCCATGTTTCGTGGTTCGACATCCAAGGTGATCCTGGCGCATCTGCCGCCGCGCACCATTGCCAATCTCTGGCGCGATCACCGCCGTGAGATCGCCACGACGGGCCTCGGTACGACTTTCGAGGAATTCAAGGCGAGCCTGCGCGCGCTGCGGCAAGAGAAAGTCAATGTCAGCAGCGGCGAGGTCGATGAGGGGCGCATGGGCATCTCCGCGCCGATCTTCGACGCCAATCGTCGCGTGACCGGCAGCGTCAGCATCGTATTGCTCTCGCCGCGCATGAACGAGCGCGCGATCGCGCGGCTGTGTACGCATGTTTACAGCGCCGCGCGCGAAATCGAACGGCTGCGCGGGCGCGGCACAGGAGTGAAAGCATGACCTCGATGGCGCATTATCCGGTTGCCATTATCGGTGCCGGACCCACCGGCCTGACGCTCGCCAATCTGCTTGGTGTCTACGGCATCCAATGCGTGGTGCTCGAACGCAATGCCGCCACGGTGCACGAGCCGCGCGCTGTCTCGATCGACGACGAAAGCCTGCGCACCATGCAAGCGGCGGGTCTGGTCCAGACCGTGATGTCGGAGACCGTCGCCGGCTACGGCTCGCATTATTACTCGGCGCGCGGCCGCTGCTTCGCCAAGGTACAACCGACCGAGGAGCCCTATGGCTTCCCGCGTCGCAATGCGTTTCGCCAGCCGGTCCTGGAGCGGCAGTTGCGCGAGGCGCTGGCGCGCTTCCCGCATGTGACGGCGCTGTTCGAGCGCGAGCTGACGTCCTTCGCTCAGGACGAGCATCGCGTGACGCTCAAGGTGAAGCACGATGGTGGCGAGCGCGACATCACGGCCGATTATCTCGTTGCCTGCGACGGTGCGTCGAGCGCCGTGCGCCGCACGCTCGGCATCGCCATGAGCGGATCGACCTTCCGCGAACGCTGGCTGATCGTCGATCTGGAAAATTCGCCGGTCACCTCGCCGCACACGAAAGTGTTCTCCAATCCGGCGCGGCCCTGCATCGCGCTGCCGGGGCCGAGTCTCACGCGCCGCTATGAGTTCATGCTGCATGATCACGAGCGCGACGAGGATTTCCTTACAGATGAGATGGTCAAGCATCTGATGGATACGCACGAGGCGGCGCCGGAAAGCCGCGTCGTGCGCAAAGTGGTCTATACCTTCCATGCGCGCATCGCCGATCGCTGGGATGATGGCCGCGTGTTCCTCGCCGGCGACGCCGCGCATCTGACGCCGCCCTTCGCCGGCCAGGGCATGAACGCCGGGGTGCGCGATGCCTTCAACATCGCCTGGAAGCTCGCGGCCGTGACGCAAAAGCGCCTCGGCTCCGGTCTGCTCAAGAGCTACGAGCCGGAGCGGCGCGATCACGCCTGGGCGATGATTGGCTACGCGCTCGATATCGGCCGGGTGATGCGGCCGCCGAACCGGCTGGCCGCCTTCGCCATCGAATGGGGCTTCCGCGCGCTCGCGCTGTTCCCCAAGGCGCGCGATTACATCGCGCAGATGAAGTTCAAGCCGCCGCCGCGCTTTGCTGAGGGCTTCATCATCGCCGACGCGACGAAGGCGCACGACACTTTGGTCGGCCGCATGATTCCGCAGCCGCGCGTGCGTGACGCACAGGGCAGGGATGTACGGCTCGACGATGTTCTGGGCGATGGCTTTGCATTGATGGTGCGTTCACCGCGCGTCGCTGCGGTGGTGCCACTGCTCCAAAGCAAACCGTGGGGCGATCTTAACGCGCGCATCGTGGTAATGGGCGATCATGCGCCGGCCGGCGCCGTCGCGGCGCAGGAGCTGTCGCCCAATCCCCGGCTCGCCGCCTACAACGACCACGTGCTCCTGATCCGTCCGGATCGTTATGTGGCGGCGTGTGTGAAGGTGGATGAGTTGGAGAAGGGGGCGGCGGAAATTCAGAAGCTGATCAGAGGGACGTTTTGAACATCGTCATTCCGGGGCGGCGCGAAGCGCCGAACCCGGAATCCAGTTGCAAGCACGGAGCCCATGTCTGGATTCCGGGTTCGCGTGCTGCGCACGCGCCCCGGAATGACGGAGGCCTACTCCGCCGCGGCAGACTTGCCGATCGCCGCGTTGACGCGCGGGATGTCCTCTTCGGCCATGAGTTGCATCGAGCGGCGGGCGAGCTTTTCGTCGACCCAGTCCATGCCGGCATAGACCAGTTCGCCGAAGTCGCCGATCTCATCGCGCATGGCGAGGATCTGATCGACCACTTTGTTGACCGTGCCGTGGATCACGCAGTGGTCCATGACGAAGTCGTGCGTGATCTCTTCGTCGGGCTGCTCCTTGTGGCTCTTGAACACGTAGAGCCTCCCGCCGCGCTTCATCTTGCCGAGCATCTGCGAGAAGTAGAAGGCATACGGGCTGTTGGCGTCCTCGCGGCCATAGGCCAGCGCGGTCTTGTCGTCATCGGCGACGAAGATGGTGCGCGCGACACGCCAGTCGGACACCTTGGCCTTCTCGCCGACCTCGGCCTTGCCCTTGGCGTAGTTCTGCCAATGCGACTTCATGTGCTTGGCGAGCAGGAAGTTCGCGGACAAAGGATGGAAGTCGCGCTTGCCCATCAGCACCACGCCCGGCGAGAACGGCGCCACCACGGTGCCGACGATTTCCGGCCGTGGCTGCTGATAGGGCTTCGGCATATAGCCGACGCCCAGATCGAAGGCCTGGGTACGGTCGGTGGAGACTTTGAAGCGGTTGTTCGGCAGGTCGATCTTGTAGGGCGCCTCGCGCTGCCAGATTTCCAAGATGACGTCGATCGCCTCGGCGAACATCTTGTTGCGGTCTTCCTCGAGCAGGCCCAAGGCTTCGGCGTCCGAGGTGAGCGCACCAGCGGACACGCCCATGATGAAGCGGCCGCGCGCGAGATGGTCGAACATCGCGGCATTGGCGGCGACCACCACGGGGTGGATCTGCGACAGGTTGCAGGTGCCTGAGGCGAGCTTGATGTTCTTGGTGTCGTTGATCAGCGTCGCCAGAAACAAGAGGCTGTTGGTAACGCGCTCGCAGGCATCGGTCAGGTGCTCGCCGACAAAAGCGTCATAGAAGCCGAGCTTGTCGCACAGGATGATCGCCTCGCGATCCTCGTGCAATGTATCCGCCCAGGGCCGCTGCATGGGGTGCACCGGCATCGTGAAATAACCCAACCTCATCGCCTTCTCCGCATTGCGTCTTGTTGTTGGTCGCAAACTATCCGACCACGACGAAAGTTGCAGCAAATCTTCGGTTGCATGGTGCGGTATCCAGTCCCGGTGGATATCGGCTTCGAGAGGGCGAAAATTCATTGCCGCCCTGTGTATTATGACAAAGGTGCGAGACCCGGCCGGCGCATTGTTCTATGAGCGAAATTCCAGCGGGGCGAGGGTGACCGTGTTGGCGGCCCGGGGGGAGGAAAAATCATGATGCGATGGTTTCATGCGTTGATGCCGAAGGAGGAACGCTTCTTCGACCTCTTCGCGCAGCATTCGCAGGCAGTGCTCGCCGGCGCCAAGGCGCTGCGCGCCATGCTGGAAGGCGGCGAGGCGATCCCCACCAACTGCAAGCTGGTGATGGACCGCGAGCACGACGCCGACAATGTCACCCGCGAGGTGTTGATCGCGGTGCGCCGCACCTTCATCACCCCCTTCGATCGCGGCAGCATCCGCGACCTCATCACCGCGATGGACGATGCCATCGACCAGATGCAGAAGACCGCCAAGACGGTGATCCTGTTCGACGTCAACGACTTCACGCCACAGATGAAGCAGATGGGCGACGCCATCGTGAAATCGGCGGAATTGGTGCAGGAGGCGGTGCCGCTCTTGAGCGCCATCAGCACCCATGCCGTGCGCATCAGCGCGCTGACCGAGCAACTGTCGAAGCTCGAAGGCCAGGCCGATGAACTGCACGACGTCGGCCTCAAGGCGCTCTATCAGAAGCATGCCCAGTCCAATCCGATGGGCTTCTTTGTCGGCAACGAGGTCTATGATCACCTCGAAAAGGTTGTCGACCGTTTTGACGATGTCGCCAACGTGATGCACGGCATCGTGATCGAGCATGTGTGAATTGGTTTCCGTCATTCCGGGGCGGCCGCCGAAGCCCGTAGGGCAAAGGCGGGCGAGCCCGGAATCCATAATCCTCAACGCTGC
>JANLJK010000015.1:0-7618 GCA_029255525.1 Pseudolabrys sp.
CCATATTCGATCTTGGGGCAGCGGTTCATCACCAGCTTGATGCCGGCGTCTTCCGCCTTCCGGGCCGCCTCGTCGTTGCGCACGGTGAGCTGGGTCCAGATCACCTGCGGTTTGGGGCTGAGCTTTAGGGCCTCCTCGACGATGGCCGGGACGTGCTCCGAGGCGCGGAAGACGTCGATCATGTCGATCGGCTCGGGGATGTCCTTGAGCGAGGCATAGACCTTCTGGCCGAGGATCTCCTTGCCGGCATGGCCAGGGTTGACGGGGATCACGCGGTAGCCACGCTCGAGCAGATATTTGAAGACGAAATAGCTCGGCCGACTCTCATTCGGCGAGAAGCCGACCATGGCGATGGTCTTCACCGTGTTGAGGATGCCGCGGATATAGCTGTCGGGGTAACTGTCGTGGTTCATTGTGCAACTAACCGTCATTCCGGGGCGCGTGCGGAGCACGCGAATCCGGAATCCAGATACCGGTGACATGCGCGTCTCTGGATGATCAATCTCTTATCCGTTTTCCGTCCGCTGCGCGAGCAAAGCGCGCAGACGCGCATTCTCGACCTGGAGTTCGTCGATCTTGCCGCGCACGGCGGCGAAGGCTTCCTCGATCTCGCTTTCGGTGAAGCGTGTGACGATGTGCTGCGAGCAGTTCACGTCCCAGGCCTCGATGGTGAACAGGATGGCGCGTTCGGGCCTGGCTTTATAGCCGGCGTCGAACAGTTTTTCGACCAATGCGGCATCGTTCTCGACAACGCGGGCGCGGCCCCAGATCTTGATGCGCTGGCGGCGCGCCGGATCGAGCAGAAACAAATAGGCCTTGTCGTTCTCGGACAGATTGGCGAGCGTGATGTATTGCCGGTTGCCGCGATAGTCGGCGAAGCCCAGCGTTTTCTCATCAATGACCTTGATGAAGCCCTTCGGTCCGCCGCGATGCTGGATATAGGGCGCGCCGTCGGCGCTGGCCGTGGCGAGAAAGGCCGTGTCCTGAAGTGCAATGAACTGCGCCAGATCGGGCGTCACCTTGTCGGGAAAGCCTTCGGCGATCCGCCGCGCATAAGCTTGCGAGGAGCCGCGCTCGGCCTGTGCCTTCTGCACGGCCGGCGTGAACACGCGGGAAGCATTGTTCATGAGCATATGTCCGGCAAGACATCTGGATAAGACATCCGAATGGATGCCTGCCGAACATAGGGACTCGCGACCGGCCGGCAAAGGGCGCGGCCGATCAAGGGGCCGTGATTACTTCTTGCTGGCGTCGGCGACGACCTTCTTGCAGGCCGCCGACAGCTTGTCGTTGTTTTTCGACAGGCAGGCGAGCACGCGGCCACCGCCCGGCATCGTACCCTTGCAGAACTGGTCGTAATCGACCTTGCAGGCGGCGCGCTGCTCGGCGCTGAAGTCCTGGGCCTGCGCGGCCGAGAACGAGATAAAGCTGAGCGCTGCTGCTGCGATGATGAGCCGTGTCATGGGAGGTCCTTGTTCGAGAGGACGACCGCCGCCCGGGCGACGAGTCGCGTTGGCGGCCGCATGCCATCTCATCGCGCGGCCCGGTTCAATTGAAGAATTTTGGCCGGATTGGATGCCGCGCGTGCCCGTCAGCGATCTTCCCAGGTCGGCGTGCGCTTTTCGATGAAGGCGCAGATGCCTTCCTCGGCGTCGCGCGCCATCATGTTCTCGGTCATCACCTCGGAGGCGTAGGCATAAGCCTCGGCGAGGCCCAGCTCGAGCTGGCGATAGAACGCCTCCTTGCCGACCTTCACCGTATAAGACGATTTCGCCGCCATTTGTTTGGCAAGCGCGATCGCGGCGGCGCGCTCTTCGCCGGAGGCGACCACGCGGTTGACGAGGCCCATCGCCGCGGCGCGTTCGGCTTCGACCATGTTGCCCGTCAGCAGCATCTCCATCGCGTGTTTGCGGGCGATGTTGCGCGACAGCGCCACCATCGGTGTCGAGCAGAACAGGCCGATGTCGACGCCGGGCGTGGCGAACTTCGCAGCCGACGATGCAATCGCAAGATCGCAGCTCGCCACCAATTGGCAGCCGGCGGCCGTGGCGACGCCATGCACGGCGGCGACCACCGGCTGTGGCAGGTTGACGATCCTTTGCATCGTGGCGCTGCAAGTCGTCATGATGTGCTTGAAATAAGCGCGGCCGCCATCGGCGTCGCTGCGCCGCCCGGTCAGTTCCTTGAGATCGTGGCCGGCGCAAAAAGCCGGGCCGTTCGCGGTCAGCACGACGGCGCGCACGCTTTTGTCCGCTGCGATATCGTCGAGCACGATAAACAGCGCGTTGAGCAATGCTTCCGACAGGCTGTTGCGCGCGGCCGGCCGGTTGAGCGTGAGGATGGCGACGCTTTCGTCATCCTCGCGGAGCAGGACGGGCGCAGCATCGACAGCGCGGGCATCGGTCTGGATATTCATGGATTGATTCTGACCCCGGTGACGGACTCATGCAAGCGTCGGAACGCAGCGCCGTTCCTAAGCATTGTTTGCAGCGGAGGTATGACGATGGCCAAAAGGCGCAAATCTGCCACACGCAAGAAAGTCAAAAAGAAGATCAAGAAAAAGTCCGCTAAACGCCGCTGGTCGCAGCGCGTGACCGATACCAGCGACGCTTTGACGCTCGACGAGGGCGTGTTCACCTTGGACAGCCCGAAAGCCATCGCCCGGTCGCTGAAGCAGTCGGCCGAACGCAGCCATCGCCGCAAGTCCGCGCCTTATCGCTCGGCGATGTCGATGCTGACCTTCTATATCAATCGTGGCGGCAAGGGCCTGTCCGCCGCGCGTAAGCGGACGCTGGAAAAGGCCAAGGACGAGTTGCGGGCGCTCTACGGCAAGGATTGAATGCGGGCGACGCCGGCCGGCCCGGCGAAACGACAAAGGGCGAGGGGGGATGATGCGGCCACCGGCCATGACCGCCGAGGCGATCGGCAAGCTGCTGCACGAGGTGTTTCCCCAGGCATTCTACGAGGGCTGTGGCCTTACCCTCGAGGACATCCATTACGGCGATGTCCAGGTGCGCCGCGCCTTCCACGAGGACCACATCCGCCCGGGCGGCACGATTTCCGGCCCGACCATGATGGAATTGGCCGATTTTGCCATGTACGTGGCGGTGTTCGCGGCCATCGGGCCGCAGCCCTTGGCCGTGACCACGAATCTCAACATCAATTTCCTGCGCAAGCCCGCCCAGGCCGACCTGATCGCCCATGCCCGCCTGATGAAAGTGGGCAAAAGGCTGGCGGTTGGGGAGGTGACCCTCTATTCCGACGGGGCGGAGGAGCCGGTTGCGCACGTCACCTCGACCTATTCGATCCCTGCTTCCCGGTGATTAGCTGATGGTAATAAATTACCTTTCTTACAAGCGTTTGTAATTACGAGAGAAATATCCGCACGATCCCGTTGACCCGACTAGGGGGCTCAGGTACACAACCGGACATTCGCGCGGGGCTTTCCGCGCGTAATCCCCAAGGATTTGTCATGAAGACCTATTCGGCCAAAGCCGCCGACATCGAGAAGAAGTGGGTGACCATCGACGCCACCGGGCTCGTGGTCGGCCGTCTGGCCTCGATCGTTGCGCTGCACCTGCGCGGCAAGCACAAGCCCTCTTACACGCCGCATGTCGACGACGGCGACAACGTCATCGTCATCAATGCCGCGAAGGCCGTGTTCACGGGCCGCAAGCGCGAGCAGAAAGTCTACTACCACCACACCAACTTCATCGGCGGCATCAAAGAGCGTACGGCGAAGGCGATCTTCGAAGGTCGTTTCCCCGAGCGCATCGTCGAGAAGGCGGTCGAGCGCATGCTGCCGCGCGGGCCCCTGGGCCGCGTGCAGCTTGGCAATCTGCGGGTCTATCCGGGTGCCGAGCATCCGCATGAGGCGCAGAAGCCGGAGAAGCTCGACGTTGCCGCCATGAACCGCAAGAACGTGAGGAGTGCCTGATCGTGGCCGAGACCGTACAGTCGCTCGAAGGTTTGGCTGGCCTCAAGACGGCCGCCCCTGAAAGCCCGCACTACGAAAAGAAGGTCGACGCGCAGGGGCGCGCTTACGCGACCGGCAAGCGTAAGAACGCGGTTGCTCGCGTCTGGATCAAGCCGGGCTCCGGCAAGATCGTCGTGAACACCCGTACCGTGGAAGTGTTCTTCGCGCGTCCGGTGCTGCGCATGCTGATCCAGCAGCCGCTGGTCGCCGCCAATCGCGCCGGCCAGTACGATGTGATCTGCACCGTGTCGGGTGGCGGTCTGTCCGGCCAGGCCGGCGCCGTGCGTCACGGCCTCGCCAAGGCGCTCACCTATTTCGAACCGGAACTGCGTGGCGCCCTCAAGCGCGGCGGCTTCCTGACCCGCGACTCGCGCGTGGTCGAGCGTAAGAAGTACGGCCGCGCCAAGGCCCGTCGTTCGTTCCAGTTCTCGAAGCGCTAAGCGAAACGCTTCCATCATCTGCCAAAGGGCGCGCCTTCGGGTGCGCCCTTTTCGTTTGGCCTTCTTGTTTCGCGCGTTTTCTGCGCGCGGCCGCAATCGTTCAAATTACAGTCATTGCGTTTACGCGCTGGCAATGCTGTGCCGCATCAGAGGTGTTTTGGTAACGCCCCTCTAACTATGCGCGGCCAGTGTGCGCCCCGGGCGAGGGACGTGGGTAGAAATCGATGCAGCTTGACGTTCCGACATTGGCGGTTGTGACGGTCTTCGTCACGGCGCTCTTGGGGGGCTTGCTTCTTTTTGCCGGCATGCACAACCGCGCCGGCCGCGCGCCGATGCTGTGGGGCGTTTCGTTCCTGCTTGGCGCTTTCGGCATGGCGCTTGTGGTGATGCGCGGCCAGATCCCCGATTGGCTGTCGATCCAGGTCGCCAATGCGGTGGTACTGCTTGGCATGGCGCTG
The DNA here is from genome assembly GCA_029255525.1 of Pseudolabrys sp. Taxonomy (GTDB): domain Bacteria; phylum Pseudomonadota; class Alphaproteobacteria; order Rhizobiales; family Xanthobacteraceae; genus Pseudolabrys. Next base: position 4,875 of record JANLJK010000015.1, read on the forward strand.
GTCTGGGCCGGTACGCGCATGTTCGAAGGCCGGACCGTCCGTCCTGGCCTGGTGCTCGCCATGCCGCTGGCGTGGATCGCCTGCAGCCTCATCCCGTCCTTCGCCACGGACGTCAACCTGCGCACTGTGGTGGCGTCGGCGATGCTGTCGCTATTGTCGTGTCTGGCGGCGTGGGAAATCTGGGCCGGCCGCGCGGAACCGCTGCTGTCGCGCTGGCCGACCATCATCACCTTGCTCAGCTATGGCGCGGCGCTGCTGGCGCGCATCCCGGCGACCATACTGGTGCCGCAGCTGCACGGCTCGCAGCAATTGATCATGGGAGCGATGTTTCCTGTGGTGGCCTTCGGCACCTTGATGTTCACGGTCATCCTTGCCTTCCTGCTGCTCAACATGAGCAAGGAGCGCACTGAGCTGCAGCACAAGACCGCCTCGCTGATCGATCCGTTGAGCGGCGTCTCGAACCGGCGCGCTTTTCTCGATGGCGCCGAGCGGCTGCTGCGCCAGCAGCGCCTGCGTTACGAACCGCTGGCGCTCATCTTGTTCGACCTCGATCACTTCAAGTCGATCAACGACCGTCTCGGCCATGCCGCGGGCGACGACGTGCTCAAGGTCTTCGCGCGTGAAGCGGCGTTCTCGCTCGGCCCCGACGTTCTGTTCGGCCGTATCGGTGGTGAGGAATTCGCCGCGCTCTTGTCGGTCACCGATATCGGCGAAGCGATCGCCATTGGCGACCGCGTGCGGCGCAATTTCGCGGCGGTCGCCGCCGGTCACTGTGCCGGTGTCGTCGTGCCGACCGTCAGCGTCGGCGTGGCGCTGGGCGGTGAGCCGGATCAGCCGATCGCCGGCCTGATGGCGGCGGCCGACCGTGCGCTCTATAGGGCCAAGGCCAACGGCCGCAACCGCGTCGATATCTGTCCGCTGGAGACGCTCGATGCATCGGCCGAGTCGACTCTGGTTCCGGTGCAACGTGAGCAGCGGGAATGGCGCGGCAAGGCCGCTGTCGGCTGATCCGCCGTCTTTAATTCCAATTCGCGGCAGTGTTTTGTCGAAGCCGAGCGGTAGCGGCAAGCCAACACACACAAATTGCGGGCTAATTTCTCGTTGCCCCGGAACAAAGCTTCGAAGAGACGGGCGCAACCAGGAGCCCGAATGTTCGCCGCCGGCCCTCTGCAGTCGACCACGCTGGACGTTCCCACTCTTTCATTCGTCGCCGTCAGCCTCGCCGCATTGCTCGGCGTTTTCCTGACCCTTGCTTGGGTGCAGCAGCGCGACACGCGGCCGCTGGCCTGGTGGGGCGCGGCCTATCTCATCGGCGCCTCGTCGATGGCGATGTGGGGCGCGCGCTCACCGCTCTATGACGTGCCGCCGGAAGTGCCTGAAGCGCTCACCTTCCTGGCCTGCGGCATGATCTGGAGCGGCGTGCGGCTCTTCCACGGCCGCCAACTGATACCGATGGGCGCCTGCGCCGGCGCGATCGTCTGGCTGGTGCTCAGCCATGTGCCGACCGTCACGCCCGGCAGTCCCGAACGCATCGTCTTCGGCACCATGATCGTTGCCGGCTACACCTTCGTTATCGCCTTCGAGCAATGGCGTGAGCGGCGCAAGTCGCTGTTCTCGCGTGGCGCCGCCATCGTGGTGCCGTCGGCGCATGCGGCGATCTTCCTGACGCCGCTCGGCATGCAGGCCTTCCTGCCGCAGGTGCTGGCCGAAGGCTGGGTGATGGTGTTCGCGCTGGAGTCGATCATCTATGCGGTCGGCACCGCCTTCATCGTGCTCTTGATGGTCAAGGACCAGCATGTCCATTTCTATCGCCACGCGGCGACAACCGATCATCTCACCGGTCTGCTGAACCGGCGCGCCTTCATGGACAACGCGCGCGATCTGTGCGCCGCACAGGCGCGCCGCCATCAGCCGGTGACCTTGCTGATGTTCGACCTCGATCATTTTAAATCGATCAACGACCGCTTCGGTCACGCCGTCGGCGACGACGCGTTGCGCGTCTTCGCGCAGGTGGCTGGCTCCAGCATGCGCGCGACCGACATCGTCGCGCGTCTGGGCGGCGAGGAGTTCGCCGCTATTCTGCCAGGCGACATGAATGTCGCACGCAAAGTCGCCGAACGCGTGCGCGCCAATTTTGAGACGGCCAGCGCTGTGGTCGGCGCGCATGCCATCGGCGGCACGGTGAGCATCGGCGCCGCGGTCTCGCGCGCGCCGGTCTTCGACATTGATGCGCTCATCAACCGTGCCGACGAAGCGCTCTATCGCGCCAAGCACAACGGCCGCAACCGCATGGAAGCGGCGGAGGTTGCTCCGGAGGAAGAGCTGCCGGCGCCGCAGGGCGGTGTCGTGGCGCTGTTTCCGTCGCGCAAGCCGGCCGCGCGCAACGACGCCGCGGTGCCGGTCTGACGACGAAGGTTTCTCCGGCAACCTTTCGTTTACCATGTGGGCGCTAGCATGGGCCTATGATCCACGCCTCTCAGACAGAGCGTCCGGCCGCCGACGCGGCGATGCTCGAGGCCTATGCGCAGCGCGCCGGCGCTGCCATGGCCTGCGCCTTCTCGAATTCCGCCGAGTTCGATGCCGCGCTGATCGCGGCGCGCCGCGCCGCCGGCGTCTATGGCCCGAAGCGCCATCGCCGCCACATGCTGGCGACCGTCGCCGGTGTGGCCGCGGGTCTTGCGGTCATCGTCTTTCTGATCGTCTGACGCTTCCCGACGCTGCCAAGCAAAATCGCCAAAGAAAAA
>JANLJK010000015.1:7718-11157 GCA_029255525.1 Pseudolabrys sp.
CCAAAGAAAAAGGGCGCTCCCTTGTGAGGAGCGCCCGATAAGTTACCTCGCTTGGGAGCGAAGCTCAGGAGGAACAGGTCAGGCCGCGGCGGTCGCCTTGCCGGCGGTCGGCACTTCCGACACCGTCTTCAGGATCTGCGACGCGATCTGGTAGGGGTCGCCCATGGAGTTCGGGCGGCGATCTTCCAGGTAGCCCTTGTAGCCGTTGTTGACGAAGGAGTGTGGAACGCGGATAGAGGCGCCACGATCAGCGATGCCGTAGCTGAACTGATGGATCGACGCGGTTTCGTGCTTGCCGGTCAGGCGCATGTGGTTGTCCGGACCGTAGACCGCAATGTGGTCTTCGCGGTTCTTCTCGAACGCCTTCATGAGAGCCTCGAAGTACTCCTTGCCGCCGACTTCGCGCATATAGGCGGTCGAGAAGTTGGCGTGCATGCCGGAGCCGTTCCAGTCGGTGTCGCCGAGCGGCTTGCAGTGGAACTCGATATCGATGCCGTACTTCTCGGTGAGACGCAGCATCAGATAGCGCGCCATCCACATCTGGTCGGCGGCGGTCCTGGAGCCCTTGCCGAAGATCTGGAATTCCCACTGGCCCTTCGCCACTTCGGCGTTGATGCCTTCGTGGTTGATGCCGGCGGCGAGGCAGAGCTCGAGATGCTCTTCGACGATCTCACGCGCGACCGCGCCGACGTTCTTGAAGCCGACGCCGGTGTAGTAGGGGCCCTGCGGAGCCGGATAGCCGGCCTCGGGGAAGCCGAGCGGGCGGCCGTCCTTGTAGAAGAAGTATTCCTGCTCGAAGCCGAACCAGGCACCGGAGTCGTCCAGAATGGTGGCGCGCTTGTTCGACGCGTGCGGCGTGACGCCATCCGGCATCATGACTTCGCACATCACCAACACGCCGTTCTTGCGCGCGGCGTCCGGATAGACGGCGACCGGCTTGAGGACGCAGTCGGAACTGTGGCCTTCGGCCTGCATGGTGGAGCTTCCGTCGAAGCCCCAGAGCGGCAGCTGATCGAGCGTCGGGAAGACGTCGTATTCCTTGATCTGGGTCTTGCCACGCAGGTTCGGGACCGGCGTGTAGCCGTCGAGCCAAATGTACTCGAGTTTAAACTTTGTCATGCCATTCTCTCATGTGAGCTGGTGAACACGGGAGTGAGAAGGGAAGTCGTGCTCAGCCGCCAACGGCGCGCCCGGCCGCTAACGTCCGCCCTGATCAAGCATTTAGTGTGCCAATTAGCTGTGGTGCGGCGGCAGGTTTATCGCCTTGGAAGAGTGTGAGAAATCGGCATTACGTGTGGTCGTAGGCCGTTGCAATCGCTGCTAGCCTAAGAAGCAGTCAGAATTGCTGCTTAAAATATATGCATACGATTATTTGATGTGCGGTTTTGCGTAGAATCAAAAGGTCACGCGTTATAAGGCGACATGTATCGTTCAGACGGACGGCCAGAGGAGCCGAACAATGACGACCAATATGCAACGCGGGTCCGCTACAATTTATGCGTTTCCCCCGCGTGGACGCTTCGCCACCGGTGCCGATAAGGCGCGCTTCGACGCGGCCCTGACGCCGCAGCGGACGACCTTCGTGGCGGCAGGCGGTAGCTGGTATCACGAGGAAGCGATCCGCGAGGCCGAGCAGGCCGAGCGTACACGCAAGAACTAGCGCGTCCCGCCACCCGGTCTGAATGCGCGCCCGGTCTTGGCGCGCATTTTCATGCGCCGAAGATCGACCAGCCCATCCTTTTGGTGAGCGCTTCCAGCGCTACCCGTCCCAGATGCGAATTGCCGTTGGCGTCCAGGCCCGGCGCCCATACCGCGATCGAAGCCTTGCCAGGCGCGATCGCCAGGATGCCGCCGCCGACGCCGCTCTTGCCCGGCAAACCCACGCGATAGGCGAATTCGCCCGAACCGTCGTAGTGACCGCACATCAGCATCACCGAATTGATGCGCAGCGCGCGTTCCTTCTGCACGACCGTGAGGCCGGTCGCCGGATTGCGGCCGGCATGCGCCAGGAAGCGGCCGGCCATCGCGAGCTGGCGGCAGGACATGGCGATGGCGCAATGGTGGAAGTAGACGCCCAGCGTGTGCTCGACCGGGTTGGAGAGCACGCCGAAGGACTTCATGTAATTAGCCAGCGCCGCGTTGCGGAAGCCGGTGCGCTGCTCCGAGGCGGCCACCGCCTCGTCGATGGTGATGCTGTCGTCGTCGGCGAGGAACTGCATGAAGCGGAGGATCTCGCCCAGCGCCTCGCGTGGCTGATGGCCGGAGAGGATCAGGTCGGTGATGGCGATCGCGCCGGCATTGATGAACGGGTTGCGCGGAATGCCGCGCTCGTATTCGAGCTGAACGATGGAGTTGAAGGCGCTGCCGGACGGCTCGCGGCCGACGCGCTGCCACAGCCGGTCGCCGGCTTTGCCCAAAGCCAGCGTGAGCGTGAAGACCTTCGAGATGCTCTGGATCGAGAAGGGGGTCTCGCTGTCGCCACCGGCGGCGACATGGCCGTCGGCGTCGATCACCACCAGGCCGAAACGGCTGGCGTCGACGCGGGCCAATTCCGGAATATAGCTCGCGACCTCGCCGCGATCGGGTCGCTGCCGCATTTCGTCGGCGATTTCTTTGACGACGCGGTCGAGCTTGGCCGTGGGGCTTTCCATCACTTAATTCCGGCGCCCGCGTTCTGCGCGAGCGCTGCATTCTGCTCTTACAAAAAGGGCGCTTCCTTTTGGGAAGCGCCCGATGAGTGCATCGCCTCGCGACGACGGTCAGGAGGTAATGCTTAAGCCGAGTAGTACATCTCGAACTCGACCGGGTGCGGGGTGTGCTCGAAGCGGATGACCTCGGTCATCTTCAGCTCGATGTAGCTGTCGATGAAGTCATCGTCGAACACGCCGCCGGCCTTCAGGAACTCGCGGTCCTTGTCGAGGCTCTGGAGCGCTTCGCGCAAAGAACCGCAAACGGTCGGAATCTGCTTCAGCTCGGCGGGCGGCAGATCGTAGAGATCCTTGTCCATCGCATCGCCGGGGTGGAGCTTGTTCTTGACGCCGTCGAGACCAGCCATCAGCAGCGCGGCAAAGCCGAGATACGGATTGGCGAGCGGGTCGGGGAAGCGGACCTCGACGCGCTTGGCCTTCGGGCTCTCGGTATACGGGATGCGGCACGACGCCGAACGGTTGCGCGCGGAGTAAGCGAGCAGCACCGGCGCCTCGAAGCCCGGCACCAGGCGCTTGTAGGAGTTGGTCGTCGGGTTGGTGAAGGCGTTGACGGCCTTGGCGTGCTTGATGACGCCGGCGATGTAGGACAGGCACATGTCCGAGAGACCGGCATACTTGTCGCCGGCGAACATCGGCTTGCCGTCCTTCCAGATCGACTGGTGGCAGTGCATGCCCGAGCCGTTGTCGCCGTAGATCGGCTTCGGCATGAACGTGGCGGTCTTGCCGTAGAT
>JANLJK010000016.1 GCA_029255525.1 Pseudolabrys sp.
GAGCAGTTCGGCGACCTCGAGCTTTTCCTCGTGGGTCATGGTCGCGCCAGGGCACTGCTCGCCGTCGCGCAAGGTGGTGTCGAAGATGACGACGCGGTCCGAAGAACCTGTCTTATCGGACGGGGTCGGGGTGGTCATGGGAGTATTCCTTCTCGTCGCACGCGCCGCGGGGGCGCTCTTTGGGGTGCTTTATTCGCCTCCATCCCCCGAGTGCCCAGGCATCAATGCCCAGCCGGCCCTCAGGGGCGGGTAAGGAGAAGGAGCGAGCCCAGAATGAGGGTAGCCGCGGGACCGGCCATGCCATGGAATTTGGCGGCCGCCCGTTCGATCGCGCAGAACTGCTGCCGCGTCGGCATATGGCGTCTAAACCCTCGTTTCGACCGGTACGGTCGGCGATTCCGGTAAAGCCCGCGTTAAGCGGGGCCGGACGGGGAGCTTCTAGCCGATCAGGCGCGGCGGGAGCAAGCGCGCATTAGGTCAGTATTATTGACTATTTTGGGCGGCCGCGGCGCGCCAACATACCGGCCAGCCGCAACCCATTTTTGCCGCCGCCCGCAGGCGCGACTACTTCTCCGCCAGCAGCGCCTTGCGCGCGGCTTCCAGCTCCTTGAGCGCCGCGCCCTCCACCTTCGGATAATCGAGCTTCAGCCCGTCAAGTGCGTCAGCGACGATACCGGACACGACCAAGCGGGTGAACCACTTGTTGTCGGCCGGCACCACGTACCAAGGCGCCGCGTCGGTGCTGGTTTCGCGGATCGCCTCCTCATAGGCATCCATGTATTTCGGCCAGAGCTTGCGCTCAGCGATATCGCCCATCGAGAACTTCCAGCGCTTACCCGGCTCGTCGATGCGTTCGAGAAACTGCTTGCGCTGCTCTTCGCGCGACACATTGAGGAAGAATTTGAGGATGAGCGTGCCGTTGCGCGCAAGATGCTGCTCGAAGGCGCGGATGTCGTCGAAGCGGTGCTTCCAGGTCTTCTTGCCGTCGAGGTCATCCGGCAGGCGCTGCCGTTCCAGAAGCTCGCGATGGACGCGCACCGCGAGCACCTCCTCGTAATGCGAGCGGTTGAAGATGCCGATGCGGCCGCGTTCCGGCAGCCGCTTGGCGATGCGCCAGAGAAAATCGTGGTCGAGCTCTTCGGCGCTCGGCTGCTTGAAGGAGGTCACCTCGACGCCCTGCGGGTTGACCCCGCTCATGACGTGCTTGATCAAGCTGTCCTTGCCCGCGGCGTCCATGGCCTGCAACACGATGAGCACCGACCAGCGGTCGCTGGCATAGAGCTTGTCCTGCAACACCGTCAGCCGCTCAAGGCCCTGCGCCAGCAAGATCTTGGCATCATCTTTATCGATGCTGAGACCGCAGCATTCGGCGGGATCGTGGTCGGCGAGGCGGAACTTGCGCGGCTTGTCGATGCGGAAGCGCTTGGCGATCTTGTCGAGTTTCATGCGCCCTCTCCTCCT
>JANLJK010000017.1 GCA_029255525.1 Pseudolabrys sp.
CCTCTATCGGTCGGCCCGTATCCGAAGGGTTCTGATTAATTAGCGACTTGCCGGTGACGACCGCCGAAACCAAATTAATTTGCTCAAAATTCAGACCCGCACCCTTTGTGAAGTCGCCACTTTCGTCTTTGCGTCCTTCTCCGAGAAGCGCGCGAACTCCCGCTATACCGAGGCGGTCTAATTTGTCGATTGCTCGTAAGACTGTGAGGCGCCGTCCCGCATTTTCATCGCCGCCGAGTCCTATTGCCTCAAGTACGCCGTCAAGAATTTTCCGGTTATTCACCTTCACGACGTAATCGCCACGCGGCACACCGAGCGCTTCCATCGTATCCGCCGCGAGCATGCACATCTCGGCATCCGCCGCCATCGTGCCGCTGCCAACCGTGTCCGCGTCGAACTGCATGAACTGGCGGAAACGGCCCGGGCCCGGCTTCTCGTTGCGGAACACATAGCCTGCGCGATAGCTGCGATAAGGCAGCGCGAGGTTCTGGTAATTCTGCGCGACGTAACGCGCCAGCGGCGCGGTGAGATCGTAGCGCAGCGACAGCCACTGATCGTCGTCGTCCTGGAACGAGAACACGCCTTCGTTCGGCCGGTCCTGATCGGGCAGGAATTTGCCGAGCGCGTCGGTGTATTCGATCGCCGGCGTCTCAACGGGCTCGAAGCCGTAGCGCTCGAACACGGTGCGGATCGTTTCGACCATGGTGCGCGTGGCCGCGATCTCGGCCGGGCCGCGGTCGGCGAGGCCATGCGGCAGGCGGGCTTTGAGCTTGTGGGGTTTAGCCATGGTCGCGTGCACAATATACGAGGATGTTGATTGTCAACGGGCGTGTAGCAGCCGTTTGCCGCTTTGTCATTATTGCCGAAAGGGGCTAAGTCGTTGACCAGCCTATGTCGGCCCTCATGGTGAGGAGCGCCGAAGGCGCGTCTCGAACCATGGGGGCCGCCCCATCCTTCGAGACGCGGGCTTCGCCCGCTCCTCAGGATGAGGGCGGGAGGTAGGCTCACGAAATCGGCGAGACCTTGAACATGCCCCAAACTGCTACCGTTCCTAACGATCTCGAACCCTTCTGGATGCCGTTCACGGCCAATCGCGCCTTCAAGGCGCATCCGCGCTTCGTCTCCGGCGCCAAGGACATGCACTACTTCACCCCGGACGGCCGCAAGCTCATCGACGGCGCCGCCGGGCTCTGGTGCACCAATGCGGGCCACAACCGCGAGCCGATCGTCAAGGCGATCCAGGCGCAGGCGGGCGAGCTTGACTACGCGCCGGCCTTCCAGTTCTCGCATCCGAAGGCTTTCGAGCTGGCGAGCCGCATCGCGGCTTTGGCGCCGGGCGACCTCGACCACGTGTTCTTCTGCAATTCCGGTTCGGAGGCGGTCGACACCGCGCTCAAGATCGCGCTCGCTTATCACAACGTGCGTGGCAACGCCTCGCGCGTGCGCTTGATCGGCCGCGAG
>JANLJK010000018.1 GCA_029255525.1 Pseudolabrys sp.
GCAAACCGGTGGAGTGGCGCGGCGGCCACCCGCGGCTGGCGGCATGGCTGGAGGCTTTTGCCAAGCACGAACCCGCGTTCAACGCGACCCGCGCGCCGGATGCCTAGCCCCCCGGCATCCGCCATTTTGCATATTTATTGTGCAATTTTTTCATATTGTATGCAGTAAGACGATCGGCGGCTTGCGGCGGCCCAATTGAGGCGATGGCAAAGTCCCGTTGCTAAATCAATAGGTTGTGCGCGGCACGGCCCAAAACGATGGGTTGGCACAAGCTTTGCGGATACCCATCCCGGACATATTCGGGAGGTTCTGATGAAGCGTCGCGATTTTCTGAAGTCGGCGGCGGCCGTGACCGCCACCTCGGCCGTTACCGCGCCGGCCGTCTTTTCCCCGGCCAAAGCACAAGCGCGCAATGAAACGCTGCTGATTGTTTCCGAAAGCGGCCCCAACAATCTCGACATCCACGGCGTCGGCACCAACGTGCCGGGCTACGAGGTGTCCTGGAACTGCTACGACCGGCTGATCTCGCACGAGATGAAGACCGGCGCCAACGGCGTGCCCTATTACGACAAGGACAAATTCAAGCCCGAGCTCGCGGAGGACATGAATGTCGGCGACATGTCCGCGACCTTCAAGCTGCGTAAGAACGCGACCTTCCAGGACGGCACGCCGGTCACCGCCAAGGACGTGAAGTGGTCGCTCGACCGCGCGGTGTCGGTCGGCGGTTTCCCGACCTTCCAGATGGCGGCCGGCTCGCTCACCAAGCCCGAGCAGTTCGTCGTGGTCGACGACAACACCGTGCGCGTCGACTTCCTGCGCAAGGACCGGCTGACCATTCCCGACCTCGCGGTGATCGTGCCCGCGATCTACAATTCGGGGCTGGTCAAGAAGCACGCCACCGAAAAGGACCCCTGGGGCCTCGAATACACCAAGCTCAACACCGCCGGCTCCGGCGCCTACAAGGTCGTCGGCTGGACCGCCGGCAGTGAAGTCGTGCTCGAGCGCAACGACAAATGGGCCTCGGGCCCGCTGCCGAAGATCAAGCGCGTCATCTGGCGCATGGTGCCGTCGGCCGGCAACCGGCGCGCACTGTTGGAGCGCGGCGACGCCGATATCTCCTACGAGTTGCCGAACAAGGATTTCGTCGAGCTCAAGGACGCCGGCAAGCTCAACATCGTGTCGACGCCGTTCTCCAACGGCATCCAGTATCTCGGCATGAACGTAAAGAACCCGCCCTTCGACAACATCAAGGTGCGGCAGGCGGTGGCCTATGCCCTGCCCTATCAGAAGATCATGGATGCGGTCCTGTTCGGTCTCGGCGGACCGATGTTCGGCGCCGCCGCCAATGCACCGACCGAAGTCAAATGGCCGCAGCCGCACAAGTTCAACACCGACATCGCCAAGGCCAAGGCGCTCTTGGCCGAAGCCGGCTATCCGAACGGCTTCGAAACGACC
>JANLJK010000019.1 GCA_029255525.1 Pseudolabrys sp.
GAACAGGCCGAGCACCGACGACGCCAGAAACGCCGTGCCAAGATGGATCAGCAGCCAGTTGAAGCGGCTGCGCGCGATGGTCCAGACGGAGTCGGACAATTCTTCGTCCGGCCGCACGCCGCCGAGCGCCTTGATGTCCTCTTCCGCCTCTTCCTGGATGACGTCGGCGACGTCGTCGAAGGTGATGACGCCGACCAGCCGGTCGTCGGCGCTGAGCACCGGCGCCGCGACCCAATTGTAGCGCTGGAACAGGCGCGCCACCTGCTCCTGGTCCTGGTCAGCCCCGATCCGCGGCCGCTCGTCCTCCATCAGGTCGGCGATCACCACCGGTCGCTTCGAGCGCAACAGCCGGTCGAGCGGCACCGCACCGAGGAATTTACCAGCGTCGTCGACCACATAGACTTCATAGAATTGATCCGGCAGTTCGGCCGTCTCGCGCATGTAGTCGATGGCCTGGCCGACATTCCACGTCACCGGCACCGCGATGAAGTCGGTCTGCATCCGCCGGCCGGCGGAATCTTCGGGATATTCGAAGCTGCGGGCAAGCGCGACGCGCTCGGTCACCGGCAGTTGTTCGAGAATCTCGGCGCGGTCCTCGGTCGGCAAATCCTCAAGAATCGCTACCGCGTCGTCGGAATCCAGGTCGCGGACGCCTTCGGCCACTGTGCGCGGCTGCAGCTCCTCGAGGATCTCTTCGCGGACGGTATCATCGACCTCGGTCAGCGCCGTGAAGTCGAAGTCGATACCCAACAGCTCGACGAGCCGGGGACGTCGTTCGGTCTCGAGCGCCTCGAGCACCGCGCCGACATCGGCCTCGTGCAGGTCGCCGACCAGATCGCGCAATGCCGCCACGTCGCCGGCATCGATCGCCTTAGAGACGCGCTCGACAAATGCGGCGTCGATCGCGCCATCCTCATCGCGCAGCGGCGGACTGCTGGTCTGATGATCGAGCATGTCGGTCCCGGGCGTGACAAGCGTGGAATGCGCCGCTTGTACGCTGCGGCATTCAGGGTCGCAAAGAATTAACGCGGCGCAATGTCATTAAATGGTCGCGGGCCGACCGCCCCGCGTTGCGCTCAATTCGGTCGGCGCGAGGCCCTGATGAAACGCATCCTGATGATCACTCTTGCCGCCGCCCTCCTGCCGGTGGCGGCTTCGGCGGAGCCTTGCCCGGGCAACCCGCAAGCGCTCGGCACCGCGCGCGTCATCGAGGTCGATGCCAAGACCCTGCCCCGCGTCGGCCGCAAGCACTTCCCCGTCACGCTGCCGTTGCAGGCGAAGGAACTGGTGTTGACCTTCGACGATGGACCGTGGCCGGGCACGACGCCGAAGGTGCTGGAAGCGCTCAAGCAGGAATGCGTCCGCGCCACTTTCTTCCTGCTCGGCCGCAATGCCGAGGCGCATCCCGCCCTCGTTCGCCGCGAGCTGGCCGAAGGCCACTCCATCGGCCACCACAGCTACAATCACCCGCTGCTCGACCACATGCCGATCGAGAAAGCCGAAGCCGAGATCAACCGCGGTATCGCCGCCGACGAGTTCGCGCTCTACGGCCAGCGCCGCTCTCAGCCGGCGACGCCGTTCTTCCGCTTTCCCGGCTTCTCATCGAGCGAAGCCCTGCTCAACCGCCTGCAGGACCGCAGCATCGTCGTGTTCGGCGCAGACGTCTGGGCCAGCGACTGGAATCCGATGACGCCCGAGCAGCAGCTCGCGCTCATCCTGGCCCGCATCGAGAAAGTCGGACGCGGGATCGTGCTGTTCCACGACACCAAAAGCCAGACGGCGCACATGCTGCCCGCCTTCCTGCGCGAGTTGAAACGCCGCGGCTTCAGCATCGTCCATGTGGTGGCATCACGCGACCACCGCATCTTAAACTAGAACTGACGCAATCTCCATCAAGGTACTGATATTTAAATTGAATTATAAAACCTGTGGACGGCACCCGCCGTTAATTTTCGGTTAATCTTCAAAGTCGTACGAACCCTTGTCCGTGAATGGACCCGCGCGGGGGCGCGAGGAAGACGGGGGCTTAATGCGACACCGACTGGTTGCTGTGTTCTTCCTGGCCGCGGGCCTGTTGCCAGCTGGGGCTGCGGAGACGTGCCCGGGCAATCCGAATGCCATCGGCACCAGCCGCACCCTCACCGTCGACCCGGCCGTGCTGCCGCGCATCGGCACGATCCAGTACCGCAACACTTTGCCGCTCAACGACCATGAGGTCGTGATCACCTTCGACGACGGCCCGCTGCCGCCCTACAGCAACCGCGTCCTCGACGCGCTCGCCCGCGAATGCGTGAAGGTCACTTACTTCCTGGTCGGCCAGATGGCCCGCGCCCATCCCGACACGGCGCGCCGCATCTACAATGAAGGCCACGTCATCGGCACGCACAGCGAGAGCCATCCCTTCACCTTCCACACCATGGGCGAACCGCGCCTCGAACGCGAAGTGAACGGCGGCATTGCCTCGGTGCAGGCAGCGGTCGGCAACCCCAAGGCCGTGTCGCCCTTCTTCCGCATTCCGGGCCTCGCCCGCAGCAACACGGCCGAGACCTATCTCGCCGGGCAGTCGCTCGCGGTGTGGAGCGCCGACGAAGTCGCCGACGACTGGCACCGCGGCATCACCGCCAAGGACATTGTCCGGCTCGCGCTCAAGCGCATCGAGGCGCATGACCACCGCGGCGTGCTGCTCTTGCACGACATCCATCCTGCGACCGCGATGGCGGTCCCCACGCTGCTCAAAGAATTGAAGACGCGAGGCTACAAGATCGTCCAGGCGGTGCCGCCAGGCGCGCGGCCGAAGTCGGTGCCGGAACGGCCCACCACGATGCTGGCCCAGGCCACGCTCGGCTGGCCGCGCGTGCTCACCAAGACGGCAGCGGTCGTGGAGACCACCGCCAAGCGCAGCAAGACCGCGCATCACCGCAAGCACGCAGCGGCGAAAGAGAGCAAAAAAGAAACGGATGAGGCTTTGGCCGACAAGCTCGCCAAGAAGAAGAGCAAGGCGCAGACGGCCGAAAGCGAGCGCACCTTCTTCTCGCTCTTTCAATAGACGGCGGAGACTGACCGGAATCGACGGCCGCGCTTAAACCGCGCCGCGCGTCAGTCTTTGGCGGTCGCCAGCGCCAAGTCCAACAGCGCGCCGCCGTTGAGCCCGTCCAGCATGCTGAAGTGATGGCCCGGCGGGATCAGCGCCTCAGGCGCACCCCAGAGCGCCACCATCTCCCGCGACTGGCGCTTGAACTCGTCGCTCTCCAGATCGCCGACGGCCACGCCGATCTTGATGCCCTTGGGCGCCGGCAGCCGCAGCGGCGACAAGGTCGCCACATCCTGCGGCGTAATCTTGAGCACCCCGCCCATCGGCAGAAAAGTCAGCGGTTCCAGATCGAAGACGCCCGACAAGAGCAGCGCCGAGCGCAAAGTCGGCGCATCGCCCCGCGCCGCGATCATGCCGGCGATATGGCCGCCGGCGGAGTGACCCGAGATGTGCAGCCGGCTGGCGTCGATCGACAGGCTGTCGGCCTGCTCAACGAGATAGCCCAGGAGCCGCGTGATCTGCGCCACGATATTGGCGAGCGAGCTCTCGGGCGCCAGCGCATAGTTCGCCATCACCACCGCGTAGCCGGCATCCAACATGCCCTTGGCGAGATGCGCGTGCTGGTTCTTGTCGGAGGCCTGCCAGTAACCGCCATGCACGAAGACCCAGACCGGCGGGCGCTCGATGCCCTTGGGCAGAAAGATGTCGAAGGTTTCGTAGCGGCCGGGCCCATAGCAGAGATCAAGACCGGGATAACCGGCGCGGAATCCCTCGCCCTTCGCGCTCCACTCCTTGAACATCACGTTCATATCGGTCTGGAAACGCGGGCTGTACTGGCGCGCCAGATCCATCGGCGCGTAACCGCGATAGACCGGATCGGTGCCCGGCGGTTTCGCCGGCGGCTCGGCCTGCACCACGACGCGCAGGCCGCTAAGACCCTTTACGCGGCGGAGCGATACCGGCACACGGAAGCCGACGAACACCTCGCGCTGCGCCAACTCGATCTCATGCCGCGAGGGATGGAACAGCAGCGGTTCGGACGCCTCCCAGCGCATCGACGTCATGTGCTGCGGCCCGCAGCCGGCGGCGCCGAGCGCCTTGCCGGCCTCGGTCAAAGCGTCACGCACGGCGTCGATGTGATTGGTGGCGGTGGAGGTGCCTACGACTTCTATCATTTCAGAGCCCGACATAACGATACACCGTGTCCGCGTCGCGCGAGAGCGCGGCGCTGTCGCCGCTCCAGACGGTGCGGCCTTTTTCCAGGATGTAGTGATAATCCGCCACGCGCTTGAGCACATGCAGATTCTTGTCGATCAACAGGATTGATTGGCCCGAGGACTTCAGAGCCTCGATGCAGCGCCAGATCTCGCCGCGGATCACTGGCGCCAGACCTTCGGTCGCCTCGTCGAGGATCAATAGCTTGGGATTGGTCATCAGCGCCCGGCCGATCGCCAGCATCTGCTGCTCGCCGCCCGACAAGGTCTGGGCGAGCTGCCCGGCGCGCTCCTCCAGCCGCGGGAACAGCTTGTAGATGTTTTGCAACGTCCAGCCGTCCGGATTGCGGCGCCGGTTGGCGGCGGTCGCCACCAGGTTCTCGCGCACGGTCAAGGTCGGGAACACGATGCGCCCTTCCGGCACGAGGCCGATGCCGCGCCGCGCGATCTGGTCCGGCGTCTCGCCGCAGATCTGCGCGCCATCGAACTGAATGCCCTGTTTGTTCGGCAACTGACCCATGATCGAGCGCACGGTCGTGGTCTTGCCCATGCCGTTGCGGCCGAGCAGCGTGACGATCTTGCCTTCGGGCACTTCAAGGTTGACGTCGAACAGCACCTGGCTGGAGCCATAGGCGGCCTCGACATGGGAGAGCTTGAGCATCAGACGTCGCCCTCCCCGAGATAAGCCACCTTCACGTCCTCGTTGGACTTGATGTCGTCGACGCTGCCGCGCGCGATGATCTTGCCGTAGACCAGCACCGAGACACGATCGGCCAGTGTGAACACCGCCTCCATGTCGTGCTCGACGATCAGCATCGTGATCTTGCCCTTGAGCGCGGCGAGTTGGCCGATCATCTGCTGGCTCTCGGCCGAGCCCAGACCCGCCATCGGCTCGTCGAGCAGCAAGAGGCGCGGCTTCTCGGCGAGCGCCGCCGCCAGCTCCAACTGCTTGCGCTCGCCCTGCGCCAGATCGCCGACGCGGGCATTCGCGCGCGCGCCAAGGCCGATCTGATCGAGATGCTGCATCGCCTCGTCGCGAATCTTGCGGTCGTTGCGGGCATTGCCGAAAAAGCGGAAGCTGTGGCCGTGACGCGCCTGCACCGCCAGCATCACGGTGTCGAGCGGCGTGAAATCCGGCAACAACTGCGTGATCTGGAACGTGCGCGCCAGCCCGCGATGCACGCGCTGCCAGACCGGCAGATGGCCAATCTCGGCGCCGTCGAGGCGGATCGAGCCGGAATCATGCTCCAGCGAGCCGACCAATTGATTGATCAAGGTCGTCTTGCCGGCGCCGTTCGGACCGATGAGCGCATGCAGCTCGCCCTCGGGCAAAGCGAGGTCGACCGTGTCAGTGGCTGTGAGACCGCCGAAACGCTTGCACAGTCCCTGGACATCGAGAAGCGGCGTCGTCATGGCTTGCCCGGCATGAAGCGGCGGATAAGCGCTGACAGCCCGCCATGCGAGAACAGCACGATCACCAGGAGGATAATGCCGAGCGGCAATTGCCAGTTCTCGGTATAGGCGGTGAGGAATGATTCCAGCAGCACCAGCGCGGTTGCGCCGAGCAGCGGCCCGAACAAGGTCCCCGCTCCCCCTAAGATCACCATCATCATCAGCTCGCCCGATTTGGTCCAATGCAGCATGTCGGGCGAGGCGAAGCGCAGGTAATTCGCCATCAGCGCACCGGCGAGTCCCGCACCCATACCGGCGATGATGAAGGCGACCAGCTTGTAAGGATATGGCGCGTAGCCCATCGCCGCCATGCGCGCTTCGTTCTGCCGCATGCCGTTGAGCACGAAGCCGAAGCGCGAACGAACAATGCAGAAGGTCAGGACGAACCATGCCGCCAGCATGGCCAGCGCGATGTAATAGAAGGTCGTGCCATCCCGCGTGTCGAGATACGGCAGAATCTGACGGCGGCGCATGATCAGGCCGTCGTCACCGCCATAGGTCTGCAACGACACAAACAGGAAGAACAGCATCTGCGCGAAGGCGAGCGTGATCATGATGAACTGCACACCGCCGGTGCGCAGCGAGAAGGCGCCGATGATCGCCGCCATGATGCCGCTGACCAGCATTGCCACCGGCAGCGCGATGAGGAGCGCATTGCTGCCGGGGATGAAGCCAAGGAAATCGCTCTTGTCGGCGAAATGGAAATACAGGATGCCGGCGGCGTAGCCGCCGACGCCGAAGAAGGCGGCGTGGCCGAAGCTGACCATACCGCCATAGCCGAGGATGAGATTGAGGCTCATGGCGGCGATGGCATAGATCAGCACTTGTGTGGCGAGGCCGGTGAAGGACTCAAGCCCCAGCGCCTTGCCGATGAAGGGCAAGGCGATCAGCAGCGCCACGATGACAGCAGCCACGATCAGCCGCAACGCCAAAGCCGGCTGCGCTGGCGCCGTCTGCGCGATTGCTTCGCTGCTCATGACTGTCTCACGAACAGGCCCTTCGGCCGGACCAGCAGCACGATCGCCATCAAAAGATAGACACCCATCGAGGAAAGCCCGCCGCCAAGTGCATCGGCATTGGAGCCGGCCATCACCTGGCGCAAAAGGCCCGGCAGGAACGCGCGCAGCATCGTATCGATGAGGCCGGCGAGCAACGCGCCATAGAAGGCGCCGCGGATCGAGCCGACGCCGCCGATGACGACAACGACGAAAGCGAGGATGAGGATCTGCTCGCCCATGCCGACCTGCACGGCCAGGATCGGCGCGGCCATGGCGCCAGCGAGTCCGGCGAGCAGCGCGCCGAGGCCGAAGATGATCGTATAAAGCAGCCGGATATCGACGCCGAGCGCACGCACCATCTCGCGGCTGGTGGCGCCGGCGCGCACCAGCATGCCGATGCGCGTGCGGTTGATCGGCAGCGCCAGACCAAGCGCGACAACGAGACCGACGGCGATCACGACGAGCCGGTAGACCGGATAGACGAGGCCCGGCAGCAAGGTGACGGAATGCGACAAAGCCGGCGGCATTGCCACGAAGAGCGGTTGCCGTCCGAACAGCATGGTCGCGGTCTGGTTGATGATCAGGATGAGCGCGAAGGTCGCCAAAACCTGATCGAGATGGTCGCGGGCATAGAGCCGCCGGATCACCAGCGCCTCGATGACGATGCCCGCCACCGCCGCCCCCGCCAGACCGGCGACGAGCGCCAGAAGCGCCGAGCCGGTCTTGGCGGCGACCAGCGCCGCGGCATAGGCGCCGACCATGTAAAGGGAACCATGGGTGAGATTGATCACACCCATGATGCCGAAGATCAGGGTCAGCCCCGCCGACATCAGGAAAAGCGCGATGCCGAACTGGATGCCGTTTAGGATTTGCTCCAGAACAAGCATAGGTCTTCGTCCGATGAAGGCGATTTAGCCGCCCCCACTCTCTATCAGAGTTTGCAGTCCTGGGCGAAGCTGTCGCCGTAGGCCGAGATGATCTTGCGCTTGGTGTTGAGGCTGAGCGTGCCGTCGGCCGCCTTCTCCACCTTGAGCGCGTACCAGTCCTGCACCGGGTGCTGGTTCGGGCCGAACTTGAAGTTGCCGCGCACCGACTTGAAGTCCGCCTTCAGCATCGCCTTGCGGAAGGCTTCGGTGTCGTCAACCTTGCCGCCAGTGCCTTTAAGCGCTGCGCCGATCGCCAGCGCGGCGTCGTAGCTCTGGCTGGCGTAGTAGGTCGGCGGGCGGTTGTACTCCTTCGTCCAGGCCGCCATGAATTCCTTGTTGGCGGCGTTGTCGAAGTCCGAGTTCCAGTGCGAGGTCACGTTGAGGCCGAGCGCGGCCTCGCCCACGGCCTTGAGCGTGATGGCATCGAGCGACGGCTCGGCGACCACCATCGGAATCTCGGTGTTCAGGCCGGCCTGCTGATACTGGCGCAGGAAGGCGATGCCGAGACCGCCCGGTTGGAACTGGAACACCATCTCGGGCTTGGCGGCGCGCACTTGCGCGAGCTCAGCCGAGAAGTCGGTCTGATCGAGCTTGGTGTAGATCTCGCCGAGAATCTTGCCCTTGAACATGCGCTTGAAGCCGGCGAGCGCGTCCTTGCCAGCCTGGTAGTTCGGCGCAATCAGGAAAGCGCTCTTGAAACCGAGTTCGTTGGCGTTCTGCCCCGCCGTCTCGTGCAGCGCGTCATTCTGCCACGACACGACGTAGTAGTTCTTCTGGCAGCCCTTGCCGGAGAAGGTCGAGGGCGCCGCGTTCGGGCTGACATAGATGCCGTCGGCGTCGAGAATATCGGGCACCACCGCGCCGGAGACGTTCGAGAAGACGATGCCGGTGAACAGCTTGATCTTGTCGTTCTTCAGCATCTTGTCGGCGATCTGCTTGCCCTGGCCGGGCTTGAGACCGTCGTCCTCGACGAGAACGCTCACCGGCACGCCGCCGAGCTTGCCGCCCTGCATCTTCACCGCGAGGTTGAACGCGTCACGGATGTCCTGGCCGAGATAGCCGCCGGGACCCGACAAGGTGGTGATCAAACCGATCTTGAGCGGCTCTTGGGCAACCGCGGCCGTCGCGCCGATCAGCGCGGCCGTCAGAGCACCGACGATAGTCGTAACTCGCATCCCCATTCTCCTTACCCTCAGTTGACTCGTTACCAGATCTGCTTGCGCTTTACCCTGCTTGTTCACAAAGGCAAATACTCGAACCCTGCGCCTGCGCGCCGAAAGCGCCCGAATACCGGTGTTGGAAAGTGATATGGTGCAACGATCGTGCCACGCGCCACGCAATCGTCGAGCAATCGCTGCCGCGTCGCGTTCGCCTGTGCCGGATCCTGACAGAAATTCGACGTGATCCGCGGATCGCTCAACTGCAACGGGTGATGCACGACGTCGGCCAGGAACAATATTTCCGTATCCCCTGCCGCGAGCCGCACCACCGCCATGCCCGGCGCGTGACCGGGCGCGGGTTCGAGCCGCAGGCCGGGCACGATCTCGTGCGGCGTCTCGACCGTCTCCAACTTTCCATGCGCCAGCAGCGGCGCGACGCTGTCGGCATAAGCACCGTGCAGCGTTTCGACGCCTTGCGTCTCATAAAGCTTCGACCAGTAGTCGAGCTCGCCCTTCGGCGTGATGTAACGCGCGTTCGCGAAGGTCGGCACCCAGGCATCCTTCACCAATACCGTGTTCCAGCCGACGTGGTCGGCGTGAAGATGCGAGTTGACGACGATGTCGATGCGCTCGGCCGGATAACCGAGTGCGGCAAGCGCTTCGAGGAAGCGCGCGTTGCGCTGGTGCCAGACCGGCCGGTCGGGCCGTACCTTGTCGTTGCCGATGCCGGCATCGACCAGCACCACCGCGTCCGGCGTCTCGACGATGTAGGAGTTGAAGCTGAGCAGCAACGCGCCGGCCGCAACGTCGACCATGCCGGTCGGCGTGCGCGCTGCCGCCTGGGTCAACGCCTCGCCGCTAAGCGCGCGAAACATCGCCGTCGCCGGCCATTTCACACGGTCCATATCGGCGATGCGGTGCACGACGCAGGACCCGACGCGCAACGTGTGCACGTCGTGGTCCAGGACCGTCCGCTGCGATGGGGCGATCACGGTGGCGCTCACAGCTTGCACTGCGCCGCGAAGGGATCGACGTAATCGGACAGGATTTTGCCCGTCGTCTTGAGCGTCATCGCGCCGTCCGCGCCCTTCTCCACTTTCATCGCGTACCAGTCCTGCACCGGGTGCTGGTTGGCGCCGAACTTGAAATTGCCGCGCGTCGCCTGGAAGTCGGCCTTCAGCATCGCGGTGCGGAAGGCTTCGCTGTCGTCGACTTTGCCACCGGTCTTCTTCAGCGTCGCGTCGATCGCCAGCGCTGTGTCGTAACCTTGCGCCGCATACATCGTCGGTGCGCGACCATAGGTCTTGGTGAAGGTGGCGACGAAATCCTTATTCGTCGCGTTGTCGAGATCGGCATTCCAATGGCCGGACACATTGAGCCCCAGTGCGGATTCACCGACCGCCTTCAGGATAGCGTGATCCATCGACGGCTCGGCCAGCACCATCGGAATGGCGCCCAGGAGCCCCGCCTGCTGATACTGGCGCAGGAAGGTGATGCCGAGCCCGCCAGGATGGAATTGGAATACGACGTCTGGATTAGCGGAACGGATCTGCGCCATTTCCGGCGCGTAGTCGGTCTGATCCATGCGAGTGTAGATCTCGCCGACGATCTCGCCCTTGAAGAAGCGCTTGAAACCAGCGACGGCGTCCTTGCCGGCGGCATAGTTCGGCGCCAGCACGAAGGCGCGCTTGTAGCCGAGCTTGGCGGCGTTGGCGCCGGCGCTGCCCTGCATGGTGTCGGTCAGCCAGGACATGACGAAGTAGTTTCGATGGCAGTCCTTGCCGGCGAATTCGGACGGGCCGGCATTCGGGCTGATGACGATGGCGCCGCCGTCGATCAGGTCGGGCACCACCGCACTGGCCACGTTCGAGAACACCAAGCCGGTGAACAGCTTGATCTTGTCGTTCTTGAGCATGCGCTCGGCGATCTGCTTACCCTGCCCCGGCTTGAGGCCGTCGTCCTCGACCTGCACCTCGACCGGCGCCCCGCCGAGCTTGCCGGCCTGCTTCTTGACCAGGAGATTGAAACCATCACGTACGTCCTGACCGAGATACCCCGCCGGCCCCGACAAAGTCGTAATGAAACCGATCTTCAGCGGGGATTGGGCCTTGGCCGGCAGCACCGCGGCCATCGATCCGGCCAGCAGTGCAACGAAAGCAAAACGACGCGACATCATCATAACCACAGAC
>JANLJK010000020.1 GCA_029255525.1 Pseudolabrys sp.
GTTGGCGGCTTCGGCGCGACGGCGTGCCTCGTCCGAGATGGCCTTGGCCTGCTCGAGTTCGCCGATCAGCGCATCCTTCTCGGCGCGCGCCTGCAACGTGGCGAGCGTGGTCGAATAGAGCCGATAGGCCAGCACCGCGAAATAGCCCTGTGCCGACACCGCCATGGTCGCGAGAATGTAGTTGCGCAGGCCGCCATGCAGCACGAAGTCGAGCGCGATTGCTGCCGTGACCGGAAAGGTCGCCGCGAAGGCGGCGATCGGCAGGCTCGACGAGAGCATGCTGGACACCGCCACCACCAGCAGCATTACGAACAACATGAAGGTGCCGGAACTGTCGTCCACGCCGACCGGATGGATAAGGATAAACATCCAGGCCAGGCCGTAGAACAGATCGAGCATGACAAAGCGCATGCGCCACGAGGCCGTCGAGACCTCCGACGCGGGCAGGTCGAGGAACTGCTTGCACTTCGTGACGATGACGGCGTGGATGACCAGCACCGAGGCGGTCCAGGCACCGGCGGTGAAGGCGCCGGTCCACAGGCTGGACAGGAAGCCGATGGTGGCGACCAGGAGCAGGATGACCAGCGAGGCCGACAGCCGGTTCTGCGCGTATTGACGCAGCAACTCGACGTCGAAGGCCGGGCGTGTGCCGCTGGAGGAGGTCAGGCGGTCGCGCGCTTCCCGGACATACTGCGCGGCAAGTCGCCGCTTCACCGGCGAACTTTCCGGCGGCAGGGCGGTCAGGTCGGGTTGTTCGCCTGGAACGGGCATGAAAAGGCAATGTTTTGACGCAAGGAACCAGATGGCAACCTCGCCCAAAATCCTTAAGACCAAGCTTAAGAGCTTCCTAAAAGCGGTGGTTAACGACTCTTAACCGCCCCTTTGACAAGGAGCTCGCTTGCATGGTCCGTTGCGCGCCGAGGAAAGAACCGCCCCATCGGGAGACCGGAATGAAGCTCTACGACAGCAAAATGGCGCCAAATCCGCGCCGTACTCGTATCTTCCTGGCTGAAAAGGGAATTTCGGTGCCGACTGAGCAGGTCGACATGATGAAGATGGAGCACAAGACGCCGGAATACACCGCGCTCAATCCCATGCAGCGGATGCCGGCGCTGGTTCTGGACGACGGCACGATCATCACCGAGTCGATCGCCATCTGCCGCTATTTCGAGGCGCTGCAGCCGGAGCCGCCGCTGTTCGGCGTCGGCGCGAAGGAGATCGCCCTGGTCGAGATGTGGAATAGGCGGGCCGAGCTCAATCTGCTGTTCTCGGTCGCGCAGGTGTTTCGCCACAGCCATCCGGCCATGAAGGAGCTGGAAGTGCCGCAGGTGCCGGATTGGGCCGAGGCCAACAAGCCGCGCATCGCCGAATTCCTGCACATGCTGGACGGCGAGCTGAAGAGCCGCCCCTTCATCGCCGGCGACCGTTACTCAGTGGCCGACATCACGACGCTTTGCGCCATCGATTTCATGAAACCGACGCGGGTTGCCGTGCCCGAAGAATGTACAAATGTGAAGCGTTGGCATGCCGAAGTATCGGCACGTCCGAGCGCGAAGGCGTAACTTCGTCATTCCGGGGCGCGGCCGCGAGCCCGGAATCCATAATCCCTGCTGCGGCGTATGGATTCCGGGTCCGCCACTTCGTGGCGTCCCGGAATGACGAATAGATAACGGTACAAAAAGAATGAAGCTCACCATCGTCGGCTCCGGCGACGCTTTCGGCTCGGGCGGCCGTTCTAACACCTGCTTCTGGCTGGAGACGGCCAAGAGCACGATCGTTGTCGATTTCGGTGCGTCGGCTCTGCCAGCGCTGAAAGTGCTCAAGCTCGACCCGAACCGGATCGATGCGGTCGTGCTGTCGCATCTGCATGGCGATCACTTCGGCGGCCTGCCGTTCTTGCTGCTCGATTATCAGCTTTTGGCGCGCCGGGAGAAGCCGCTGCTGATCGCCGGCCCACCGGGCACGCGTGAGCGGCTTGATGCGGCGCTGGAAGTGTTCTTCCCGAAATCGACCGGCTCGAAGTGGCGCTTTCCCTGGCGGGTCGAGGAGATCGCCGTAGGGGTCGAAAGCGACGTGCTCGGCCATCGGGTCGTGACGACGGAGGTTCTCCACAAGTCCGGCGCGCCGTCGACGGCGTTGCGGCTGTCGGATGGCGAGAAGATCTTCGCCTATTCGGGCGATACCGAATGGACCGAGGCGCTGTTGGCCGTAGCCAAGGGCGCCGATCTCTTCATCTGCGAGTGCTACGCCTATGAGGGGACGAAAATCTCCGGCCATATGAGCTGGGAGATCATCAAGACGCGGCTGCCTGATTTCGGTGCGAAACAGATGATGGTCACGCACATGAACCAGACGGTATTGGCACGGATCGATGAGCTGCGTGCCGCGGGCGTGCTGGTCGCCGAGGACGGGCTGAGACTCGATATCTAAGACGGCCTGTCGCTTCTCATTCTCAATAGAGGCCGGATTGTCCCGCGCGCTTGAGATGCCGCAGGTCTTCCGGCTTCGGCGGCGGTTCCTTGGGGGCGACGAAAGCTCTCACGATCGCCCGCACCAGAAGAATCAGAAGTGCGACGAACGAGGCGAAGAGGGCCAGTATTTCGGCGAACGCCAAAGTCGTGTAGATGAAAGACATGCGCGTGCAAGGGAGTCCGGAACGGTCAACGCTCCCTATCGGCTGCGGCGCGCGATAGCAAGACGACTTAAGCGCAAGGCTGATCGTTCCGGAGCCCCTGATGGGAAGCTTGGAACCGGCTGCGCTACTTGCGGTCCAACAGGGCGATCAGGCTCGACGTATCCCAGCGCTTGCCGCCCATGGCCTGCACCTCGGCATAGAACTGGTCGACCAGGGCGGTCACCGGCAGGTTGGCGCCGTTCTTGCGCGCCTCATCG
Source organism: Pseudolabrys sp. (assembly GCA_029255525.1). GTDB lineage: Bacteria > Pseudomonadota > Alphaproteobacteria > Rhizobiales > Xanthobacteraceae > Pseudolabrys. The sequence goes on from JANLJK010000020.1 coordinate 2,893, forward strand.
AGACAAATACTTAAGTCTTTACGCATCCAGTCAACGGCGAAACCGAAGTCGAACTTGTCGGCCGCCATTGTCTTGTAGCGGTTCTCCATCTGCCAGGATTGCGCCGCGCCCTTGGAGATTGTGGCGATCAGCTTCTCGATATCGAGGCCGGCCTTCTTGGCGAAGTGGATGCCTTCGGACAGACCCTGCACCAGACCGGCGATGCAGATCTGGTTGACCATCTTGGCGAGTTGCCCGGCGCCAGATGCGCCCATGAGATTGCAGGCGCGGGCGTAGGCCGCGATCACCTTCTCCGCGCGTTCGAACGGACCGGCGTCGCCGCCGCACATCACCGTGAGCACGCCGTTCTCGGCGCCGGCCTGGCCGCCGGACACCGGCGCGTCGACGAAGTCGAAGCCGCTCTTCTGCGCGGCCGCATACAGCGCGCGCGCTATTTCTGCAGATGCGGTCGTATGATCTACGAAAACCGTGCCTTTACCCATCGCAGCGAAGGCCCCATCTGCACCCAGGGTTACCTCGCGCAGGTCGTTGTCGTTACCGACACAACACATGACGAAGTCCTGACCCTGCGCGGCCGCCTTCGGTGTCGGCGCCGATTTGCCGCCGAACTGCTTGACCCACTGCTCGGCCTTGGCGGCGGTGCGGTTATAGACCGTGACGTCGTGCCCGCCTTTGGTCTTGAGGTGCCCGGCCATCGGATAGCCCATCACGCCCAGGCCGAGAAAAGCCACCTTCGCCATCGTCGTTCTCCTTCGCGAAAAACCGTCTGCGGGAATCGGACACTACTCGATTTTGATATTCAGCTCTTTCACCAGTTTGCTGAACTTCTCGTTGTCGCCGCGGATACGCGCGGCGAATTCCTCCGGCGACAAGATCAGCGGTGCGAGGCTGCCGGAGACGTTGACCTTCGCCGCGATGTCGGGCCGCTCCAACAGAGACTGCACTTCCTTGCGCAGCTTTTCGACGATCGGGGCGGGGGTGCCCGCCGGGGCGAACAAACCGAGCCAGATATCGACACTGTAGCCGGGATAGGTTTCGCCGATGGTCGGCAGGTCCGGATAGCGTTTCGACCGCTGCTTGCCGCTGGCGGCGAGCGGCCGCAAGGTGCCGGCCTCGAACTGCCCCGCGCTTTCGCCACCGGCGAAGAGCACTTGCGTATCGCCGCTCACCGTCGACTGCATGGCGGGCGAGCCGCCGCGAAACGTCACGTTGAGCAGGCTGAAACCGGCGCGCTGCTTCAATTGCTCCATGGCAAAGAAGTGCTGGCTGCCGACGCCGCCATTCGCGAAAGAAAGCGGCGGATTGGCTTTCTTCGCGTAGTCGATGAATTCCGGCAGGGTCTTGACGGGGAGCTTCGGATTGACGGCGAGGATGAATTGATTGGTCGCCACCGTCGAGATCGGCACGAGATCTTTCAGCGGGTCAAACGTCATCTTGGCGTAGACATGCGGGTTGATGACGATGCCGCTGTCCGCCGCCAGCAACAGAGTGTAGCCGTCCGCCGGCGCCTTGGCGGCGACCTCGCCGGCGAGATTGCCGTTGGCGCCGCTGCGGTTCTCGATCACGACCGGCTGACCGAACGACTGCGACAGATATTGGCCGACCAGGCGGGCGACGATATCCGGCGCGCCGCCCAGCGGAATCGGCACCAGGATTCTGATCGGCCGGTTCGGATAGCTATCTTGCGCGGTCGCCGGCACGGCGGAAGCCGTCAAGCACGCGGCCAAAGCCAGCGCACAGAATTGAAAAGTCCTCATGGTGCGTCCTCCTTTTTCTAGTCTTCTTGGTCTTCTTGAGTCGTCTCAGCCGGCTTGTTCGCGGCGCTTTGTTCGTCGTACCAGATAATCGAAGTTGATGGCGAATTGTTCGGGCCGACTGATATCGGTTTTCAACTTCTCGATATCGGCACGCGGAAATTCCGGCGCCGGGTCGCCCGCCGCTTCGGTGGTCAATTGCACCATCGCGGCGTTTTCCAGCATGATGACGCCGATGACCGCCTCGGCAACGCTGGCGCCGACGGTGACAACGCCATGATTCTTCAACAGCACTGCGCGATGCGGGCCGAGCGCCTTGGCGACGCCCGCGCCCATGGTCGTCGTGCGAATGAGATTGATGGTGTCGGTGTAGACGCCGATGCCCTCATAGAACAGTGCGCCCGGCTGGCTGTAGGCGCGCATCGGACGCCCGGTCGCCGACAGTGCGACCGCATAGGGCGCGTGCGTGTGCAGGACGCAGGTGACGTCGGGGCGCTGCTTGTAGATTTCCGAATGGATGTAGACCTCGCTGTGGCGGCGTGATGTGCCGGCGACGACATTGCCTTCCAGATCGATGGTCAGGATGTTTTCCGGCGTGATCTCGTCCAGCCCGAGGCTGTGCGGTTTCATGAAGAAGAGCGCGGGATCGTCCGGCAGCCGGAACGAGATGTGGCCGCGCGTGAAGTCGTCCTGACCCTCGGCGACGAGAACTTTGCCGGCCCAGATCAATTGCTGTTTTATCTCGTCGTGGGTCATATGGATTGCTTCTCCGAACTTGGGGGCGGCAGGCGGTGGGCCGGGAAACTCGCATGCGTAAGGGGCCTAACTCAAGCGTGCATTGACGGCCCGGCGGCGTTGCCTATGGTGGCGGCCACACGGCTATCGGGAATAGCGATCATGACGGTGACGAAAGAGCAGGTAACGGCAGCTTTGGCACGGATTCCGGTGCCCGGCGGAGCCTATCTCGTCGGCGCGCGCGTCCTGTCGGATATCGTGGTGAGCGACGGCAAGGTGTTCTTTTCCATCACCGTGAATGCGGCTGATGTGAAGGAGTGGGAACCCGTCCGCGCCGCCGCCGAAAAGGCTGTGCGCGCGGTTCCCGGTGTGACGTCGGCGCTGGTGGCGCTGACGGCCGAGCGGGCAGGCGGTGCTCCGGCGGCCGCGTCGAGGCCTGCCGCAGCGCCGAAGGCGCCACCGCACCAGCACGCGCATCCGGCCGATAAGGTGCAGCCCGGTATCCCCGGTGTCGATGCCATCATCGCAGTGGCCTCGGGTAAAGGCGGCGTGGGAAAGTCGACTACGGCCGTCAATCTGGCGCTGGGCTTGCGCGATCTCGGCCTGAAGGTCGGCGTGCTCGACGCCGATATTTACGGCCCCTCGTTGCCGAAGCTACTTGCCATCAAAGAAAAGCCGCAGACGATCGGCGGCAACCGGCTCAAGCCGATCGAGCGCTACGGTCTCACGGTGATGTCGATCGGCTTCCTGATCGACGAAGAGACGCCGATGATCTGGCGCGGGCCGATGGTGATGTCGGCGATCACGCAGATGCTGCGCGAGGTCGAGTGGGGCAAGCTCGATGTGATGGTCGTGGACATGCCGCCGGGAACCGGCGACGCCCAGCTCACGATGGCGCAGCAGGTGCCGCTCAAGGGTGCGGTCATCGTGTCGACACCGCAGGACCTCGCGCTCATCGATGCGCGTCGCGGCGTCGCCATGTTCAAGCGCGTGAACGTGCCGGTGCTCGGCGTCGTCGAGAACATGAGCTATTTTCTCTGCCCCGAATGCGGCACGCGCTCGGACATCTTCGGTCACGGCGGCGCGCGGCATGAGGCCGAGCGGCAGGGTGTGCCGTTCCTCGGCGAGGTGCCGCTGCACATGACCATCCGCGAGAAATCCGATGCCGGCCTGCCAGTGGTGGCGACCGAGCCGGATGGCCCGCACGCCAAGATCTATCGCGACATCGCGGCGCGCGTGCTGGAGCAGATCAAGGGTGGCCCGTCGTCGGGGCGCGTCGCGCCGAAGATCGTGATCGAGGCGTAACGTCGTGCGGCTGCGCATCGGTCTCGCCGCGGTTGTTGCCGGCGCGCTGATGGTCGCAACCGTGGGGCATGCACAAGCGCCTGTACCCGCGCCTTTGGCCCCGGACGTTGCCTTTGCGCGCTCAGTCGCTGTCATCCGCGCCGATATCGCGACCGGGGATGAACTGGTGCAGCGACGCGATTGGGCGGCGGCCCTTCGCCACGTCATGTTTCCGCTCGAGGAAGTCTACGCCGACATCCGTGCCGAGCTGCGCCATTACAAGACGCCGCCTTTCGACGGCGCGCTGCGCTCGCTCGCGCGTGTGGTGAAAGCGCGGAACGTGAAAGAGTATCCGGAAGCCTTGCAGAAGGTGGAGAAGGCCTTGGCCGCCGCCGATGCGGGGCTGCGTGCCAAAGAGCCCAGCTGGCCGTCCTTTACGGTGCGGGTCGCCGTGGCCCTTCTCCGCACGGTACCGGAAGAGTACGAGGACGCCGTCGTCGACGACCGGATCGCCCGGCCGGTCAGCTATCAGGTGGCGCGTGGGTTCGTGCGCGAGGCCGAGCGGATGATCGAAGGGGTCGCGGCGGAGCTGGACGCCCGCAATGCCGAGGCGCTTCGCGGCGTACGCGAGACCTTCGCGCAGCTCAAGCCGGCCTTTGCCAGTGTGAACGCGCCCAAGCAACCTGTCCTGGACGTCGCCGGGGTACGCAATCGGGTCAGCCACATTGAAGCGGCCGCAGCCAAATTTTAGAAGTCCTACCGGCGTTTGCTGCACTTGCGAACAGATGGGCCTCGTCGCGTGAGATTGCGCGTCTACATCCTGCGACGAAAGGCCAATAGGGCTGGCCAGGACTTTACAGATATTGCATTCCTCGCATGCGAGTTATGCATCTCTCCAACGCTGGTCACCTCCACCGCAACCTGCTTTGGAAGCCACTAATCCCCGTCGATTCCGGCGGGAGACTCAAAGAAAAAACTGGAGAAGGAAGTTATGAAACGCCGTCAATTCCTGGGCGCTACCGGTGTCGGTCTCGCTGCCGCCGCCGTTGCTAAGCCGGCCATCGCGCAGTCCTCACCCGAGATCAAGTGGCGCCTGACCTCGAGCTTCCCGAAGTCGCTCGACACCATCTATGGCACTGCCGAAGTGTTCGCGAAGGCGGTGGCGGAAGCGACCGACAACAAATTCCAGATCCAATGCTTCGCCCCCGGCGAAATCGTTCCCGGTCTGCAGGCGGCCGACGCCGTCAGCAACGGCACGGTCGAGATGTACCACACCGCTTCTTATTATTACGTCGGCAAGGACCCGACCTTTGCGCTGTTCACCGCGCAGCCGTTCGGCCTGAACTCGCGCATGCAGACGTCGTGGATGCACTTCGGTGGCGCGCTTGATCTCGCGAACGCGTTCTACAAGAAGTATAACTTCGTCGCTTTCCCGGCTGGTAACACCGGCACGCAGATGGGCGGCTGGTTCCGCAAGGAGATCAAGACCGTCGACGATCTGAAGGGCCTGAAATTCCGGACCGCCGGCTTCAACGGTCAGATCTTCAGCAAGATGGGCGCGGTGCCGCAGCAGGTTGCCGGTGGCGACATCTATCCAGCGCTGGAGAAGGGCACGATCGACGCCGTCGAATGGGTCGGCCCCTATGACGACGAGAAGCTCGGCTTCTACAAGGTCGCCAAGTTCTACTATTACCCGGGTTGGTGGGAAGGCGGCGCCATGCTGCACAACTTCGTCAACCTGGATAAGTGGAACGCGCTGCCGAAGAGCTACCAGGCCATCGTCAAGTCGGCCTCCGAGCAGGCGCACAGCTGGATGCAGGCGAAGTACGACGCCGTCAATCCGCAGGCGATCAAGCGGCTGGTCGCCGCCGGCGCGCAGCTGCGCCCGTTCCCGCAGCCGGTGATGGAGGCCAGCTACAAGGCCACGACCGAGACCTACAACGAAGTCGGCGCTAAGAATGCCGACTTCAAGAAGGTCTACGACAGCATGGTCGCTTTCCGTGGCGATGCGTATCTGTGGTGGCAGGTGGCCGAGCTCGGCTTCGATGCCTTCATGGTGCGCATGCGCTCGCACGGCTAAGCTGGTCTTTTTCGATCCGCTGAAATCAGGCCCCCGCCCGGAGTTCCGGGCGGGGGCTTTCTTTTTACGGAATCGCTCTGGATTTCGTTCTGACGCCAAGCCATGCTCGATAGGGCGAAATAGCCGGGGCTCGCTACCACCGGTTATAAAAAACACAAATGTTCAGGGAGGCTATCGATGAAACGTCGTCAATTTCTCGCGGCCCTTGGAACGGGTGCGGCCGCTACGGCCGTTGCCGCGCCGGCCATTGCGCAATCGATGCCGGAGCTGCGCTGGCGTCTGACCGCGAGCTGGCCGAAGTCGCTCGATACTTTGTACGGGTCGTGCGAGAGCCTTGCCAAATATGTTTCGGACGCCACCGACGGCAAATTTCAAATCCAGACCTTCGCCGCCGGCGAGATCGTGCCCGGTTTGCAGACGCTCGACGCCGTGCAGAACGGCACGGTCGAGATGGGCCACACGGCTTACTACTATTATATCGGCAAGGATCCGACCTGGGCGCTGTTCTGCGCCGTGCCATTCGGTCTTAACGCCCGCCAGCAGAATGCGTGGTTCTACGAGGGCGACGGCCAGAAGCTGATCGACGAGTTTGGCGCCAAGTTCAACACCTACAATCTTCTGATGGGCAACACCGGCTGTCAGATGGGCGGCTGGTTTCGTAAGGAGATCAATACGGTCGATGATCTCAAGGGCCTCAAAATGCGCATCGGCGGCTGGGCTGGCAAGACGTTGGCCAAGCTGGGCGTCATCCCGCAGCAGATCGCCGCGGGCGACATCTATCCGGCGCTGGAGAAAGGCACCATCGACTCCGCCGAATGGGTCGGGCCTTACGACGACGAAAAGCTCGGTTTCTACAAGGTGGCAAAATACTATTATTATCCGGGCTGGTGGGAAGGCGGTACGGCCAACCATTTGCAGATCAATCTCGCCAAATGGAATTCGCTGCCGAAGAACTATCAGTCCATCATTCGCGCCGCCGCTGCGGCGGTGAATATCGAGCAGACCGCGCGCTACGACGCCCGTAACCCCCTGGCGCTGCGGCGGCTGGTGGCGAACAGCGTACAACTGCGCCCGTTCAGTCAGCAGGTGATGGAAGCCTGCCTGAGAGCCTCCAACGAAGTGAATGCGGAAACGTCGGCGACCAACGCCGATTACAAGAAGGTTCTGGAGTCGATGCAGGACTTCCGCGGCACCGAATATCTGTGGTGGCAGGTGGCGGAATTCAGCTACGACAGCTTCCAGATTCGCAGCCGCACCAAAGGCTGAGCGGGACACGCAACGCAACGAATTGAAAGGCCGGCAGGAATGCCGGCCTTTCGTTTTATTGCAGTGCAACGCGATCGGGCGCGACCGACATTCAACTTTGGTCGTGTGAAAGCCAACTGGATTCGCCGGGCGGGTTCCGTCATGCTTGCCGCAAGCTCCGTCGAGAGGGCGAATAAGAACAACCGGAGCCCGCGCCAAGCCGGGCCCGATGCGTGGAAAGGAAACACCAGAGGGAGGATACCCCAGATGAAACGTCGTCAGTTTCTGCAGGCGGCCGGCATTGGCGCGGCCGCCAGCGCGGTCGCGGCGCCGGCGATCGCGCAATCGATGCCCGAGATCAAATGGCGCATGCCCTGCAGTTGGCCCAAGTCGCTCGACACTTTGTATGGCTCCGCGGAAGTGATGGCCAAGGCGGTCGCCGAGGCTACCGACAACAAGTTCCAGATTCAGGTCTTCGCCGCCGGCGAGATCGTGCCGGGTCTCGCCATTGTCGACGCCGTGCAGAACGGCACCGTCGAGATCGGCCATACGGCGTCCTACTACTACTTCGGCAAGGATCCGACGTTCGCTTACGGCACGTCGGTCGCCTTCGGTCCCAACGCGCGGCTCAATCAAGGCTGGTTCACACTCGGCGGCGGCAAGGAAGCGCTCAACGAGTTCTACAAGAAATATAACTGTACCGCGTTGTTGGCGGCGCAGACCGGCTGCCAGATGGGCGGCTGGTTCCGCAAGGAGATCAACAGCGTCGACGATCTGAAAGGTCTCAAGATGCGCATCGGCGGCTTTCCCGGCCGCGTGTTGCAGAAGCTGGGCGCGGTGCCGCAGCAGATCGCGGCCGGCGACATCTATCCGGCGCTGGAGAAGGGCACCATCGACGCCGCCGAATGGGTCGGCCCCTACGACGACGAGAAGC
>JANLJK010000021.1 GCA_029255525.1 Pseudolabrys sp.
CGCGGCCGCCCGACACGCCTGCGAAGCGTGCCCTTCTCCCTTGCGATCGGGAGAAGGCGCCTCCCGGCGCTCCACGTGCGGCGATTTTTGACACCGGCGCCGGTTCTTCCGGGCGGGCACGGAGCCCGTAGGCTCCTGATCCGAAGGGCTTCCGCCCTCCTTCATGCCCACCTCGTCCAGCCATTGAAGGCAGCCGGTCGTAGTGCCGGCGGACGGCTGGCCGGGCCTCCCGAGGGCGAGGTTACAAGCCTCGCGCGCGGGCGCCGCATCCCACCCCGCCTTCGGTCTGTCTCCGGAAGACGCCCCTCAGGGAGCAAGACGGAAGGACTATAGTCTTTGCGGCGAAAGCGGTCAATAGTCCTAGGGGAACATTTTTGCCGTCTTTCCTTAAGCGGGTAGCGGGAGCGCCGGGCGCTATAAAAAGCGAGCCTCTCTCCGCCCTCATCCTGAGGAGCGGCCGTTAGGCCGCGTCTCGAAGGATCGAGGGCGGCCACCGTATACGTGGCCCATGGTTCGAGACGCATCGCTTCGCGATGCTCCTCACCATGAGGCCGAGAGAGGCCGTTAGATTTCCGCGTCCGACCGGACGACCGCGACGATCTCAAACTGATCTTTCTCGTCGTCACTCTTGGCATAGGCATTCAGCGCGTCACGCGCCTGCGCGATGGCCTCCTCCGGCGTCCAGCAGCCGTCGACCTGCATGCTGTCATCCTCGCCATCGAAATAGACGACGTAGACTTCCCATGTATGGCCGGCGGTTTTTTTGGGTTTGGTGGGCATGAAGCAATATGGCGGGCCGCGGAAGGAAAGCGCAATGGCGCGCACGCGCGCTACGGTCGTTGCCGCGCTTGATGCCTCTCACCGCCCTCATCCTGAGGTGCCCGCCGAAGCGCGAGCGAAGGCGGGCGTCTCGAAGGATCGAGGGCGGCCCCATGCTTCGAGACGGCGCCTTCGGCGCCTCCTCAGCATGAGGCCGGATGAGGCTTCGGCGCGTCGCTTGTAGGGCGGGCTGAGCGTAGCGAAGCCCACGTGGACGTTTCAGCATAGACGTCCGTTGCGCGTGGGCACGGCGCTTAGCGCCCTTTGCCCATCTTACACTTGCGATTTTGGAACACTTCTCGGGTCAGTAAGCACGAATAGTATTGGCCAAGCAGCACCGCCATCGCCTTGTCTAAATACGAATGTTTCCGGCGGCTTTTCGTCCCTCCCGCCGAAATCAATAAGCAGCGCATTATTGCCGAACACCATCATGTGCTGCCAAAGCGTATTCGCAAGCTTTTTCTTTATTGGCTGAAGAAACGAGATCGCGCGCTGAAGTCCATCCTTGTGCAGCATATGGTGAGGACGGCGAGGATGAAATTCATGCGCGTATTGGTGCAGCTTTTTATACGTCCTTGAATAGTCCTTTGCGTAGAAGAACGCGTCTGATCGCGAAAATCCTGCATTAGAAATACTCCAGTCCTCAACTGCTTTTTCCCCAGCCACCGAAAACGCACACGGCCTCGGCACAAATCCAACATTCAATCTTATCAGTTCAGATAATACTTTGTCCGCGCCGTACCCGTCTCTCACATCGTCATTTAAAGACTCGCCGCCCAGCTCGCACGCAGAAACACATCCGTACGCAATCCCTTCAATTATCTTCCTCATCTGCACAGCGATCATTTCGACTTTCAGGAAATCGACACGCTGATCGTCAAACTGCTCGATAAACATAAGCCTACGCTTGGCCATAAGCATTATGTGTTCGTAATTCCTTAGTGGCAGGGGAAGCTTTGACATGTCGACCTACATCCTAAACACCCCGAACCGCGTCTCCGGCACCGGCGCATTCAGCGCCGCGCTGAACGCCAGCGCCAACACCCGCCGCGTTTCGGATGGCGCGATGATGCCGTCGTCCCACAGCCGCGCGGTGGCGTAGTAAGGATTGCCCTCGGTCTCGTATTGATCGCGGATCGGCGCCTTGAACTCGGCCTCCTCGATCTCCGACCACGCACCGCCGCCCGCCTCGATGTTGTCGCGCTTGACGGTGGCCAGCACACTCGCCGCCTGCTCGCCGCCCATCACCGAAATACGCGCGTTCGGCCACATAAACAGAAAACGCGGCGCGTAGGCTCGCCCGCACATGCCGTAATTGCCGGCGCCGTAAGAGCCGCCGACGATCACCGTGATCTTCGGCACAGCAGCGTTCGCCACCGCCGTCACCATCTTGGCGCCGTCCTTGGCGATGCCGCCCGCTTCATAGTCGCGGCCGACCATGAAGCCGACGATGTTCTGCAGGAACAACAGCGGAATGCGGCGCTGGCTGCACAATTCGATGAAGTGCGCGGCTTTCAATGCGCTTTCGGAAAACAGGATGCCGTTGTTGCCGAGAATGCCGACCGGCATGCCGTGCAGATGCGCGAAGCCGGTGACGAGCGTCGTGCCATAGAGGGCCTTGAACTCGTCGAATTCGGAGCCGTCGACGAGCCGCGCGATCACCTCGCGGATGTCGTATTGCTTCTTGAGATCGACCGGCACCAGGCCGTCGAGCTCTTCGGTCGCGCGCGCGGGGGCGCGCGGGTCGCGCAGCGCGATGTCGACCTGCTTGTTGCTGTTGAGCGTCGACACGATGCGCCGCGCCAACGACAGCGCATGATGATCGTCCTGCGCCAGATGATCGGCGACGCCGGACTTGCGCGCATGCAGGTCGCCGCCGCCCAAATCCTCCGCGCTCACCACCTCGCCAGTCGCCGCCCTCACCAAAGGCGGACCGCCGAGGAAGATGGTGCCCTGGTTCTTGACAATGATGGTCTCGTCCGACATCGCCGGCACATAGGCGCCGCCCGCGGTGCACGAGCCCATCACGACGGCGATCTGCGGAATGCGCAATGCCGACATCGTCGCCTGATTGTAGAAGATGCGGCCGAAATGCTCGCGGTCGGGAAACACGTCGGTCTGATGCGGCAAATTGGCGCCGCCGGAGTCGACGAGATAGAGGCACGGCAAGCGGTTCTCGCGCGCGATCTCCTGCGCCCGCAGGTGCTTCTTCACCGTCATCGGGTAATAGGTGCCGCCTTTGATCGTCGAGTCATTGCACACGATCATGCATTCGCGACCCTCGACGCGGCCGATGCCGGTGATGAGGCCTGCGCCGTGAATGGCGTCGTCATACATGCCATTGGCGGCGAGCGGCGACAGTTCGAGGAACGGCGAACCGGGATCGATCAGGTTCATCACGCGGTCGCGGGGAAGAAGTTTCCCGCGCGCCGTATGGCGCTCGCGGGATTTCTGCGACCCGCCGAGCGCGGCCTCCGCGCGCCGCGCCTTCAGTTCGTCGGTGAGCGCCCGCATGCGCTCGGCATTCGCCCGAAATTCCGCTGAGCCGGTATCGACCACGGACGACAGAATCGCCAATGCGCCCTCCTCCCTCGAATGGCCAGGAAGGTGCCCCGGCGGAACCGGGAAGGCAATGCCGGCCGGCGCGTCACCGTTTCTGTGGCGAGCCCGCGATAGCGCGTCGGAACATAACCGGCGACCCGCACGTTGACCCGGCGCGCGCATTTCTCCGAACAACCGACTACGAGGGACCACGATGAACAAAGATCGCGTTGAAGGCGGTTTCAAGCAGGCCAAGGGCAAGGTGAAGGAAATCGTCGGCAAGGCCGCCGGCGACACCAAGCTTGAGCTCGAAGGCAAGGCGCAGAAGGCCGCCGGCAAGATTCAGAGCGCCGTTGGCGGCATGAAGGATGCGGTGAAGGAAGCCGTCAAGCATTGACGGCTGGCGGACCCCGGCATCGCTTAAGTCGAGAAACCCGGCGCATGCGCCGGGTTTTGGCGTTTGGCCGGCCCGGCCACGTCCCGCCCGCGACCGGCGCACATGGCTGGGATCACATTTTCGCGTTTCTACAGGCGGCGCGCGCTGTGCTTTGATGAATTAAGAGCCGATTCATGTCCCGCCGAACCGAAGTCAGTGCCGGTATTCTCGCCTACCGCCTGAACGGCGGGCTGGAGCTCTTGCTGGCGCATCCAGGCGGTCCCTATTGGCGCAACAAGGATGAAGGCGCCTGGTCGATCCCGAAGGGCGCGGTCGAGTCCGGCGACGTGGTCGCCTGCGCCAAACGCGAATTCAATGAGGAAACCGGGCTGGTGGCGTCGGGCCCCCTCACCGCGCTCGCGCCGGTCCGCCAGAAAAGCGGCAAGACCGTCCACGCCTTCGCCCTGGAGGGCGATTTCGACATCTCCGGCTTTTCCAGCAACAGCTTCGAGCTGGAATGGCCGCCGCGCTCGGGCCGGATGCAGACCTTTCCCGAGATCGACCGCATCGCCTATTTCGACCTGGCCACCGCGCGGCGGAAGATCCTGCCCGGCCAGCGCGCCTTCATCGAGGAACTGGTGACGAAGCTGAACGGGAAAGCGTAAGCCTCACGCCACCGGCACGCCGCGCACCAAGGGCCAATCCGGCTCGTTGTGCTGCATCACCCAGGTCTCCTGCATGGCCGCGTCATACCATTCGCGCCAGGCCGGCAGGCCCATCACCGCGTCCATGTAAGCGCGCGTCCCGGCACCGACCGGTAGGCCATGGGTGTGCAAGCGCGACACCACCGGCGCATACATCGCGTCGGCCGCGCCGAAGCCGCCAAACAGAAACGGCCCGCCCAGTTTCTGCCCGAAGCGTGTCCGGCAATCCGCCCACAAGGTCTCGATGCGGCGCACATTCTCCATGACGTCCTCGGCCTGCGGCCTGACCTTCACCGGCAGCCACAGATTCATGGTGCAGGCCTTGCGCAAGGGCATGAAGCCGGCATGCATCTCGGTCGCCACGACGCGGGCATGGCTGCGCGCCGCGCGCTCCTTCGGCCACAGGCCGGCGTCGGGAAAGCGCTCGGCGAGGTGTTCGAGGATCGCCAGCGACTCCCAGACATGTTCGTCGCCGTCGATCAGGATCGGCACCTTGCCGGCCGGGGAATATTTCAGCGTCTCTTCGCTGCTGCCCGGCTCGTAGAGCGGGATCAGGATTTCCTGAAACGGAATGCCGGCGGCCTTCATCGCGATCCAGGGCCGCAGCGACCAGGACGAATAGTTCTTGTTGCCGATAACGAGCGTGAGAGACATACGGATCAGGCCTTCTTCTCGTCGGGCGGCAGCACCGGCCCGCCCGCCTTCTTCCAGGCGCCGAAGCCGCCTTTGATGTGGGCGACGGGCGCAAGGCCCATGCGCTGCGCCGTCTGCGCGGCCAGCGCCGAGCGCAGACCGCCGGCGCAGAAGAACACGAACTTCTTATCCTGCGCGAACACGTCCTTGTGGTACGGGCTTGCCGGGTCGATCCAGAACTCCAGCATGCCGCGCGGACAATGGAAGGCGCCGGGCACCTTGCCGTCGCGCTGCAATTCGCGAATGTCGCGGATATCGACCAGCACGGTGTCGTCGCGGCTGGCGAGCTTCACGGCCTCTTCGGTCGGCAGCGTCTCGATCTCGCGTTCGGCCGCCTCGCACAGGGCCTTGTATCCAAGCGTAATGGTCTGCGGCATGGCTCCTCCTTTCGGCATGGTGGCATGCCCGCACCGCGCCGCTCAAGCAAGGGGCAGTTGAAGCGCCTCCCTTGAGCGGGCAGCATGGCCCTTCCCGGAGCCGACTCGCATGACCGCCCTCTCCTTTTTCGATCTCGCCGCCTTGGCCTGGTTCCTGATCGCCTGGCTCGGCTATTCGATCATGGTCGAGCGCACCCCGCATGGCCGCACCAGCCTGAACGCTTTGATGAACGGCTATCGCGATAGTTGGATGGAGCGGCTGATCGCGCGCGACATGCGCATGGTCGACGCCCAGGTGACGGCGGCGCTGCAGAACGGCACGGCCTTTTTCGCGTCCACCAGCCTCATCGCCATCGGCGGCACGCTGACGCTGCTGCGCTCGACCGATCAGATCCTGCCGGTGATGGCGCTGCTGCCCTTCGGCCCCCGCCCCACGGCGGAAGCGTGGGAACTGAAGATGCTCGGGCTGACCGTCATCTTCGTCTACGCGTTCTTCAAGTTCGCCTGGTCGTACCGGCTGTTCAACTATTTCGCCATCATGGTCGGCGCCGCGCCGCCGCCGGAGCAGAAGGACATGCCGGAGACGAAGGTCTTCGCGCACCGCGCCGCCAACATCTGCACCGATGCGGGACGCCACTTCAACCGTGGCCAGCGCGCCTTCTTCTTCGCGCTCGGCTATCTGGGGTGGTTCCTGGGGCCGATACCGCTGGCCGTCACCACCGCGGGCATCCTTGTGGTGATGTGGCGGCGGCAGTTCGCGTCGGACGCGCGCAAGGCCTTCGACGGCGTCACGCCGATATAGGCCACGTCAGCCGGCGAAGACGACAGCGATCGCGGCGACGACGAGCACGGCGATAACGGTGGCGACAATGCTGATGGCGCGCTCCGGCCAGTCGCTGCGCTCGGTGTCCACATCCGGCATCAACGGATCGACCAAGGTGGTTTCCGGCGCCGAGAAGAGATCGGATGACATGATGACGAGCCCCCTGAAGGCGTGGCCTTGATCGGCCTTAACGAGACGCGTTGACGCGTACCCGGACTCAAGGAATCGCTCGAAACTCTTAAAGAATATTCTTCGCCCGACCGCCTCACAATGCGATGCCGACACGCGGCCGGCGGGCGTTGCCGAAGCGCAACAGATTTTGTGACAGTCAGATGAATGATCTGGCTCAATATCACTGTCAAATCATGCGGCTAGACAGGACACCTCACCTTGGGTGCCCGCATGAAGTCACATATCGTCGAAGAGCTCGGACAGTCTGACATTCTCCTCCCTTCGCTGATCGCCGAGGGGCTCGCCGGCAACGATCGCGCCAAGGCGCGGCTGAGCGTCCTGCAGGCGGCCGGCCGCCACGCCCGCGATCCGCATAACACAGGCTTCGATCTCGCCGCGGAATGCCGCGCCGCCGCCGTCGATCCGGTGGCTTTGGAAGCGCTGGTGCGTGGCGCCAGTCTCGGACCCGGCGAACGGATCGTCGCGCCCGGCCTCGACCGGCTCGAAAGCGCCATCTGGGACGACGTCGACGCTATGCTCGCCGCGGTGAAAGCCGGCGGCGATCCGCAAGCCCCCGCCCTCGCCGCCCGGCTCGACGCCCTCAAGGCCGGCGATCCGCCGGAGGGCGGCGACAGCATGGCGCTCGGCCGCATCGCCCGGCTGACCGGCCTCTCCCACCAGAGCGGCGACAGCCTGCACCGTCTGATCATGGATCTGCACAAGGCGCTCAACCGTCTGTCGGCCGCCAATGCCGAGGAAATCGTCGCCGGCGCGCATGCCTACGGCCTGCTGCCGCCGGACCGCCCCGCCATCGAAGCCTTCATGTGCGGGCTGGAATCCACGCGGCAATTGAAGTTCGACCATCCCGGCCTCGGCACCACCGCGACCCGCGCGGGCAACCGCCTCACCATCCAGAACGACATCGGCGAGACCGACGCGCATGTCGTCGTCATCGCGGTCGAGCAGAATGTCGTGACCGTCACCTATACCGACGTGCATCTCGCCCGCGCCAAGTTCTTCACCAATCTGTTGCGCGGCTTTCCCGTGCAATGGAGTGGGCTCGATCGCAAGAGCGCCGACGGCCTCGGCGACGATGGCGTGTTCTATCTCGTCACCGGCCGCCTGGAGGCCGACGACGACAAGCAGCGCGACACGTTCCTCGCCGCCTTGGGCGCGTCGCTGGTGTTCCTCATCGACTGGAACAAAGCGCGCAAGGTGCTGCGCAACTGGGTGCCGAAAGGCGACGCCATCGGCATTCTCGATTGGGCCGCGCGCCATCGTTACGGCCATCGCGGCTTCCTGGCGCTCGGCGGCAGCGACCTCGTCGCCGGCGCCGTGCAGCACGCGACGCCAACGCGCATCGGCTTCGGCGAGCGCCTCGACGGCGCGCTGGGCCGCGACGGTGCCGTCGAATTTCTCAAGACCGTGCTGCGCGTCTCGGCCGAAGCATTGCTCGAAGGCGGCTCGGTGCGGCTTGCCCGCGACCGCATCGAAGCCGAGTTGATGCGGCATCTGCAAGGTGTCGAAACCGGACTCCTGGCCATCGTCGTGCGGCAAGCAGGCCTCGCCCGCGATCTTGCCACCGGCCTCGCCCAGCTCATCGCCGAGCAGCAGGCGGAACGACAATTCGACCGCGAGACGCTGGCCGCACGCGCCAGCCACATCGAGCAGAAGGCCGACAAGATCGCCGTCGACGCGCGCAGCGACATCGCGCGCTGCGATGCCGACGGCGACATCGCCCTCCTGGTCAACAGCATTGAGGAGGCCATCGATCTGCTCGAACAGGCCACCTTCATCGCCTCGCTGGCGCCGGCGAAGATCGCGCGCGATCTGCTGCCGCCGCTGGCCGAGCTGTGCGCCAGCGCTGTCGCCGCCACGGAAGCCGCCGCTGCCGGTGCCGCCGCCGCCGCCGATGTGCCCGAAGGCCAACGCATCGACTCGGAAGATGCGCTGGCCGCTGTCGGCCGGCTCATCGATACCGAGCACAAGGCCGATGTTGCCGAACGCGCGGTGACCGCCATCGTCCTGCGCGGCGACTTCGATCTCAAGGGCGGACTGGCCGCGTTGGAATTCGCCCGCGCCATCGAGCGCGCCACCGATCATCTCGCCGCCTTCGGGCATCATTTGCGTGCCCGCGTCCTCGCCGATCTCTCCGCTTGAACGGTCATCAATCATGAAAATCATCCGCATTGCCGACGGATCGAAGGCGCAGCATGCCGCCGAGGTGATCGGCGCCAAGGCCGCCAATCTCGCGCATATGGCCGCGCTCGGCCTGCCGGTGCCGCCGGCCTTCGTGCTGCCGATCAGCCTCTGCGCCGCCATCGCCGAAGGCGATCAGCGCGCGCGCCAAAAGCTTGGCGAAGGCCTGACCGAGGGCATCGCTTTTCTCGAACAGGCGACCGGCCGCGCGTTCGGCGACCGCCGCCGGCCACTTCTGGTATCGGTGCGCTCGGGCGCGGCGCGCTCGATGCCGGGCATGCTCGAGACCGTGCTCGATGTCGGCTGCACCAATCCGGCCGTGCATGGACTGGTGCGCATGACCGGCAATCCGCGCTTCGCCTGGGATTGCCGCCGACGTTTCCTGGAGAGTTACGCCGATGTCGTGCTCGGCATCGATCCGGCGTCGCTGGCGCAACGCCTGACCACCTTGACCGCGAGCGAGGGCATGGCGGAACACGCCCTCGACGCCGAAGCTATGGAGCGGCTGGCGACAGCCTATCAGCATGCCATCGAGGACGATGAATCCATCGTGCCGGAAGACCCGATGGAGCAACTGATGACGGCGGCGCCAGCCGTCTATCGCTCCTGGATGAGCGAGAAGGCCCGCACCTATCGCCGTCTCCAGCATCTCGACGATCTGCGCGGCACTGCCGTCACCGTGCAGGCGATGGTCTACGGTAATCGCGACCTCGCGTCGGGCGCCGGCGTCGCCTTCTCGCGCGACCCATCGACCGGCACGAACAAACCGATGATCGATGTCGCCTTCGGCTGCCAGGGCGAGGACGTGGTGTCGGGCAATCGCACGCCGGAAACCGAAGAAGCGATCGTGCGGACGATGCCCGCCGTCGCCACGCAATTGCGCGAGACCTTGGCGCGGCTCGAACACGATTTCACCGACATCCAGGACATCGAGTTCACGATCGAGGACGGCCATCTGTGGATCCTGCAGACGCGCGCCGCCAAGCGCACGCCGCAGGCCGCGCTGCGTTTCGCCATCGATCTCGTGCATGAAGGCGTCATCACGCCGGCGCAGGCGCTGGCGCGCGTGCAGGATCTCGATCTCGACACCTTGGCGCATAAGCGGCTCAAGGATGCGCCGTCACCGGCCGCGCAAGGCACCGGCGCCTCGCTCGGCATCGCCGTCGGACGCGCGGCTTTCGACTCCGCCAGCGCCGCGCGTTTGAGCGGTGGCGACGATCCCGTCATCTTGTTGCGGCCGGATACGAGCACGGCGGACGTCGCCGGCTTCGCCGCCGCCGCCGGTATCGTCACCGCCGTCGGCGGGCGCACCGCGCATGCGGCGCTGGTGGCGCGGCAGATGGGCAAGCCCTGCATCGTCGGCTGCGGCGCGCTCGCGGTCGATGTGTCGGGCCACACCGCACGGCTCGGCACGGCCATCGTCAACGAAGGCGACTGGCTGTCGATCGACGGCGAAGCGGGCGCGATCTATCTCGGCCGCCACGACGTGATCGTCGAACGTCCCGAGACCGAGCTAAAAGAGATCGAACGCTGGCGCGCCGAGACGCGCGCGCTCGCCGGCTGACACCACGTCACGCCGCTGCCGGCAGGCCACGGTCCCAGGGCGGCTCGGGCATGAAGCGCGTCGCCAGGAAGTCGATGAAGGCGCGCACCTTCGCCGCCGGATTCCGCTCCGGCAGATAAACCGCATAGATGCCGCCGAACTCGACCGTCGGCTGGTCGAGCGCAAGCGCGACCAATGTGCCGGCGCGCAGATCGTCGGCCACGACGAAAGTTGGCTGATAGATGATGCCCTGCCCAGCGACCGCCGCCGCGCGCAAGGCATCGCCGTTATTGGCGCGCAGACTGCCGGTGATCTTGAGCGGTCTGTCGGCCTGCGCGCCGAAGGTCCAGATGTCGGCGCCGACCAGAGTCGAGAGCGTGTAGCCAAGGCAGTCATGCGTGGCGAGTTCGGCCAAGGTGCGCGGCGTGCCACGCGCGGCGAGATAAGACGGCGCGGCGCAGACCACCGCACGGCAGGGCGCGATGCGCCGCGCAATCAGGCTGGAATTGGCAAGCGTGCCGACACGGATGACGAGATCCCAGCCCTCCTCGGCCAGATCGACCAGGCGGTCGTTGAGTCCAAGCTCGACTTGCACCTGCGGATGGCGCGCGTGGAATTCGGCCAGCATCGGCGCGACCTGAT
>JANLJK010000022.1 GCA_029255525.1 Pseudolabrys sp.
GCAGGCTGCCGGCAGTGTGACAGCGACCTCGCGCGCCACCAACACGGTGCAGGGCGACATCCAGGGTGCCTCGGTTTCGACCTTTATGGCGATCAACGGCCAGGGGTTCTTTGTCGTGCAGAAGCCGGACAACTTCGCTGACGGCAATCCGAGCTTCTCCGGCGTCGATCTCTACACGCGCCGCGGCGACTTCCAGATCGACCAGAACGGTTATCTGGTGAACGGCGCCGGCTACTATCTGATGGGCATTCCTATCGACTCCACGACCGGTAACCCGTCCGGCAGCGTGCCGCAGCCGATGCAGTTCCAGAACGGCTTCCTGCCGGCGGAGCCGACCAGCGAGATCAATTATCGCGTCAACCTGGCGAGCACGCCGAAGACGCAGGATTATAGCTCGACCGTCGCTGGCTCCGAGCTGCTCAACCAGGCGAATTTCTCCGCCAATCCGGTGAACGGCGTTTCCGCGGCCGCCAAGATTATGGGCAGCGGCGCCGGCCTGAAGGCCGATGCCGCCGCCGTGGTGAACGGGTCGGCCGTGCTGTCAACGTTGTCCGCCACCGGTGGCACGCTGATCATCAATGGCCAGTCGATCACCATCAATCCCGGTGACGACGCCACCGACGTCATGACTGCCATCAACGGCGCCGCCGCCGGCGTGACGGCCACGCTCGACGGCAGCAACAAGCTCGTGCTCACCAGCGCCAGTGCCGATACCAATATCGTTATCGGCAGCGGCAGCACGCTGTCCGTGTTGTCGGAACTCGGCCTGTCGGCCGGCACGACCAACGCCACCAATATCCTGACGCAGAGTGCGGCCGCCCAGGGCCAGACCATGACCTTCAAGGTCGGCTCCAACCCGACGTTGACCGTCACCTTCGGCACCGGTGTCGGTGAAGTCTCGACCCTCGCCGAGCTCAACACCGCGCTCGCTGCTCTCGTCGGCGGCACCGCGTCGGTCAATGCCTCGACCGGTGACATCACCGTGACCGCCGGCACCACCACCGACACGATCACGCTTGGCGGCACCGCCACCGCCCGCAACTTCGGTATCCGGACCTCGACGGGTCTGCCGTCGAACGGCACCGTCATCGCCAACGACGAGACCAGCTTCCTCAACGGGTCCATCGCCGGCGGCTCGATCACCGCTTACGATACGTCAGGCTCCTCGGTGAACGTCCAGTTGCGCTGGGCAAAGGTCGACTCCTCGTCGCTGGGTAGCGGGCACGCCGACACCTGGAACTTGTTCTACCAGACCGACACGACGGCAACTGGCACCGAGGCCGCCTGGGTCAACGCCGGCCAGAACTACACCTTCGCCGCCAACGGCCAGATGAACCCGGCGATCAACTCGATGACGCTGAGCAACGTCACCGTCAACGGCGTGTCGCTCGGCGACCTCCGCCTGGTGCACGGCACCGCGGGCGTCACGCAGTTCGCCGATTCCGACGGCACGGCGACGGTGAATACGCTGACGCAGAACGGCTTCGCGGCCGGCGAATTGCAGTCGGTGGCGGTCAGCGACAAGGGCCGCATCGTCGGCACTTATTCGAACGGCCGTACCGTCGATCTCGCCGAGATCACACTCGCCAACTTCTCTGGCGCCAACTACCTCAAGCGTATCGACGGTGGCGCCTTCGAGGCGACGGCGAATTCGGGCCCGGCGCTCTACAACGCCAACGGCAAGATCCAGGGCTCGGCGCTCGAAGGATCGAACACCGATATCGCCGACGAATTCACCAAGCTTATCGTCACGCAGCAGGCCTACTCGGCCAATACGCGCGTGATCACCACCACCAACACCATGGTTCAAGACCTCCTGAACATGCTCCGGTAACGGCGCAAGCGAGGATTAGGAACGGCGGCCGGCCATGAGTTTGTCTCAGGCGCTTGTCTCGGCGATCTCCGGACTGAAGGTCAATCAGTCCAGTCTGACGATGGTGGCGGCCAACGTCGCCAACGCGGATACGCCGGGCTATGTCCGCAAGACTATCAATCAGGTCGCCGTCGCCGGCAACAATACCGGCATCGGCGTACGCGTCAGCGCCGTCCAGCGCGAGCTCGACACCTATGTGCAACGCCAGTTGCGCACCGAGAACGCGGGCGCGACCTACGCCAGCACGCGCGCGGACTTCTACAGCCGTCTGCAGACGCTCTACGGCACGCCGGGCTCCAGCAATTCGATCGAGAACGTCTACAATCAGTTCACGACCGCCCTGCAGGCGCTGTCCACGAGCCCGGACGACGCCGCCGCGCGCTCCTCGGTGATCAGTACGGCGCAGTCCTTGGCGCAGCAGCTCAATTACATGAGCGACAGCGTGCAGAGCCTGCGTGAGGACGCGGAGCTCGGCATCGCCGACAGTGTCGCGACGGCCAATCTGGCGATGAGCCAGATCGCCAAGCTCAACCAGCAGCTCACCGCGTCGAGCCTGGACGATACCGCGACCGCGAGCCTGCTCGACCAGCGCGACGTCTATATCGATCAGCTCTCGCAATTGATGGACATCAACGTCCTGCAGATCGATCACAATCAGGTCGCGGTCTACACCAATTCCGGCATCCAGCTTGTCGGCACTTCGGCCAGCCAGATTGCCTTCGACGCGCAAGGCACGATGAGCGCGTCCGCGCAATGGACCTCCGATCCGTCGACCCGGACGGTCGGCACGCTGACGCTGAAGTCGCCTTACGGTGGCGAAACGGATCTGATCGCGAACAACGCCATCCGCTCGGGTAAGATCGCTGCCTATCTGCAGATGCGTGACCAGGACCTGCCGCAGGCGCAGGCGCAACTCGACGCCATCGCCGCGGCCATGGCGAGCAGTCTGTCCGACAAGACGACGACCGGCACGGCCGTGACGTCCGGCCTGCAAAACGGCTTCGATATCGACATCGGCAGCCTCGCCGCCGGCAACACCATCACGATCAACTATACCGACTCGCTGACCAACACGCCGCGCACCATCAGCCTGGTGCGGGTGGACGATCCGTCCGTGCTGCCGCTGTCGAATGATGCCACCGCCAAGGCGAACGATGCGGTCTACGGCATCGACTTCTCGGGCGGTTTCACCTCCGTCGTTGGCCAGATCGCCCAGGCGATCGGCTCGACCAGCCTGGTCGCATCGAACCCGTCCGGCACGACGTTGCGCGTTCTCGATGACGGCGCCGGCAATATCGTGAACGTCAATTCCGTCACCGTGACGCAGACGGCGACCTCGCTCATGGGCGGCAGCGCCGAATTGCCTTTCTTTACCGACGGCGCTTCGGCCTATACCGGCGCGATCAATGCGCTCGGCTCGCAGAGCATCGGCTTCGCCGGCCGTATCACCGTCAACGCGGCGCTCGCGGCGGATCCCTCGAAGCTGGTCACCTATGCCAGCGGCGTGGCTTCCGGCGATGGCACGCGCCCCGACTTCCTGCTCGGCAAGCTAAGTGACGCAACGATGGAGTTTTCGCCATCGACCGGTATCGGCACCACCGATACGCCGTTCTCGGGCTCGATCACCACATTCCTGCGTCAGGTCGTCAGCACGCAGGGCGAGATGGCGAGTGCGGCCCAGAATCTCAGTGATGGGCAGGACAGGGTGTTGCAGTCGTTGCAGCAGCGTTTCAACGATGCTTCCAGTGTGAACGTCGACCAGGAAATGGCCAACCTTCTGACGCTGCAGAATTCATATGCCGCCAATGCCCGCGTGATGTCGGCGGTCAAAGAAATGCTCGATACTTTGATGAGGATGTGAGGTCGCCATGAGCATCTCCTCGGTCGGCGCGCAATCGGGCGCCGCGATCCAGCAACTGGTGCGCATGCGGGCGCAGCTCGACGATCTGCAACGCCAGATCAGCACCGGCCAGAAATCCAACACCTATGCCGGTCTCGGTCTCGACCGTGGCCTGACCATCGGCCTGCGCTCGCAATTGTCGGCCATGAGTGCCTACGGCGACACCATTTCGAATGTCGGCACCCGCATCACCCTGGCGCAGACGGCGCTCAGCCGCGTCGGCGAGATCGGCAATTCGACCCGTTCGGGCATGCTGCAAACCAATGCTGCCAATACGAGCGCCAGTACGCTGCAGGCGACGGCGCGCGCCTCGCTCGATGAGCTGGTTGGTCTGCTCAACACGCAGGCTGGCGACCGCTATCTATTCTCGGGCAAGGCGACCGAACAGGCGCCTGTTGCATCGATGACGACGATGCTCGACGGACAAGGAGGACAGGCCGGTCTCAAGCAGCTCATCTCGGAACGGCTGCAGGCCGATCTCGGCACGGCCGGCATGGGCCGGCTGACGCTCAATTTACCGCTCTCGACCGCGGTGAGCATCCAAGACGATTCTTCGCCGTTCGGCTTCAAGATCTCGTCGGTCGATTCCACGTTATCGAACGCTATGATCTTTCCGCCAAGTGGCACGCCGCCGTCGACAATGATGGTCGATTTCTCCGGCATCCCCCAGCCTGGGGAGACGTTGACTGTGCGCTTGACCCTGCCAGACGGCAGCAGCGAGAACCTGACGCTGACGGCTAGCACAAATTCGCCGCCGAAGGATGGCGAGTTTACGATCGGCGCCACCGCGGACGACAACGCGACCAATCTGAAGGCCGCGCTGACGACCTCGATGACCAAGCTCGCCAATACGTCGTTGACGGCGGCTTCCGCGGTCCAGGCTTCGAACGAATTCTTCGATGCAGACGTCAACAATCCGCCGCTGCGTGTCGACGGCCCGCCCTTCGACAGTGCGACCGGCATGGTCTCCGGCACGGCGGCGAACACGGTCATCTGGTATACCGGCGAAGCCGGCAGCGATCCGGCGCGGTCAACGGCGACGGCGCGCATTGATAAGTCTCTGTCGGTCGATTACGGCGTGCGTGCCAGCGAGAATGGCATCCGCAATGTCATTCAGAACGTCGCGACTTTGGCCGCGGTGACGATCAATCCCGCTGCGTCTAATGCGTCGGATGTGAGCGCAGCGCTCAACGCGCGGCTGGTCGGCAGCCTCAGCAACAGCAGTGGCGGCCAGACGGTCGCCGACATCCAAGCGGAACTGGCCGGCGCGCAGGTATCCATGCAGAACGCCCAGGACCGCCATGACCAGGCATCCGCGACGCTCGGCGATTTCCTGCAGCAGATCGCCGTTGTGTCGAATGAGGAGGTCGGCGCGCATATATGTGCGTTGCAGACGCGGATGCAGGCGTCGATGCAGACGCCGGCGATGATGTTCCAGACGAGCTTGGTCAATTACCTGAAATAGTAACCGGCCCCGGTCTCTCACTCTCCACAAAGCAAAAGGACCGCGGGTGAGCCGCGGTCCTTTTGTATGGGGGCGGAGCGTTGGCGCCGGTCAGGCGGCGCGACCGAGCAGGCCAGCGGCCAATTCCCGATTGATGTTGATCAGCGATCCCAAGGTGTCCGGTTTGGGGTTGGCCAGGATCGCAATCGTTTGCTTGAGAACGAACAAGCCGAGATTGATGACGTTCTGCCGCACGCTGGCGGGCAGCGGGTTCTCAGGACTGGTGGCAGAGCTGATGAAGATCGTCCACAGCTTGCGATTGTTCAGCAATGCGGCGTTGAGCTCGGAATTCTTCGAGTCCCAACCATCTCGGATCGTTTGCAGCCGCGCAGCGGCGTCGAGGAGCAGATTGGCCTCAAGCTCACGCGGGTTTGCGATCTTTTGGGCGACTGCCCCGTACGCCTTCGCCGCTTGATGCATTGTCGATCAGCTCCTTCTCGTACGCGATAAGCGCCTTGGCGCTCTTGAGCGCTTTGTACATTTCGCCGGCCAGAATGTGGTTGCTGACGTCGACAATGTGCGGCCAGACGCTCGGCGCGGCCTGCACGAGATCATGCATCAGCGAAAAATAGGTGGGGTGATGTGCCGCTGGGTCACGCGAGGTGTACATCAACTGGACGACCAGATAGATGCGCTTGGCCGGCGTATTGGCATGCTCGGCCAGCATGATGTCCTTCTCGCGGAGGATAGCGGCCTTGCCTTCGATCAAAAGCCGTGTGCGCTGATCGCCATTGGTGACCAGGCATTCCCCGAGAATGAATCTTTCGCCTGGTTTGAGCTCGACCTTGAGGCCCATGTCGACGCTGCTCCTTACCCGACTTCGTAGCCCGTTTCGCCTTAAGGAATTGTTTGCGGCGATCCGGCGAACCCCTTTTAGCTGAACAGCTTAAGCACGTTCTGGTCAGCCTGGGACGCGAGCGAAAGGGCGGTGGTCGAGAGCTGCTGGCGGGTCTGAAGGGCCAAGAGATTGGCGCCTTCTTCGTTGCTGTCAGCCAGGGTCAGGTTGTCCGCGCCGGTATTCAGCGTGTTGATCATGGCCTTGGTGAAGTCCTGGCGCACCTGCACGGTCTGCAGATTCGAGCTCAGCGACTGCGACTGCGAGCGCAATTTGGTTAGTGCCGCCGTCAACTCCCCACCGGACGCGGTGATGTCGGCGAGCGAGTTCCAGTCGTTGGTCGAGGCATTGATTGCGAGGTCGGCCGCCGTCGTGTCGTTGACGGCGGTAATCGTTACCGTCGACGTCGCCGATTCGTTCATCGTGATGGTCAGGTCGTTGCCGCCAAGCAGATTTGTGCCGTTGAAGCCTGAATCCTGGGCCAATTGGTCGATCTGATTCAGCATCTTGTCGAACTGGCTGGCCAAAGTGGCGCGGACGTTCGTGTCCGAGGTCTGCTGCGCTTGGCTCACCAGCGATTGTGCCGACTGGACCAGCTTGGTGATCGCCGTAATACCGTTGTTGGCGGCCTGAATGGTGTTGATGCCGGTGGTCATGGTGTCCAGCAGGGCGCTCAGGTCGGTGGCGCGGACGTTCAGGCTCTGCGCCGTGAAGAAGTTGATCGGATTATCGAGCGCCGAATTCACCCGCTTACCGGTCGCCAGGCGGGATTGCGTCGTGGTGATCAGGTTCGACGTCTGCTGCAATTGCAGCAGGTTCGACCGAACGCCCGAAGAGAGGACAATGTCACTCATGGCAAACCCCGTGCCTGGATGGCTCAAATTGGCAGGGGCGATAATGAATTATTAGGGTTGATAGAAAGTTAAGATGCGGCGCGGCGGTAAGAAAGAATTAGCCATAAATACAAGGGCTTAAAAAAAACGGCGGCCCGAGGGCCGCCGTTTTTCGGCAGGGAGCGTGCTGTCTTTAGCTTAGCTGAACAGACGCAACACGTTCTGGTCGGCTTGCGACGCCATGGACAGGGCGGTCGACGAAAGCTGCTGCCGGGTCTGCAGGGCGAGCAGGTTCGCGCCTTCCTGGTTGGAGTCGGCGAGCGTGAGCGAATCCGAGCCGGTCTGCAGGGTGTTGATCATCGCCTTGGTGAAGTCCTGGCGGATCTGCACGGTCGACAGGCTCGAGCTCAGAGTCTGCGACTGCGAACGCAGGTTCGCAAGGGCGGCGGTGAGGTCGGTGCCGGCGGCGGTGATGTCGGCGGCGGCGGCCCAGCTGTTGGCCGAGGCGTTGACGCCGAGGCCGGTCGAGTCGTTTGTCACGCCATTGATCGTGGTGGTGGACGTGGCCGACTCGTTCAGCGTGATCGTGAGGTTTTCGCCGTTGAGCAGGTTGATGCCGTTGAAGCCGGAATCGCCTGCGAGCTGGTCGATCTGGGTACGGATCGAGTCGAACTGGGTCGACAGGCTGGCGCGAACGGTCGTGTCAGCGGTTTGCTGGGCTTGGCTCACCAGCGACTGGGCCGACTGCACCAGCTTGGTGATGGCGGTGATACCGTTGTTGGCGGCCTGAATGGTGTTGATGCCCGTGGACATGGAGTCCAGGAGGTTGTTCAGGTCGTTGGCGCGGTTATCGAGCGACTGCGCTGTGAAGAAGTTGTTCGCGTTGTCGAGCGCGGAGTTGACGCGCTTACCCGTGGCGAGCCGCGTCTGGGTGGTGGAGATCAAATTCGACGTCTGCTGCAACTGCAGCAGGTTCGAACGAACGCCAGAGGAAAGAACGATGTCAGACATCTTACGCTACCTTTCTGGTCACAGTGCCGTACTGGCATCTATACAAGTCGATCTCTCGGATCGTCTGATGTCATCTCACAGCGCCTCCAAATGGGCGCTTAAGGAACATGGTTAACAAGTTGTCGCTTATGTAAGGAAATGGTCGCAAATTAATTCAGTTTATGAAGAAAGCGGCGCGTCGAATACGCTGGCAACATTGCACATTTTTGCGCCTATCCGGTTACGCGGGCGTTATGCATGTTAACGGAAGTCTAATGGTGGGGCTTTGTTAACGCTTCTTGGCTAGAGTTACCGTCGCCTTCAAGGTGTCTGCGCATGACCGCCATCCAGCAAAGCAATATCTTCAATACCGGCTCGAATTGGCTGGCGGATACGGTCATAGCCATCAAGAACTCGGAAAATCCGAGCGGCATCATGGGGGCCCTGCAGAACTCGAGCGACGGCAGTGTCAGCTCGTTCTTAAGTTCGGCCAAAAGCTTCGCCAACAATCTCGTCACGATCTCGACCAGCAACGTGACCAATTCGTCGAGCTTCTATGCCCAGATCGCCTCGCAGGCGATCCAGGCACGGCAGCAGAAGCAGCTTGAACAGGCGATGGCCGATTTGCAGCGCACGCAGAGCATGGTGCAGCCGGAAAACGTGCTGGAAGATTACATTTATTACTCGAATGGCTCGGTGCTCGACACCAACAATAATATCCTGACCCTGTCCGACGGCTCGCAGATCGACTCGATCACCGGCGCCAAGGTCATCGACCCGGCCTCGATCATCCAGATGGCGAACGGCGCTTATCTCGATACCAAAAACAACATCCTGACGATGTCGGACGGCACCCAGATTGACACAGTGACCGGATTGAAGCTCTCGGACCTCGAGGCCATCAAGAACGGCACGACGACGACCGACTCCAGCGATACCGCGGAAACGACCGAGTCTTAAGGCGCGCTCAGAGCGAGCGACTGACGGCGATCGGCGGGCTGGACATCGGCTTCGGCATGTTGGCGCGGCCGGTGGCGCCATAGGTCGACGGGCCCTGCTTGCGCGCGAGTTCGCCCGACACGCCGCGGATGATGCCCTCGGCGACGGCGTGCGCGGTGGCGAGTACCGTCAGGTTCTTCTTCAAGAGCGCCTGGAACGCTTCATGCCGTTTGCGCAGGCCGTCGAGCGCGGCGGGTAGCGAGCGACCGATCATGTCTTTCGCCATCATCACGCGTTCGCTCTCCGCCGCGTAGCGGCGGGCGAGGTCGCTCTTGGTCGACTCCATTTGCACCGCGTCGCGGATGCGGCCGGCGCGGACGCGCGCGGTCTCTTCCTCCATCGTCTGCACGAGGCTGTCCATGATCGCGTGCAGATTGGCGATCGCACGCTCTGCGTCGCTCGGCGTCGCGATCGGGGCGGAGCGGTCGGCTGCGGTCATGAGCGGGCTTCCTGGTGGGCGATGAGGCTCTTGTAAACCTGGTCGGCAATGCCGATGCCACCAGCCTTCACGATGTTCTTGGAATATTGCTCGGTCAGGAACGAGCGCCACGTGCCGGTGGCGCCGCTGCCGCCCATCGGGCCTTCGCCGGTGACGCCGGCGAACATGTGCTGGAACATGGAGTTCAGGAATACGGCCTCGAAGTCCTCGGCGGATTTCCGGGCTTTGGCCTGGTTGGCGGTGCTGAGCTTGTCGGCGCCTAGACTCTTGTACGAGCTGTTGGCGGCCATGAGATCCGAGGCATTGAGGCCCGGCGTGGTGACGGTGAGGCTGCTGCCCATCACATCACCTCGATGTCGGCTTGGATTGCCCCGGCGGCCTTGATCGCCTGCAGGATGGCGATCATGTCGCGCGGACCGATGCCGAGCGCATTGAGGCCGTCGACGAGTTGCTGCAGCGATACGCCGTCCTTGACCACTGCGAGCTTCTTGCCGTCTTCCTGAATGCCGATGCGCGTGCGTGGCACGACTTCCGTACGGCCGCCGCGCGAGAACGGCAGTGGCTGGCTCACCTGTGGCGTCTCGGAGATGCTCACGGTGAGATTGCCCTGCGCGACCGCCACCATGGAGACGCGCACGTCGCGGCCCATCACGATGACGCCGGAGCGTTCGTCGATGACGATTTTGGCCGAGAGATCCGGCTCGACCTGCAATTGCTCGACCTCGGTGAGAAGGCGGACGACGTTGCCGCGATATTGCGCGGGCACGGTTATGCCGACCGTCGAGGGATCGAGCGGCTCGGCGGTCGGTGCGCCGATGAAGTCGTTGATGGCGGCGGCGATGCGCTTGGCGGTGGTGAAGTCGGGGTTGCGCAGCGCCATGCGCAGTTGGCTCTGGCGATTGAGGTTGAATTCGATCTCGCGCTCGATCAGCGCGCCGTTTGAGATGCGGCCGACGGTCGGCACGCCGCGCACGATCTTGGCGGCGTCGCCTTCGGCCTGGAAGCCGCTGATGGCGACCGAGCCTTGGGCGACGGCATAGACATTACCGTCGGCGCCGAGCAGCGGGGTGACGAGCAGGGTGCCGCCCTGCAGGCTCTTGGAGTCGCCGAGCGCGGAGACGGTGATGTCGATACGCGTGCCCTGCGTCGAGAAGGCCGGCAGGTTCGCGGTCACCATGACGGCGGCAACGTTACCAGTACGTAGGGTCTGACCGCGGACGTTGACCCCCAGCCGTTCCAGCATTGCTTGCAGCGACTGCTTGGTGAAAGGAATGTTGTTCAGCGTGTCGCCGGTCCCGTTGAGACCGACCACTAGGCCGTAACCGATCAACTGGTTCTGGCGCACGCCCTCGATATTGGCGAGGTCCTTGATGCGCGAGGTCGCCCCGGCGCCACCAGGAATAAGGATGCCCATAACCACCGCAACAAGTGCGGTCCGCAATGTCTTCGTCATCACTGCTCCCCAATGTGACGTAG
>JANLJK010000023.1:0-5413 GCA_029255525.1 Pseudolabrys sp.
GACGGCCAAGATCGGTATGGTGCGCCCGGAATCCGCGGTCCGATATCGCGGCCGCCCCTAGATCAAGGACTATATTCGTGAAGGTCATCGCTTCGTCTCTCCGCAAGGGCAACATCGTCGACATCGACGGCAAGCTCTACGTCGTCCTCAACGCGGAAAACTTCCATCCCGGCAAGGGCACGCCGACGACGCAGGTCGATATGCGCCGGATTTCCGACGGCGTGAAGACCCAGGGCCGCTACAAGACCACCGAGCAGGTGGAACGCGCCCATGTCGAGGACCACGAGTTCTCCTACCTGTACCAGGACGGCGACGGCTTCCACTTCATGAACCAGGAGAACTACGAGCAGCTCCAGGTTCCCGCCGACGTGGTCGGCGACTACGCCCCCTATTTGCAGGAAGGCATGGTGGTGAGCCTCGCCCTGCACGAAGGCGTCGCGGTGTCGATGGAGATTCCGCAGAAGGTCACGCTCGAGATCACCGACACCGAGCCGGCGATGAAGGGCCAGACCGCGTCGGGCTCGTTCAAGCCGGCAATGCTGTCGAACGGCGTCCGCACCATGGTGCCGACCCATATCGTCGTCGGCACCCGCGTGGTGGTGAACACCGCCGACGGCTCCTACGTCGAGCGCGCCAAGGACTGAGCGTCCCCACGCCCTCTATGGGACGAAATGCGTCATGGCCGGGCATAGCCGTTCGCAGAACGGCGTTCTTTCAGAACACCTATGTCCCGGCCATTTCGATTCGAAGGCCAAGGCGGTACCGACATAGGATAGGGTGAGCCCCCGCCCTTGTATGCCAGGGCCCGATGACCTTAACTTGCGTCGCGAAGGACTTCATCGGCCCCGGGACCGCGGGCGGAACGGGGGAGCCGCATTGTTACGCGCCATCGTTTTCAGCCTCGCGCTCATGTCCGCCGCGGCCGCCGCGGCCAACGAGATGGCGCTCCCGCGCACGACAGCCGCGACGCCGGATTGGCTGATGGCCGCGGCCTCGTTGGGCGAGAACAACCCCTTCCCCGCACTCAACAACGCCGCCGACAGTCGCTTCCCCGGCATTTCCAAGAGCCCGGTGCCGGTGCTGCTGCCCTTCGACAAGGACGTGCTCGCCGGCTTCCAGGCCACCAATTTCTTCCAGGCCGGCCCGGCCGGCTACGACACGGTCTTCGCGCTGCGCACCGCGGACACGCCGGGTCTGTCCGACATTGCCTATCGCGAGCCGGTCTATGTCCTGCTGTCGGGCCTGCGCTTCACCTACGACCTCAGTGGCCCATCGCTGCCCGAGGGTGAGCCGGTCAAGGAATTGGACGGCCTGTTCCCCGGCATCCGCCGCGCGCTGCATGAATCCTATGTGCGCTACAGCTTCACCCGTTACGGCGTCACTTACGTCACCGCTATCTACTGCCGCGACACGCGGCCGCGCGCCAAGATCCTGTCCTGCAAGCAGGCCGACCGCGTCGCCGACCGGCTGCTGCGCGTCCTCAAGCTAGTCGGCGGTAATCCGGATGCGGCCGGCCCGGCAGCCGAGCAGCCGCCGATCGTGCGGCCCGAAAAAGTCTCGTCCGACTTCAGCTATTTCAGCCCCGGCAATCTGATCCCCGGCACCGGCCGGCAGCCACAGCTCTCCGGCCGCGCCGACGATACGGTCTATGCGCGCCTGCGCTTCCCCATGAAGGAGGCCCCCGCCTTCGCCAATTCGCAGTCCTTCAACAATTGGGGCGATTGCGATTTCACCGGCCGCTCGCCGCGCCGGCTCGGCCGGAAAGGCATGGGCTACGCTTGCAAGGTGAACGGCCGGCCGCTGGTGTTCGACGAATCCGCCGGCCGCAACTACGCCTATCCGTGGCGCGATAATTTCTGCGAGCACCGCAACTTCTTCGTCGGCCAATGTCCCGCCGGCGAAGGCCATCAGGGCCAGGACATCCGTCCGAGCGACTGCGCACTGACCAATCAGGGCGCCGACCGATGCCAGCCTTATCGCCACGAGATCGTCGCCACGCATGACGGCATGATCCTGCGCGCGCGCAAACAGGAAGCCGTCTACCTGTTCATCAACACCGCCGACACGCATGTGCGCGTGCGCTACATGCACATGAACCCGAAGCTGCTCGATGCCGATGGCGTGCTCAGCGGCCTGACGATGAAGGCCGGCGACCGGCTCGGCCTGGTCGCCAACTACAACGAATATGAGCGCGGCACGACCTATCACCTGCATTTCGACATGCAGGTGCCGACCAAAATCGGCTGGGTCTTCGTCAATCCCTACATGACTTTGGTCAACGCCTATGAGCAGCTCATCGGCGCGCGCGGCACCGAACTCAAAGACGGCGATGCCGTGCCGCCCGCCGTCGCCGCCGCGCCGGTCATCCTCGATGCCGGTGCTGCGCACGCCGCGGTGACGGGCGCGACGCAGACCGATGCCGGCGTGCCGTCCATCATCCGCCTGCCGTCAGAGAAGCCGCGCGTGACCGTCGATAGCGACGACCGCCCGCGCAAGAAGCTGCGCAAGGCGAGAGCCCACAAGCAGAAAGCGCGCAAGACGCGCATCGCGCACCGCAAGGCGCGCCACGATCACTCCGACGATTAGTTTCATCACCTTATCGTGCTGACGCGTGATCGTCAGTTGCGCTTGCGCCTCTCGCGGACACGCATCGACCTTTCCATATCACCCGTGCCTAAGGCCAGCATGTCGTCGGCCCCGGCAATGGAATGAGCTTTGGAGTCGATCCCATGAACAGCATCAAGACCTTTCTGCTGGCCGGTGCGCTGGCGATTGCGGGTTCAACCGCGTTTGCGCAGACGATGGCGCCGAATATTGGCGTGAATTTCGGCTCGCCCAATGACGATGCATATCGGGCCGATGCCGGTCTCAACAGCTATGCGAGCGTCGACCGCGTGCGGCCGGCGGCGCTGGTTGCATCGCAAGCACCGCGCTCCGTATGGCAAAGCCGCGCGCAGGACATCGGCGCCGGCTACGTCACCGGCGGCGGCGTCAGCCTGCGCTGATCCCTACGGTGCGCCCCAAGTGATCACGCGCGTCCCCGGTCCGCCGGGGCGCGACTGACGCATTGACGCAGGGCGATTGTGTGCCGGACCCGAGGCCCTAGAATGCCGGCATGCGACGAATCTCAACAAGCCCGTCTTCGCCCTTTTCGCTGACCCGCCGCGCCGCGATCTCCGGTGCGCTCGGCCTGACAGCGAGCCTCGCCATCGCCGGACCGGCTTTCGCGCGGTCCGCCGCGTTCGACCATTGGGTGCAGACGTTCCGCGCCCGCGCGCTGGCGCGCGGCATTTCGGCCGAAACCTACAACCGCGTCATGGGCCGGCTCGAGCCCGACACCAGCGTCTACGAACAGTTCCGCAAGCAGCCCGAATTCACCGAGCAGATGTGGCAGTACATCAACCGCCGTTGTTCGGATTGGCGCGTGATCACCGGCAAGGAACGCGCGCAACAATATGCCGGCCTCCTGGCGCGCCTGGAGAAGGACTACGGCGTCGACCGTTACGCATTGCTCGGCCTGTGGGGCATGGAGTCGTCCTTCGGCGACGTCATCGAGAATCCGAAATACATGCGGCCGATTATCCCGGCGCTGGCCGCGCTCGCTTATGGCGAGCCGCGCCGGCGCAAATACTGGGAAGCCGAACTGTTGAACGCGCTGACCATCGTTGATCGCAAATGGGCGCAGCCCAACGAGATGATCGGCTCCTGGGCCGGCGCCATGGGCCATACGCAATGGATGCCCGAAGTGTGGCTGCATGTCGGCGTCGACTATGATCGCGACGGCCGCGCCAATCCGTTCGGTAAACCGGACGACGCGCTCGCCGGCACGGCGCGTTATCTGGTCGAGCGCGGCAAATGGCGGCGCGGCGAAGCCTGGGGCTGCGAGGTGAAGATGCCCGCGGGCCATACGCGGCTCGCCGACAACCGCACCTGGCGCACCTACGAGAAGTGGCACGAGATGGGCGTCGTGCGCGCCGACGGCGCGGTCTTCGCGCGGCCGGGCGACCAGGCGAAATTATGGGTGCCGGTTGGCGGCGGCCCGGCTTTCCTGGTGGGGCCGAATTTCCGCGCGGTCTATTCCTACAATCCGTCGACCAATTACACATTGGCGCTGCTGCATCTCGGCGACCTTATTCGCGGCGACGGCGGCTTCCGCCAGCAGTTCCCCGGCGGCGAGCGCATCCCGACCATCAACGAGGTCAAGGAAATCCAGCGCCGTCTGAACGAAAAGGGCTTCAAGACTGACGGCATCGACGGCCGCACCGGCTCGGATACGGTGAAGGCGATCGTGGCCTATCAAAAGAAGAACGACATCGACCCGGTCGACGGCTATGCCGGTCTGAAGCTTTTGGCGCGGCTGCGGCAGGGCGGATGACAACGCCGGCCAACGCTCGTCTTAGGACCGTGCAAACGCCAACAGCAGGCCGATATCGTGATGATCCGCGGCCTTGAGCGCGCTCACATAGCGTGCGCGTAATGCACCGACGTCGGTCAGGATGCCGCTGCCCCACGTGAACACCTGACCACCGAGACGTTCGATCAGCAGATCCGCCATCAGGCGCGCGTGGCGGCCATTGCCGTTTGGAAACGGATGAATCACGGTCAACCGGTGATGCAGCCTGAGCGCCGTTTCCTCGGTTGGATATGTTGCATGATCGACCCAGTAGCGGACATCGTCCAGCATCGCCGGCATCTCAACTGGAATACGATAGGCTTCGATACCGAGATTGCGTTCGGTCAGACGGTATGATCCCGCCCATTTCCAGACGTCGCCAAACATCCGCTTGTGCAGGCTCTTGGCGAAGTTCTCGGTGGTCAGATCGGGAGCCTTGATACGCCGTCGCCGTGCCCAGGCCGCTCCTTCGACAATATTCTCCTGCTCTGCTTCATTGAGATCGGAGCGATCGGTGATCCAGCTCTGCAGCAGCCCATCACGCTCTTCCGGAGCGAGCGGCGTCGCGCCATCAGGCTCCTGAAAGATATCGATCATGGTTCCTTCCAAAGATCGCGTTCCTTGAGCTGATCGCGAATATACGCCTCGATGCGCGCCTCAAGATCGGCATTGCCGGCTTCTTGCGCTTCAAGCTTCATCGTGTGCGCCACCCGCTCAAGGTCGCGAACGGCGATCTTGTGCGCACGCGTACGAACGGCACCGTCCAGAGAGCTGTTCGGCACCAGGGCATAGACGAGTGTGCAATCGAGCGCTTCCGCCGCACGGCGCAGCGTATTGAGTTGGATAGAGCCGATCGCTTCCGAACGCTCCATGGCCTCCACGCTTTGCGGGCGCACGTTGAGACGGGCGGCGAATTGCACGCCGGTCATGCCCAATGCGTCGCGGATCACACGAACCCACCCCTTGGGCGGGGCTCGAAAGCGATCGACGGGCTTCAGAACGGCAAGCCGCTCATCGAGC
>JANLJK010000023.1:5513-10819 GCA_029255525.1 Pseudolabrys sp.
GCGACGCTGTCGAGATACTGCTCGGCCATCCAGGCCTTGAGGAAGTCGACGAAGACCTGGATCTTGCGCGGCACCGCCGGCGTGCGCGGATAGATCGCCAGCAACTGCCGCGGCGAGACGCGATAGCGCGGCAGCACGGTGACCAGCGCGCCGGCCGCGATGTCGTCGCGCACGGCATAGCTCGGCACCACCGTAATGCCGAGACCGGCCGACGCGGCCTTGCGCAGCGCCATCGCGCTGTTGGAGAAGAACGCGCCGCGTACCTTCACCGGCACCGGGCCCTTCGGGCCTTCGAAGCGCCAGATGCTGTCATTGGGTGCGGTGTCGACATGCACAAGGCAGGCGTGATTGCTCAGGTCGGCCGGTGTCTGCGGCTTACCGGCACGCGCGAGATAATCGGGCGAGGCGCAGACCAACCAATCGAGCGTCGCGATCTCCTGCTCCGCGAGCGAGGAAGCGCCGCGCACCATCGAGAAGCACAGCACCAGATCAAGACCGCGCTCGGCGAAATCATATGTCCCGCGATAAGGCGTATTCTCCAGGAGAAGCGACACGCGCAGGCGCGGCTGCGTCTTGGCGAAGGCGATCACGGCGTCCGACAGATGCGCGGTGCCGAAGGACTTTGGCGCCAGCACCTTCAGCGCCCCAACCGGCTCGAGCCTTGTGTGCACCATGGCCCGTTCGCTGTTCTCGATATCGCTGAACACGCGCTCGCAGAATTCGAGATAAGCGGCGCCCTCATCGGTGAGACTGAGCGAACGCGTGGTGCGATTCAGAAGCCGCACGCCGAGACGAGTTTCCAACTCGCTCACATGGCGAGATACCAGCGCGCGCGACAGGCCGAGCTGGCTGGCGGCGATCGTAAAAGAGCCGGCGCGCACGACACGCACGAAGCTCTCCATGGTGCGGAAACGATCCATGCTTCTCCCTGAAGGCTCTTGTTATTGTTTATTTTAGTGCAACAATGTGGTGCGTATTTAGCGGCTTATAAGCGCTAATGTCAAAGTCTATAGTCCCGCCCAAGGACGACAGGCGGGCGGTAAAACCCGCGTAGCATGAGGGAGATGACGGCCAGCGGCTCGACCGGAAAGGTCGCGCGCGGGCCAAGTATTCGCATGGCAAACTCAACACAGCGTTCGGCGCGTAGCGCGCCGGCAGCGAACGACATTGCCGATGTCGACCGTCCCCTGCCGGCCGGCGTAAACACGCCCGGTTTCGGCAGCGACGTCATCGCCGATGCTTTGCGCGCGACCGACATCCCCTATATCGCGCTCAACCCCGGCGCGAGCTATCGCGGCCTGCACGACAGCCTTGTGAACTATCTCGGCAACGAAAAACCGCAGATGCTCCTGTGCCTGCACGAGGAGAGCGCCGTCGCGATCGCGCAGGGCTACGCCAAGGTCACCGGCAAGGCGATGGCCGCCGCGGTGCATTCTAATGTCGGCCTGATGCACGCCACCATGGCGGTGTTCAACGCCTGGTGCGACCGCATGCCGATGCTGATCCTCGGCGCCACCGGCCCGGTCGATGCCGCCAAGCGCCGGCCCTGGATCGATTGGATCCACACCGCGCGCGATCAGGGCGCGCTCGTACGCGGCTACACCAAATGGGACGACCAGCCGGGTTCGCCGGCCGCCGCGCGCGAGTCCATTCTACGCGCCACCTGGATCGCCAACACCGCACCGCGCGGACCGACTTACGTCAATCTCGACGCCGAAGTGCAGGAGATGACGCTCACCGAACCGGTTGCAGCCGTCGACACGCAGCGTTACATGCCGCAGGTCTCGGGCGCCGCGCCCGCCGATCTCATCGCCAAGGCGGCCGAGCTGCTGCGCAACGCCAAGAACCCGGTGATCCTCGCCGGCCGCGTCTCGCGCGACGTCGATGCCTGGGCGCAGCGCATCGCGCTTGCCGAACGTCTCGGCGCACGCGTGCTCACCGATTTGAAGATCGCTGCGTCGTTCCCGACCGACCATCCGCTGCATATCGGCGCGCCGGGCAACATCGCCCCCGTGCCGGAGGCCGCCGAGGCGCTCCGCTCCGCCGACGTCATTCTCAGCCTCGACTGGCTCGACCCCGCCGGCACCTTCAAGCACGCCGGCGGCGCGCCGAAGGCGAAGGTCATCCAGGTCTCGGTCGACCATCAGCTCCACAATGGCTGGAGCATGGACTATCAGGCGCTGCCGCCAATCGATCTGATGATCGCCTGCGAGCCCGATGCCGCGGTCGCCGGCCTCATCGACGCGCTCGGCGCCGGCACGCCGGTAAAGCCGCCGGCCTCACCGAAGGAATTTCCCAAGCTCGGCACCGACAAGCTCACCGTCGATCATCTCGCCGATCATCTGCGCCGCGCGGTCGGCGACCGTCCGGCCTCCCTCACCCATGTCTCGCTGTCGTGGAACGGCGCGAGCTGGCCGTTCCGCCATCCGCTCGATTATCTCGGCAGCGATGCCGGCGGCGGCATTGGCGGCGGCCCCGGCATCTCAGTCGGCGCGGCACTGGCGCTGAAGGACTCAGGCCGGCTGCCGATCGCCGTCTGCGGCGATGGCGACTTCCTGATGGGCGTCACCGCGCTATGGACCGCCACGCACTACAAGATTCCGCTCTTGGTCGTCGTCGCCAACAACCGTTCGTTCTTCAATGACGAGCTTCATCAGGAGCGCGTCGCGCGCATGCGCAACCGCCCGGTCGAGAACCGCTGGGTCGGTCAGCGCATCTCCGGACCCGACATCGACCTCGCATCAATGGCGCGCGCGCAAGGCGCGGTCGGCTTCGGCCCGGTGACCGAGATCGCCGACCTGATCCCCACTTTCGAAAAGGCGATCGCCGCCGTCGAAGCAGGCGAGGTCGTCGTCGTCGACGTCCGCGTGGAGCCGGGCTATACGGCCGCCATGACCGCCGCGATGACCCGCAAGAGCGAATAAGGGCCCGTGATGTCTCCAACCTCTTCATCAGCGAGCGACATTCTCACGGCGGACAATGTCATCGTCCGCTTCGAGACAGCCGAAGGCCCGATCACCGCGGTCGACGACGTGTCGTTCAAAGTGCGCCAGGGCGAGTTCCTGTCGGTGATCGGCCCGTCCGGTTGCGGCAAGTCGAGCCTGTTCAATGTCATCGGCGGCCTGCTCACCAACCATCAGGGCACAGTGCAGGTCGCGGGCGAGACCATCAACGGCCCGCATCAGTCGATCGGCATGGTGTTCCAGGAGGAGTCCACCTTCCCCTGGCGCAATGTCGTCGACAACGTCGCCTTCCCGCTCGAACTGATCGGCATGCCGAAGGCCAAGCGCATCGAGAAGGCGCGGACCTTCATCAAGATGGTCGGCCTCGACGGATTCGAGAAACGTTTCCCCGGCGAATTGTCCGGCGGCATGCGCCAGCGCGTCTCGCTTGCCCGCACGCTCGCCTCCGAGCCGAAGATCCTGCTGATGGACGAGCCCTTCGCCGCGCTCGACGAGCAGACGCGGCTTTTGCTCGGCGATCAGGTGCTGCGCATCCAGCAGCAGTTGCAGCAGACGACCTTGCTCATCACCCACAACATCACCGAAGCGGTGCAGATGTCCGACCGCATCCTGGTGATGACCTACCGCCCCGGCAAGGTGAAGCGCATCGTCGACATCGACCTGCCGCGCCCACGCACGTCCGAAATCGTCGGCAGCGAGGCCTTCGGCCGCTACGTCGCCGAGATCTGGAACGATCTGCGCGAGGAAGCCAGCCGCGGCATGAAGGACGAAGAAGAGCACGCGCTGCACGAGGGCACCGCCTCATGAGCGCCGCTCCGGCCCGCCGCATCGCGCTTTACAATCTGGTGCCGCCGGCACTGGGACTGGCGACCGTGGTCGGTTTCTTCGTCGTCATGGAAGTGCTGGTCCAGACCAACGTGATCAACCGCTTCATCGTGCCGCCACCGTCGGAGATCATCGGCAGCTTCGGCCGCGTCATTGTCGAAGAGCACGTGTTCAGCCGCTTTGTCTTCACCCTCGGCGAATGCCTGATGGCCGGCGTGATGATCACGATCTTCGGCGTCGCCGGCGGCTTCCTGCTTTATCGCTACAAACTCTTGCAGCAGGCGACCGAGACCTGGGTGGCGGCGATGGCCGCGGCGCCCGTGGTGCTCGCCTATCCGTTGTTCATGGTGATCTTCGGCCGCTCCGCCTGGACCATCATCATGATCGGCTTTGTCGCGGCGCTGCCGCCGGTGATCCTCAAGACGCTCGAAGGCCTGTCCGGCACCCGCAAGGTGCTGGTCAATGTGGGCAAGAGCTTCAACCTCACCGCCTCGCAGCAGTTCTGGAAAATCATGTTCCCCGCCGCGCTGCCGACCATGTTCGTCGGCGTCCGCCTCGGGCTTATTTTTGCGTTGATCAACATCGTTGGGGTTGAGTTTCTGATCAACTATGGCGGTCTCGGCCAGCTCATCAACGATCTGGCCGAACGCTACGACCTGCCCGGCACCTATGCGGCGATCTGCTTCGTCATCTTGGTGAGCGTGGTGTTCTTCATGTCTTTGGAAAAGGCCGAGCGATGGCTGAGACCGGTCGATTGACCAGCACGGCGGCCCCCCCGCCGCTCATCTCCCCGGTGACGCTGTTGCGCGTCGCCATCATCCTGTTCGTGCTGGCGGCCTGGGAGCTGATGTCCCGTTCGGGCCTGCTCTACCGCGACGTGGTGCCGTCCTGGATCGCCATCGGCAAGGCTTTGGCCGACCTCTTGTCGCATGGCGAGTATTATTTCCACCTCGCCGTCACCGCCGGCGAGATCGGCGCGGCGCTCGCCATCGGCGGCATTGCCGGCATGGTCGTCGGCATTCTCATCGGCGGCAACCGCTTCCTCGCCAAAGCCTACGAGCCCTATCTCTATTATCTCGGGCCGACCCCGAAGATCATCTTCTTCCCGATCATGATCATGTGGTTCGGCGTCGGCCCCGGCTCCAAGATCGCGCTTGGCGTACTGTCGTGCTTCTTCCCCGTCGCGCTATCGGCCGCCGCCGGCATGAGGCAGATCGACAAGGTGCTGATCAAGGTGGGCAAGAGCTTCCGCGCCAATACCTGGCAGACCGTGTGGAAGATCTATTTGCCCGCCATGCGCCATCCGATCATCAATGGCGTGCGCTTAGGCCTCGGCGTCGCGCTGATCGGCACGCTCTTGGCCGAGACCAAGCTCTCCAACAAAGGGCTCGGCTTCCTGATCATCCAGGCCTACAGCGTGTTCGACATGCCGCGCAGGTCCGCCATGCTGATCGTGCTGTTCGTGCTGGCGATTGGGGCGTCTGCCTTGGTTGGCGGCTTGGGCGGGGTGCTTCGCAT
>JANLJK010000024.1 GCA_029255525.1 Pseudolabrys sp.
GATTTCGAAATTCAGCGTCGATACGAGACTGCTTCACGATGTCGGGCTGTTTGGGGACAATGCAGCCGACGAGCTGATCGCTTCAAACACGCTTCGGTGTCGATTGACTAACGCGGTGGCTGGAAGCCTCGCGCCCGCGCCGTTATGCCAAGTCGGTGCGGCGGAAATCGTCGCCCTTGTAGAGCAGTGGCAGGTGCAGTGTCTTGGCGCAGGCATAGGCAAAGCAGTCGCCCATGTTGAGCTGCGCGGGATGGCCGCGCTCCTTGCCGTAGCGATCGAATGCGTCGAACGCGGCGCGGCCGATCTCATCCGTGATCGGCACGACCTCGATACGCGCCGCTGACAGAACGGCACGCAGGTGTTCTTCGGCGACTGCTCTCGGTATCGTTCTTTCACGCATCATGCTGGCGATGGTCTCGAAGATCGCGAGCGGCGACGTGCAGCAATTGGGCGCGCGTTCAATGGCGTTGGCCAGCCCATCGGCTTCAGGTTCTTGCCACAGGATGGCGAGCAGCGCCGATGCATCAATAAACATTGTCAGGGGCCGGACAGCTCATCGAAAAATTTCTTGTCGGCGTGCTGGCCAATTCGCGGATAGTCCGCCAGCGGGGCAGTGAGCTTGCGCAGGCGATCACGCAGCGGGATGACTTCGGCCTCCCGCAGCAATTCATTGCGTACCGCGAGCTTCACGGCATCGGTCAGGCCCACGCCCTTGGCGCGCGCGAGTTTGCGGACCAACTTGTCGGTCTCCGCATCACGGACATGGAACGACATGGCCACAGCTCTAATGATCTAACCAGATAGCTATATAAGATATCTGGCTAGAAATTAAACCATGGCGGGTATTACGGGCGGTCTTCCTGAACAGCACCGTTGAAAAGAAATGGCCGGGACAAGCCCGGCCATTGTGACATTTCGAATGATCGTCGGGGAGTTACTTCCGCCGCGAAATCGGGATGTAGTCGCGCCGTGTTTCGCCGGTGTAGAGCTGACGCGGCCGGCCGATCTTCTGCTTCGGGTCCTCGATCATTTCCTTCCACTGCGCGATCCAGCCGACGGTACGCGCGACCGCGAACAGCACGGTGAACATGGTGGTCGGGAAGCCCATCGCCTTGAGCGTGATGCCCGAATAGAAGTCGATGTTCGGGTAGAGCTTCTTCTCGATGAAGTATTCGTCGTGCAGCGCGATCTTCTCGAGCTCCATGGCGACGTCGAGCAGCGGATCGTCCTTGATGCCGAGCTCGGAGAGGACCTCGTGACAGGTCTTCTGCATGATCTTGGCGCGCGGATCGTAGTTCTTGTAGACGCGGTGGCCGAAGCCCATCAGACGGAACGGATCGTTCTTGTCCTTGGCGCGGGCGATGTATTCCGGGATGCGATCGACGGTGCCGATCTCCTGGAGCATCTGCAGCGCCGCCTCGTTGGCGCCGCCGTGCGCCGGGCCCCACAGGCAGGCGATGCCGGCCGCGATGCAGGCGAAGGGATTGGCGCCCGACGAACCGGCCAGACGCACGGTCGAGGTCGAGGCGTTCTGCTCGTGGTCGGCGTGCAGGATGAAGATGCGATCCATGGCGCGCGCCAGGACCGGGTTCACCTTGTACTCTTCGGCCGGCACGGCGAAGCACATGTGCAGGAAGTTCGCCGCGAAATCGAGCTCGTTCTTCGGATAAACGAAGGGCTGGCCGACCGAATATTTGTAGGCCATGGCGGCGAGCGTCGGCACCTTGGCGATCATGCGGATCGACGCCACCATGCGCTGGTGCGGGTCCGAGATATCGGTGGAGTCGTGATAGAAGGCCGACATCGCGCCGATCGAGCCGGTCATCACCGCCATCGGATGCGCGTCGCGGCGGAAGCCCTGGAAGAACCGGCTCATCTGCTCGTGCACCATCGTGTGGCGCGTCACCCGGTAGTCGAAGTCCGCCTTCTGGGTCGGAGTCGGCAGTTCGCCGTACAAGAGCAGGTAGCAGGTCTCGAGGAAGTCGCCGTGCTCGGCGAGCTGCTCGATCGGATAGCCGCGGTACATCAAGATGCCTTCATCGCCGTCGATGTAGGTGATCTTGGACTCGCAGCTCGCCGTCGAGGTGAAGCCTGGGTCGTAGGTGAACAGGCCGCTTTCGCCATAGAGCTTGGCGATGTCGATTACGTCCGGTCCGACCGTGCCGCTGTACACGGGGAAATCGTAGTTCTTGTTGCCGACCGTGAGCGTGCCGGTCTTCTTGGTGGCATCCGTTTTGGCGTCCATCGTCGAACCCTCGAAATTCGCGGCAATCGGTGCGCGGAAAAAGTTCAGCCGGGAAGGCGAGACGCCGTTGAAGTGGCGCGCGGGTTCCGGCCGTCAGTTGGGTAACCCATCCAAGTGTGCGCTGCAAGATCGCACCCCGCGAGACTAAGCCCGCGCTTTCGGCATGGCTCGGATCGCGGGATACGACTTATTTACGTCTTCAGCCGGCCTGATCGCGCAAGCGCCCCAGGCTTTCGATCCGGCCGAGGACGGCGAGCACATCGAAGATCGGCGGTGACGTGGTCCGGCCGGTCAGAGCGGCGCGCAAAGGTTGCGCCACGGCGCCGAGCTTGAGCCCGGAACGCTCGGCGAAGGCGCGCACCACGGCTTCGACGGTGCCGGCGTTCCAGTCGGCGATCGTTTCGAACTCGGGCAGCAGCGCCGCCAGCACGGCCTTGGCCTCGGCCGTCAGCAGCGCCTTGGCTGGCTCGGCCATGTCGAGCGGACGGCTCGCCCAGATGAAGCGCGAGGCCTCGAACAGTTCGACCAAAGTCTTGGCCCGTTCCTTCAGGCCCGGCATGGCGGCCAGCAGCTTGTCCCGCAGGACGGGCGTGAGCTTGTCGGCGAGATCGCTGCCGCCCGCAATGTGGGGCAGCAACTGCTCCAGCGCCGCAATCAACTCGGCGTCGGGGGTGGCGCGGATGTAGTGGCCGTTGA
The DNA here is from genome assembly GCA_029255525.1 of Pseudolabrys sp. Lineage (GTDB taxonomy): Bacteria > Pseudomonadota > Alphaproteobacteria > Rhizobiales > Xanthobacteraceae > Pseudolabrys. The sequence continues at coordinate 2,942 of JANLJK010000024.1, forward strand.
GGCTCTCCAGTTTGGCGAAGTCGAAGCGCGCCGGCGAACGGCCGATATGGCCGAGGTCGAACGCCTTGACCATTTCCTCTTCGGTGAAAATTTCCTGGTCGCCATGGCTCCAGCCGAGCCGGACCAAGTAATTGCGCATGGCCGCCGGCAGGTAGCCCATGGCGCGATAGGCATCGACGCCGAGCGCGCCGTGGCGCTTGGATAGCTTCGAGCCGTCCGGCCCGTGGATCAGCGGGATATGCGCCATCACCGGCACGTTCCAGCCGAGCGCCTCGTAGATGTGCTTCTGGCGGGCGCCATTGGTGAGGTGGTCGTCGCCGCGGATGATGTGGGTGACGCCCATGTCGTGGTCGTCGACCACCACGGCCAGCATATAGGTCGGGTTGCCGTCGGAGCGCAGCAGCACCAGGTCGTCGAGATCGGCGTTCTGCCAGGTGACCCGGCCCTGCACCTGGTCCTCGATCACGGTCTCGCCGGTCTGCGGCGCCTTGAGCCGGATCACCGGTTTGACGCCAGCCGGCGCCTCGGACGGATCGCGGTCACGCCAGCGCCCGTCATAGAGCTTGGCGCGGCCTTCCTTGCGGGCGGCCTCGCGCATGGCGGTCAGCTCTTCCGGCGAGGCGTAGCAGCGGTAGGCCTTGCCTTCGGCCAAAAGCTGCTCGGCGATCTCGCGGTGGCGCGCCGCGCGCGAGAACTGGTAGACGATGTCGCCGTCCCAGGAGAGGCCGAGCCAGGTGAGGCCGTCGATGATGGCGGCGATGGCGGCGTCGGTCGAGCGCTCGCGGTCGGTGTCCTCGATTCGCAAGAGCATCTTGCCGCCGCGCGCGCGGGCGTAGAGCCAGTTAAACAGCGCGGTACGGCCGCCTCCGATGTGGAGGAAGCCGGTCGGGGACGGGGCAAATCGGGTGATTACGGTCTCGCTCATCGGCGGCCATCTAGCACAGTTGCCGGGGAAGGCGAGAGCGCGATTGACATTGAGCCGGGGGTCCCGTCATGGCATAGCCCGCATGTCGCGGCAGCGGCGGATTCACTAGGGTTTTACCGAAGGTCGAGGAAGCATGGCGGTCGACGAAAAGGCAAGCGGCAAGGACGCAACGGCCGAGCCGGGGCGCGACTTCATCCGCGACATCGTAAAGACCGATCTCGACTCGGGGCGCATCAAGGGTGTCGTCACCCGCTTTCCGCCCGAGCCGAACGGCTACCTCCATATCGGCCACGCCAAGTCGATCTGCCTGAATTTCGGCATTGCCGAGGAGTTCGGTGGCCGCTGCCATCTGCGCTTCGACGACACCAATCCGGTCAAGGAAGAGCAGGAATATATCGACGCCATCCAGCGCGACGTGCGCTGGCTCGGCTTCGATTGGGGAACGAACCTCTTTTATGCCTCGGACTATTTCGAGCGGCTCTATGGCTGGGCCGAGGACCTGATCCGCGCTGGCCTCGCTTATGTGGACGACCAGAACCCGGAGGAGATGCGGGTCAACCGCGGCACGCTGACCGAGCCGGGCAAGAACTCGCCGTTCCGCGACCGCTCGGTCGAGGAGAACCTCGATCTGTTCCGCCGCATGCGCGCCGGCGAATTCCCCAACGGTGCGCGGGTGCTGCGCGCCAAGATCGACATGGCCTCGGGCAACATCAACCTGCGCGACCCGGTGATGTACCGGATCCTGCATGCCCACCACCCGCGCACCGGCACGGAATGGAAGATCTATCCGAGCTATGACTACGCCCACGGCCAGTCGGACGCGATCGAGCACATCACCCATTCGGTCTGTACGCTCGAATTCGAGGATCACCGGCCGCTTTACGACTGGTTCATCGCCAAGCTGAGCGTGCCGTCGCAGCCGCATCAGTACGAGTTCGCGCGGCTCAACCTGACCTATACGGTGCTGTCGAAGCGGGTGCTGACCAAGCTCGTTCAGGACAAGCACGTCTCAGGCTGGGACGATCCGCGCATGCCGACATTGGCCGGCTTGCGCCGCCGCGGCGTGCCGGCGGCCGCTTTGCGTGATTTCGTCAAGCGCATCGGCGTCGCCAAAGCCAACAGCGTCGTCGACGTCGGCATGTTCGAGTTCTCGATCCGCGAGGTGCTCAACAAGACCGCGCAGCGCCGCATGGCGGTCTTGAAGCCGCTCAAGGTCGTCATCGAGAACTACCCGGAAGGGCAGAGCGAGGAGTTGGAGGCCGTCAATCACCCCGACGATCCGGCCGCCGGCACGCGTAAGATCGCGTTTGGTCGCGAGCTCTATATCGAGCAGGACGACTTCATGGAGAACCCGCCGAAGAAGTTCTTCCGGCTGTCTCCGGGTATGGAGGTGCGTCTGCGTTACGCCTACTTCATCACCTGCAAGGAAGTGGTGAAGGATGCCGCCGGCAATGTCGTCGAATTGCGCTGCACCTACGATCCGGCGACCAAAGGCGGCAACGCGCCCGACGGCCGCAAGGTGAAGGCGACCATCCATTGGGTGTCGGCCAAGGAGTCGATCCCGGCCGAGGTGCGTATCTACAATCCGCTGTTCTCAAAGCCCGACCCGACCGGCGGCGAAGGCTTCGAGAAGGACCTCAATCCGAACTCGCTCGAGATATTGAGCGACGCACGGCTGGAGCCAGCGATGATAGCGGATGTGACTTTTGAGCGTCTCTTGGAAGACCAGAAGCCGGTCCAGTTCGAGCGTTTGGGTTATTTCTGTCTCGATAAGGACTCCACGCCAGGCAAACTCGTCATCAACCGCACCGTCGGCCTGCGGGATACGTTCGCCAAGGACGTGGCGAAGGGCTGAGGCAGGCGGGACTTACCTGTCTAGGCAAACGCGGGCCATAAACTCTGTCATGCCCGGGCTTGTCCCGGGCATCCATGTGTTCCGACATTCAAAGCAAGCAAGGCCGTGGATGGCCGGGACAAGCCCGGCCATGACGCACGATAGGTTTGTGCGCCTCGCGCCTCAGAATGACGGCTCTCCGCGTTCACAACCGTTCCTCTATCCGCAACCTGTGGCTGTCGTAGCATTCCGCTCGCGCGGCGTATGTGGGCGGCGTCATGGCGACAGGCGGGGGACGAGGCAAGGCCATCGCCGGCGCGATCGGCGCCGCGCGTCGGCATGCCGGGGCGGCTCTGCCGCACGGCCTTGCCGCGCGCGCCGATGGGCTCGGCCGGCGGGTCGCGGACTGGGCGCAGGCCGAAGTGGCGCCCGGCCGGTTGTTGCCCTGGGTGCCGGTCGCGTTTGGCTTCGGCATCATCCTCTACTTCACCGCCGATCGCGAGCCGGCCTGGTGGGCGGCGGCCGCCGCCGCTATGGCGGCGATGGCGCTCGTCTTCGGCCTGCGGCGGAGCATCGTCGGCTTTCCGCTCGCGGTCGGCGCAGCAGCAATCGCGATCGGCTTTGCCGTCGCCACACTGCACACCGTGCGTATCGGTCATCCGGTGCTGCAGACGCCGGTCGCCAGCGCGACGCTCTCCGGCTTCGTCGAGATCCGTGAGGAGCGCGAGCGCTCAGACCGCGTGGTGATCCGCCTGCGCTCCTTCGAGGCCGCGCGCGTGACCGAAAAGCCCGCGCGCGTGCGCGTCGCGGTCCGCAAGGATACCGCACCGCCGGTTGGCGCCTTCGTCGAGTTGAAAGCGCATTTGTCGTCGCCGCTCGCTCCCTTAAGGCCCGGCGGCTACGACTTCGCGCGCGACATGTATTTCCAACAGATTGGCGCCTCGGGCTACGCGCTCGGCAAGATCAGGATCGTGGCGCCGCCGGAGAAGCCGGGCTTCTGGCTGCGCTACGCCACGGTGATCGAGAGCATCCGCGAGACTATCGACGACCGCATCCGCAGTGTCCTACCGGGCGACCGCGGCTCGATCGCGTCGGCGTTGATCACGGGCAAACGCGACGCCATCTCAACGCCGGTCAACGATGCGATGTACGTCTCCAGCCTGGCGCATGTGCTGTCGATCTCCGGCTATCACATGGCGGTGGTCGCCGGCATCGTGTTCTTCGTCATCCGCGCGGGGCTCGCTTTGGCGCCGTCGCTGGCCGTGCGCAGGCCGATCAAGAAATGGGCCGCGGCCGGCGCGCTCGTCGCGGCGTTCCTCTATCTGCTGCTGTCGGGCGCCGAGGTCGCCACCCAGCGCTCCTTCATCATGGTGGCGATCGTGCTCGTCGGTGTGATGGTCGATCGGCCGGCGATCACCTTCCGCACGCTCACCGTGGCGGCTTTGTGCGTGATGGTGCTTGCGCCGCAGGCGGTGGTGCATCCCAGTTTTCAGATGTCGTTTGCGGCGACGCTCGCTTTGATCGCGGCCTATCAATACGGCCTGCCGTGGCGGGCCAATGCCGACACCAGCCTCGGCGCCCGTGTCGCTTTGTGGGGCGGGCGTGAGATTGCCGGATTGATCCTGGCCTCGCTGGTGGCCGGGCTCGCCACCACACTTTATGCCGCCTTCCACTTCCACCGCGTCGCGCCTTATGGCGTGCTCGCCAATCTCGTCGCCATGCCGGTGGTGTCGGTCTTGGTGATGCCGATGGGCATCCTCGGCCTGGTATTGATGCCCTTCGGTTTCGATGCGGTGTTCTGGCGCCTGATGGGGGCCGGCATCGATTGGATGACCAATGTGGCGTTGTGGGTCGCGAGCCTGCCGGGCGCGGTCGGTCACATCCAGGCCTTCGGCACCGGGCCGTTGCTGCTCGGTACCGCCGCTCTGCTGCTGTTGTGCTTGCTGCGGTCACCATTGCGATGGAGCGGCGGCGTGCTCGTGATCGTGGTGAGTCTGTGGGCGGTTGCCACGCCGCGGCCGGATGTTCTGATCTCGGCCGACGGCCAGACCACCGCCTTCCGCGGCCGCGACGGCGCGCTCGCACTCTTGCACAGCGGCCGCGACACCTTCGCGGTCAAGGAGTGGCTCGCCGCCGATGGCGATGGCCGCGCCGCCAAGGATGCCAGCCTTGCCATGGGCGCCCGCTGCGACGCCATCGGCTGTATCGGTACTTTGGCCGATGGACGGCTCGTGTCGATGGCGCTGTCGGTCGAGGCTTTCGCGGAGGACTGCGCGCGCGCGGCTGTGGTGATCAGCCCACGCAGCGCGCCGGGTGCCTGCGCCGCGCTGCTGATCGATCGCGACCGCTGGCGCAGCCACGGAGCCGCCAGCCTGCGCTGGACCGGCGATCGCTTCGAGGTGAGCGTGGCGCGTCCGCAAGGCTATGAGCGACCGTGGGCGAGGGGGCCGCGGCCGCCTCCGGCAACGAACGTGTCGCGGCCGGCATCACAAGATGCCACGCCGCGCGGCGAGGACCTTTCCGCGGACGACCAGTAGCGGGAGTGCCCGCGCCGTGCGCTAGTCAAGTTTCTTGGCGATGGTCAGGTAGAAAGCCGTCGTCATAGCCGTATTATAGGCGAACACGGAACTGCGCGTCTTGAACTTGATCGCCGTGCCGAGGCTGGGGATGTCATAGTTGATGACGCCGCCGACGCTCAAAACTTCCGCGCGTCGGCCATCCGGTGCAACGGCAATGCCGCCCCGCCTGTCGTCGGTGAATTGGCGCAGATAATAACCTGCAACGCCAACCTGCCAGCGCCCGATGTGCTCCGAGACGGCAAAATCGATGTTGACGTTCTTTCCACTGACATAATCGGTGTCGTGATTGCGGGCATAATTGTTCAGGTAGATCTTGCTGCTGAACTCGGTCCCGTCCGCCAGCAACGGTGACGTCGTATACGTGAAGGCGATCGAGGGCGCGACGATGAGCGTATTGCTTCCAACCGTGACACCGTTGCTGGCCTGAATCTGCGCATCGTAGAGACCGGTCGGCAGCACGGCGCCCAAGCCTGCCCTGATCGCGAGGCCTTCCCGAATGGGCAGCGCGCCTTTTTCGCGCGACGGCCGCGTGAACCCGAAGAACCGGGACCAGGACGCCTCGACATAGACGTCGCCGAAGCCTGATCGGCAGCGCTCCGGACTGACCGATCTGATTTGTCCGCAAACCGATCCGAAGCCTGCCACACCCAGAAAGCCGACCGAACCGTCGAATACTTTGAAGTCCGGCACATACAACAAGATGCCGGCCGCGCTTTTGGAATTGAGGCCGACGGCGTCCAGCCCCGCCCGTGGATCGCCTGAGCCATCCCTGAGTTGATAGGTTGAGGCGCCGCCCAGGATAAGGGCGCCATAAAGTCCGGGCGACGGCAGAAAAGCCGACCGGATGTCGGTTCCGCCAATAGGACCCGCGACCGTGCTGCCTTCGGCGGCCCATACTGGCGCAGCACCGATCATGAGGCAGCAAGCTAGAACCAAGCGCAACGCGAATTTCACGACCTCTGCAGCCCCTGTCCGCTATCGGGTTACCGTAGAGTTCGCGTGCAAGGTTGCCTAGGTACGCTTTGGCTTTGCGCCGGGGGCCTACACAAAAAAAGCCGAGATACAATGGTAGCCGCACAGCGTCGCGACCCGATCGGCCGCGTGCGATGGCGTGAGCGTGACGCCGCGATGCCACGCCGCGTAGCGAGGATTTGGAAGAGGGGAATTAGTGCAAACCTCGTGTCCCGGGCGCAGCGCAGTATGAAACGGTGCGCTGCAGACCTGGGACCCCGTTTTTTAGAAAGCTGGGCCCCTGATCCGCGGCGCACCACTGCGTGCTGCGCCGCGTCCGGGGCACGCAAGCTCAGTATCTCCGGAACAGCCCGACCAGCTTGCCCTGAATGCGCACGCGGTTGGGTGGCAGGATGCGCACCTCATAGGCCGTGTTGGCCGGCTCGAGCGCGATGGAGGCGCCGCGGCGGCGGAAGCGCTTGAGAGTGGCTTCCTCGTCGTCGATCAGCGCCACGACGATGTCGCCGGTATCGGCGGCTTCCGAGCGGCGGATGAGGGCGATGTCACCGTCGAGAATGCCGGCCTCGATCATCGAGTCGCCGCGCACTTCCAAGGCAAAGTGTTCGCCGGCCGACAAGAGGTCGGGCGGCATGTTGATGACGTGGCTGCGCTGCTGGATCGCCTCGATCGGCGTACCGGCGGCGATGCGGCCCATGACCGGCACTGCGATCGGGCGGCTGCTGTTGTCGTCCTCCGACACCTGGCGGACGCGACCGAGGTCGCCTTCGATGACGCTCGGGGTGAAGCGACGCGCCCGGCCATTACCGCCAATGCCGTGAGCGACGGAATCGGGCAGCTTGATCACCTCGATGGCGCGGGCCCGGTTGGGCAGCCGGCGGATGAAGCCGCGTTCTTCCAGGGCGGTAATCAGGCGGTGGATGCCGGATTTGGAGCGCAGGTCGAGCGCGTCCTTCATCTCGTCGAACGAAGGCGGTACGCCGGCTTCGGTCAGCCGCTCGTGGATGAAGCGCAAAAGCTCGAACTGCTTGCGGGTCAGCATCTGTTTCTCCCCGTCGCCGGCCGGCCCGCTTATGGGCGGTCGGCTCGAAACAAATCATGAACGGACACTATCTGTTCGATATGTGTTCCGCAAGGGCTTAATTTGGAGTGAACAATGCAAACGGCCGCTAAAGGGCGAGCTTAAGGATGATGCACGGCGTCCCGGCGGCCGCGGCCGCGGCATACGGCTCTCGAATCACGAGGCAGCCGGCGGCGGCGAGCGGGGCCATCAGGGAGCTGTCCTGGCTTGGGACCGGTGTAGCGACGGGGCCGTCGGGGCCCATGCTCAGCGTCGCCCGCATGTAATCGGCGCGCCCGTCATTCTCGGGCAAGGCGCGGCCGAGGAGCGCCCGCTCCGGGACGTGCTCGATGACGCCGCGGCCGGTGAGGCGGCGGATCAGCGGCACCAGGAACAGGAAGGCGCAGACATAGGATGACAC
>JANLJK010000025.1:0-1648 GCA_029255525.1 Pseudolabrys sp.
GCGCAACTGGCCCCGGCTCTGGCACGAGGGCAATTTCGCCGGCATATGGTCGGCGCTGCTCAACGTGATCACGTCGTTCGCGCTGATCGGACTGTTGGTGACCGGCATCTGGATTTGGGCGCGACGCAAGCTCAGGCGGCGCACGCGCCGGCCCGTGGCGGCCGTGCCGGCGTAAGGCCGATCGCGAAAGAAGAAGGCCAAGGTCAATTACAGGGCTTGGCCTTCTTCACATCGAGCGAGGTCATCTCGCCGGCGATGGTGAAATCCGTATAGTCGAGCACCAGCGCACGCGAGATGCCGTTCTCGTACAATTCGAAGCTGATCGCATAGACCGGCACTTGTTCGCCGGTCTTCTCATCCTTGGCGTCTTTCTGCTCGAAATAGCTGATCGTCACCGGCCAGCGCGTCAGCTTGGCCAGTTCCGCAACCTTGGCGCCGGCGTCGGTCACCGGTCTGGCGCCGGGCGCGATCGGGCGGCCGATGATTGTCAGCGTGTTGTAAAGCTTCTCGCCGGTCTCGGAGCCGTCATAGACCGGAAATTCCAGAATGCTCTTGCCCTCGCGCGCCGCGGCGATGATCCGTCTCATGTGTTCGGTCGGAAACACCGCGCCGACCGGCATGTTGAGCGTCTTGGCCTTCGGCTTGCTCAGATTGACCGCCACGGCATCGCTGTCGCGCTCGGCGCGGCCGTTGACCGTATCGGTGGGCTTGTCGTTGAGCAGGTTCTCGGAGTTGAAGCGGAATTTCTTGGCGCCGGCGTCTTCCCAGGTGGTGGAGCGCAGGTCGTTGATGGCGGCCTTGCCCTCCCCTGAGTCCAGCTCGGACACCTGACGGAATTTCAGCTCGTAGCCGTCGCAGGCATTGCCGGAGAAATCGTAGAGGATGCGCCCGCGCACCGCCTCGATGCCGCGGCTGCCGCGCGTCTTGGTCAGCTTGAGATCGTAGACCGCCCGGTGCGGCGCCAGCACCACCGTATTCGCCGGCTGCGGCGCGGCGGCGCCGGTCTGCGCCGTCGCCGCGACGGCCAGGAGAACCGGAAGAGCCAGCCGCTTGGTGAGCCGGGTGGCGGTATCAAAGAGCATCATTCGGGGCCTCTTTCGGCGGCGCTTCACGCCTGTTCCGGCCAAGCAAGAGCGCACAGTGCGGCAAGATAGAGGCCGCCCGGCACAACCGCAATGCGGCGCCGATACGCTTGCGCGGCCGCCCGCCTTGGTTCAAGGATCGCGTCCCATAAAACGCAGTGCGCGCGGAGACAGACGATGGCTGGAACGGTTGAACAGAAGCTTGCAAGCCTCGGCATCACCTTGCCGACTCCGGCCGCGCCGATTGCCAATTACGTGGCTTGCGTGCGCACCGGCAACCAGATCGTCGTCTCCGGTCAGCTCTGCTTCGGCACCGACGGCAAGCTCGTCGCCTCCGGCCAGCTCGGCGGCGGCGTGTCGCTGGAGGACGGGCAGAAGGCGGCGCGCGCCTGCGCCATCAACCTCATCGCCCAGGTGAAAGCCGCGATCGGCGAACTCGACAAGGTCGTGCGCGTGGTGCGCCTCGGCGGCTTCATCAATTCCGCGCCCGGCTACGGCGACGGGCCGAAGGTCATGAACGGCGCCTCCGATTTGATGGTCGAGGTGTTCGGCGACAAAGGCCGCCA
>JANLJK010000025.1:1748-4568 GCA_029255525.1 Pseudolabrys sp.
TTACGGCATCGAGTGCGACGTCCAATTGAGCCGCGACGGCGAAGCCATCGTGCATCATGACGACGTGCTGGGCCGGCTCACGCAGGGCACGGCCAGTCTCGCCGATCTGTCGACCGCGCAACTGAAAGCCACCGCCTTCAAGGCGACCGCCGATCGCATGCTCACGCTCGGCGAGCTGTGCGATCTGGTCGACGGCCGCGTGACTTTGCTCGTCGAGATCAAGAGTCACTTTAACGGCGACCTGCGGCTTGCCCGCCGCACCGCCGCCGTGCTCGAGACCTATCGCGGTCCCGTCGCGGCAATGTCGTTCGATCCGGATGTGGTCGCGGCGCTGCGTACCCTGGCGCCGAAGCTCACCCGCGGCATCGTCGCCGAGCGCCATTACACCCACGCCGAATGGGCGCCGCTGCCGGCCGCGCGCAAATGGGCCATGACCTGGCTCACCCATGCGCCGAAGAGCCGGCCGCAGTTCCTCGCCTATCACGTGAAGGATCTGCCGGCAGTACCGGCGCTGATAGCCAGAAACGTGTTCGGCCTGCCGCTTCTGACCTGGACCGTGCGCAGCGAGGATGACCGGCAACGCGCCGCGCGCTTCGCCGATCAGATGATCTTCGAGGGCTGGCGGCCGTGATGCACCGGGATCGACATGCAGGCCCTCAATGGTGGGTCAGTTTGATTTGGAAGCTTTGAATAGGTCGATAAATAGAACGGGCTCACTTCGCTTGATGTTTTCTGGCGTATCCAAGAGCGTAAAGCCCTGCTTCAAATAAAAGCCGAGCGCGCTTTTCTTAGAATCCACCGTCACGAATCGGCATCCGACTACTGGGCAAATGACATCTTTGGCTGTTCCGACTGCGAGTTCGACCAGGAGTTCGCCATAATCCTTGTCTCGGTGACCGATATCTACCGCGAGCCGGGCAATCTTTAGCGCCGGATAGCTTTTGTAATCGTAATGGAGGTCCGGCTCATCAAGCAGTTGCTTGTCGCCCTCTAGGACGATTTCACCACAAACCAGCGTTAGATAGGCAATCACCTTCGCTCCTTCGAAAATGGCGTATGTCCGAGCCAAATTTCGCAGGTGGTAGGTTTTCGCGTGCTTTTGAAGAAAGGTTTTCAATGGCACAAAATCTTTGTGCCCAAGCGAAAGGCCGGTGAGTCTGTCACCGGCCTCAATCTGCCTTACCTGAACTTCAGGTTGATTTGGCAATCAGGCGCCCCGTTGACGTGCTCGTCAGCGTAAGGGTGCCTGTTTTGCTCAGTTTTTTTACAAGCAAAGCGCCACGCTTGACCGTGGTTTTAGCCCGCGGTTTCGCCTTGCCGTAAGTGACCTGATTTTTGAATTTTTTCGCGTCCTGACCTGTGAGCGTCACACGGCCGAACGCGTGCGATTTGATGCTCATGGCCATCTCCCTCTGCGCTTACGCAGATTCGTATCACGCTTGAAGGGTAGCTAATACTCAACCTTGAAGGAACGAAGGCGTCCCGATGCCACTCTGTGATAAAAATATCACAAAGCCATTAATGCCTTGTATCTTCACCCCGTATCGCTGGCAACTAGATGGGGTTTGCGGTCGGTCCGCATGCGTGGCCTGCCGATTGCACGGCTCAATTTCGGACGAATTCGTGCCTAAATGCCGGTCTCACCAGGCCCTGATCGCATGACCGACGTCGAACTTCGCATCCGCATCGCACAATCTTTATCCGAGGTCGACGCCGCGGCGTGGGACGCCTGCGCCGCTGGGCCGTCCGCCGATTTTAAAGCGATCTGTGAAGACGACTTTTCACCGTCATTTTCCACACGAGTACAAGTCGATAACCCCTTCGTTTCTCATGCCTTCTTGTCCAGTCTTGAACAATCACATTCGGTCGGCCACCGCACTGGCTGGCAGCCGCGCCATCTGCTGGCGGAGACGGCCGACGGCACCCTGCTCGGCGCCGCACCCTGCTATGTGAAGACCCACTCGAAGGGCGAATATGTCTTCGACCAGGGCTGGGCCGAGGCCTATGAGCGTGCCGGCGGCAATTACTATCCCAAGCTCCAGGTCGCGGTGCCCTTCACACCGGTCACCGGCCCGCGCCTGCTCACCCGCCCCGGCCCCTTCGCCGCCGCCGTGCAGGGCGCGCTGGCCGACGGTCTCACCGAAATCACGCGCGGCAACGATCTGTCGTCCGCGCACATCACCTTCCTCACCGAGACGGAATGGACCGCGCTCGGCGCGCGCGGCTTCCTGCAGCGCACCGACCAGCAATTCCACTGGGAGAATGACGGCTACGCCAGCTTCGACGACTTCCTCGCCCGCCTCGCCTCGCGCAAGCGCAAGAGCATTCGCCGCGAGCGCAAGGACGCGCTCTCGCCCGGCATCGAGGTGCACTGGCTGACCGGCTCGGACCTGACCGAAAGCGTGTGGGACGCCTTCTTCGAGTTCTACATGGACACCGGCTCGCGCAAATGGGGCCGGCCCTATCTGACGCGCGAATTCTTCTCCATCGCCGGCGCGGCGATGGCCGACCGCATCCTCCTGGTGATGGCCAAGCGCGCCGGCCGCTGGATCGCCGGCGCCATCAACTTCATCGGCAGCGACACCCTCTACGGCCGCAACTGGGGCGCGACCGAGCACCACCCGTTCCTGCATTTCGAGGTCTGTTATTATCAGGCCATCGACTTCGCCATTCAGAACAGACTGGTCCGCGTCGAGGCCGGCGCGCAAGGCGAGCACAAGCTGGCACGCGGATACATGCCGCACACCACCTATTCGGCGCATTTCATCGCCCATCCGGGCTTGCGCCGCGCCGTCGCCGACTATCTGGCGCGCGAACGCG
>JANLJK010000025.1:4668-10720 GCA_029255525.1 Pseudolabrys sp.
GCCTTCCTCGACATCATGCCGCGCGCGCCGGGCCACACTTTGGTGCTGCCGAAGGCGCCGGCCCGCAACATCCTCGACGTGCCGGCCGACGATCTCGGCCATGTACACAAAATCGCGCAGAAGATCGCCAAAGCGGCGATGGGCGTGTTCGCAGCCGACGGCATCACCGTGCAGCAATTCAATGAAGGCGCCGGCGGCCAGGTGGTGTTCCACCTGCATGTGCACGTCATCCCGCGCAAGGCGGGCGTGCCGATGAAGCCCGCCGCGAGCGAGAAGGAAAAACCCGAAGTGCTGGCCGAGCAGGCCAAGAAGCTGGCGGCGGCGCTTACGGGTGGTTAGTGCGCGGGCGGTTCTTAGCCCGGATGGAGCGCAGCGAAATCCGGGATGCTCACGCACAACAAGCAAGTAGCCTGGGTGAAGCACAGCGAAACCCGGGCAACCCATCAATCGTTCCCGGGTTACGCTTCGCTCCACCCGGGCTACAAGGAAGCCACTGAGCGGGCGCTTTCGACTCCACGCCCTTGGTCAGCGCGCAAAGAAAAAGCCGCCGATCAACAGCGCCGCCTCGCCGACCAGCACGCCGGCGAAGATCGAACGCTTGATCGCCAGATACGCGAGAAAACCTGCGACCGTCGCGGTTACCCGCACGTCGAGCGGAATGGTCGCGAGCGCGCCGCCCGAGAACAGCACCAATTTGGCGATGACGCCGGCGAGGATCGCCGTCGCCACGGCGCGCGACCACACCACCCATTCGGATTCTTCGTTCAGCCCGCGCGCCAGCACCAAGCCGAGCAGACGCCAGATCTCGTTCGGCAAGAAGCCGACCAGGATCAGCACCAGATAAGGCGACAGCTCGCCGACGGCGCTCATGCGGCGGCCTCGCGCAGACGGTTCATGGCATAGGCCACGGTGCCACCGACGACGCCGGTCCACATCAAATCGAGCTCGACCTGATACCAGACGAACAACGGCCCAATCATCAGGCCGAGCACCAAAGCGAGCCGGTCGACCATCATCCGCGCATTGCGCGCGGTCGAGATCAGGAACGACAGCGGCGTCAGAAACAGAAGCGCGCCCGCGAATAAAGTCGGCAGGCCGGCGGCGAGATAGAAGCCGACGAAGCCGAAGGCGATCGCGGTGCCCATGTAGCCGACCGACAGACCGTTGCAGAAGGCGAGCCGCCATTCGCGCGGCAGCGTCGGCAACAGCCTGAGCGACTCGACCCACATGCTGATCGAAGTGAAATGCGCCGGCAGCAGCAGGTGATGCAGACGCCGGCCCTCCCCGCGCAACAGCGGCAGCAGCGCCACCACCATGGGAAACAGTCGGATGGCGCTGAGCGTCACGGCAACCGCGCTCTCGATCAGGCTCGAGCCGGCGCCGAGCGACGACAGCAGGATGACCTGCGCCGGCGCCGCCCAGACCAGCACGGACGACAGACCGAGCCAGCCGGCCGAGAAGCCGAAATCATGCGCCAGCGCGCCGATGCCGACATAGGTGCCCGCCAGTACGAGGAAGAACACCGACGTCAACGCCGAACGAATGCCGCCGACAAAGGCGGCGGATGCCGATGTGAATGTGAGAGACCCGGCCATGCGCAATACCGCAACCTGTCTCACAGGCAGGCCTTGCACGCAACCAAACGTGGTCGCCGTGCGCGCATGCGGCGCCTGCAAAATGCGAAGGCCGGACGCGGAGCCGGCCGACGCCTTTCGCAGAGCAATATATTTTCCTCGCGGGTAACGCGGCGCGCGGTTAGTGGTCGTTTGATTCCAACATTCGCAAAAGTGCCTCCACAGACGGGATGCGAATGTTAGAATTGGACTGCTAGCAGTTGCTGGTGCAGATGTGGCTGCTGATCGGGCTGCAGGTACCGGTGCCCGCGCACTGATAACCTTCATGATCTTCGAAAAGAGACATCGAAAGCCCGAATGACTCCCACAGCGCCTTGAACTTCGGATAGGTCAGGCGATCGACCACCGAGCTGTAATTGGCGTGTGCGAAGCCGCCGTGCTTGAACTGCAGCGACTTGGTGAATTCATCGACCGCCTTCTTCGGCAGACCGGCCAACGGATTCTTCTTCGATTTCAGCAGGGCTTCCCATTGTTTGGCGTCGCGCACGAACCCCTTGCGGTTGCTCGCCAGCATCGCCTCCCATTCCTTGTCGGTCTTCGGCCATTTCGTCGTCATGGCTGCCCCCATCGGTAAATACTACCTATAGTAGTATTTACCGAAACAGCAAAGCTGGCAAGGCGGGACCGCGGTCCCGCCTGCCACCCTGGGAAGGCTGATGTCGTCGACCTTTACGCTTTGACCAGCGGCACCTTGGGCACGGAGCCCTTCTTGCCGCCGCCGTCGCCCTTCGGCTTCGGCCGCGGCGAGCGGCGCTTAGCCTTCGGCCGCACCGCCGGCAGCTTCTCCGGCTTGGGCGTGATCGGGCCTTCGAGGAACTGGAGACCGAGCTTGTCGCGGCCGTCCTCGTCCTTCTCGACGACGACGCGGACGTGACCGCCGTTCTTGAGATGGCCGAACAGCACCTCGTCCGCCAGCGGCTTCTTGATGTGCTCCTGGATGACGCGCGCCATCGGCCGCGCACCCATGAGCTCGTCATAGCCGTTGGCGATCAGCCAGCGCGTCGCCTCGTCCGACAGCTCGATCGTGACGTTGCGGTCGCCGAGCTGGGCTTCTAACTGGAGCACGAACTTCTCGACCACCTTTGAGATCACCTCGGGCGACAGATGCGCGAAGGTGATGGTGGCGTCGAGACGGTTGCGGAACTCCGGCGCGAACAGCCGGTTCAAGGCCTCGGTGTCGTCGCCTTCGCGCTTCGAGCGGGTGAAGCCGAACGCCGCCTTGGCCATGTCGGACGCGCCCGCATTCGTGGTCATGATCAGGATCACGTTGCGGAAGTCGACCTGCTTGCCGTTGTGGTCGGTCAGCTTGCCGTGGTCCATGACCTGCAGGAGCACGTTGAACAGATCCGGATGCGCCTTCTCGATTTCGTCGAGCAGGAGCACCGAATGCGGATGCTGGTCGACGGCGTCGGTCAAGAGACCGCCCTGGTCGAAGCCGACATAGCCCGGAGGCGCGCCGATCAGGCGCGACACCGTGTGCCGCTCCATATACTCGGACATGTCGAAGCGGGTGAGCTCGACGCCGAGCGAGGCGGCCAACTGCTTGGCGACCTCGGTCTTGCCAACGCCCGTCGGACCCGAGAACAAATAGCAGCCGATCGGCTTCTCCGGCTCGCGCAAGCCGGCGCGGGCCAGCTTGATCGAGGCCGACAGCGACTCGATCGCCTTGTCCTGACCGTAGACCACCGTCTTGAGCGTCTGCTCGAGATGCTGGAGCACCGCGGCATCGTCCTTCGACACGGTCTTGGGCGGGATGCGGGCCATGGTCGAGATCGTGGTTTCGATCTCCTTGATGCCGATGGTCTTCTTGCGCCGGCTCTCCGGCAGCAGCATCTGCGCCGCGCCCGATTCATCGATCACGTCGATCGCCTTGTCGGGAAGCTTACGGTCGTGGATGTAGCGCGAGGACAATTCCACCGCCGCCTTGATGGCCTCATTGGTGTATTTGAGCTTGTGGTACTCCTCGAAATACGGCTTGAGGCCCTTGAGGATCTCGATCGCGTCCGTCACCGACGGCTCGTTGACGTCGATCTTCTGGAAGCGCCGCACCAGCGCCCGGTCCTTCTCGAAATACTGGCGGTATTCCTTATAGGTGGTCGAGCCGATGCAGCGGATCGTACCGGACGACAGAGCCGGCTTGAGCAGGTTCGAAGCATCCATCGCACCGCCGGAGGTCGCGCCGGCGCCGATCACGGTGTGGATCTCGTCGATGAACATGATCGCGCCCGGATAGGCCTCGATCTCCTTGATCACCTGCTTGAGCCGCTCCTCGAAGTCGCCGCGGTAGCGCGTGCCGGCGAGCAGCGTGCCCATATCGAGCGCGAACACGGTCGCGCCCTTCAGCACGTCCGGCACCTCGCCATGGATGATACGGCGGGCCAGGCCTTCGGCGATCGCGGTCTTGCCGACGCCGGCCTCGCCGACGAACAGCGGGTTGTTCTTCGAGCGACGGCACAGCACCTGGATCGTGCGGCTGATCTCGGCGTCACGCCCGATCAGCGGATCGATCTTGCCGTCCTTGGCCTTCTTGTTGAGATTGACGCAATAAGCCTCGAGCGCGTCGCCCTTCTTCTTGGGCTCGTCGCCACCCTTGGTCTCGGCTTCGTCCTCGGCGCCGCGCACGGGGCGCGATTCGGTCATGCCCGGCCGCTTGGCGATGCCGTGACTGATGTAATTGACCGCGTCGTAGCGCGTCATGTCCTGCTCTTGCAGGAAATAAGCGGCGTGGCTCTCGCGCTCGGCGAAGATCGCGACCAGCACATTGGCGCCGGTGACTTCCTCGCGGCCGCTCGACTGCACATGGATCACCGCGCGCTGGATGACGCGCTGGAAGCCGGCGGTCGGCTTGGAATCCTCCGCGCCGTCGGTGATGAGGTTTTCGAGCTCGGATTCGAGATAGGCGGTCAGGCTGCGCTTCAATTTATCGAGATCGACATTGCAGGCTCGCATCACGGCGGAGGCGTCCTGATCGTCGATCAGCGCGAGCAGGAGATGCTCGAGCGTGGCGTATTCGTGATGCCGTTCATTGGCCAAGGCCAAGGCCCGGTGGAGCGACTGCTCGAGGCTGCGCGAGAATGTTGGCATCAGCTTCCCATTGTTTGTATCGGACGCCCCCCAAAGGCTTTTATTTTTTCTCCATCACGCACTGCAGTGGGTGCTGGTGTTTGCGGGCGAAGTCCATCACCTGCGTGACTTTGGTCTCTGCGACTTCATAAGTATAGATGCCGCACTCGCCGATACCGTGATGATGCACATGCAACATGATTCGGTTGGCGGCTTCGTGGTCCTTGCTGAAGAAGCGCTCCAGCACGTGCACCACGAATTCCATCGGCGTGTAGTCATCGTTGAGGATGAGCACGCGGTACATGTTCGGCCGCTTGGTCTGCGGCTTGGTCTTGGTGATGACGGCGGTGCCGGGCCCGCCCGGCTCGTTGTTACCGCCTTTGCGCTTGCGGTCGTCGTCCGCCATGCGGGTGGCCCCGGCTGTGGCGCGCCGGTCCCGAGCGCTGGAATTCGTGTTGTTCGCCTTGGACGTCATGGATCGTGTCGAAGCAAGCCGCATGCCTGAATTTCGTTCAAGGACCCCGGCGGGGACCCGCCCCGCATCATAGAGACCCCTGAGGCGCCATTCCAAGCCGGCAATTGATCCGTCCCCACCTGGAAATCCGGCCGGCTTGCCGGGGATTGTGGCCCCCAAACCGCCAGATAGCCATTGTTCGAGCGATAACAAGCCGTTGGCTCGGCCGGAAAGCCGCTAATTTTCCCTTAATTCGAGCATCCATGGTCACTGCATCGCAAGAGGTGGAACTCCAGAGTGTCTCCAGAGATCGCGCAAGGATTGGCCCTATGGCTCGCCGGACCCCACTGTTGGCTCGCTTCCTGAAAGACCGTCGCGGTGGCGTCGCCCCCCTGCTCGCCATTTTGGCCGTACCGCTGATGGGCTCAGTCGGTGCCGCGATCGACTACACCCAGGCCAGCGCCACCCGTACCGCCTTCCAGTCGGCGCTCGACGCCACCGCCCTGATGCTGTCGAAATCAGCGGCGAGCCAGACCGCCGCCGATCTGCAGACCAGCGCCAGCAACTACTTCAACGCGCTGTTCACCCACACCAGCAACACCTCGAACATCGCCATCAACGCGGTCTACACCGGCGATGCCGGCTCCAAGGTGGCGGTCAGCGGCACCGCGCGGGTCGCCACCAATTTTCTCGGTTTGCTCGGCCTCGATCACCTGAACATCTCGGCCGCCACCACCTCGACCTGGGGCAATACCCGTCTGCGCGTCTCGCTCGTGCTCGACAACACCGGCTCGATGTCCAGCGACAGCAAGATGACGGCGCTGAAGACGGCAGCCAAGAGCCTGCTGACGCAGCTCGAGGCGGCGGCGACCACTCCCGATGACGTCTATGTCTCGATCGT
>JANLJK010000026.1 GCA_029255525.1 Pseudolabrys sp.
GCTGCAAGCCGCGGGCAAGATGTAGATGGCACAGGCCCCAACCATACGTCAGGTGATCAGCCCGGAGGTTCCCGAGCCGCCGCCGGGGCTGTTCACCAACTGCCTTGTGGTCGGGGACACGATCCATATTTCCGGTCAGCACGCCGGCACGCCGCAGGGACCGGTCGGCGGCAACTCCGTGTTGCAGCAGACGCGCGAAGCGCTCAAACGCGTATTGTCCCTCATCAACGCCGCCGGCGGCACGGCCGACGACGTGGTCAAGCTGACGGTCTATCTCTGTGGCATGGGCGGCAGAGCGGAAGTGAGCGCGGCGCGGCGCGAGGTCTTCACCGAGCCTTTGCCGTGCTCGACATTGATCGGCGTCAATGAATTGGTCGCTCCAGACCTCCTTGTAGAGATCGACGCGATCGCAGTGATCGGCGCCGGCGGACGGCAAAGTGCCACGCCAGGCCAAGACAACAAGAAGTAGGAGGTGTCCATGCCCGAATACAGCTATCCCGCTCTCGACCCGCACCAGACCCGCACACACGAACCGACGCAGTGGCAGCAGGAACTCGCCAACGCGATCGAGAGCGTGTTCGTCAAAGGCGCCCGCGAGCTTGATGACGTGATCGCTGGCTTGAACGGCACGCGCGTCCGTCCGCCGAACGGCACCGACTGGACGCCGGAGAATTTCACCACGCTGATGCGCGAACTGGGAGTCTGACCCCATGTCCACCACAACGCTCGAACGTCCGACCAACGCCACCTCCACCAAACCCGCGCCGACCGATCAGGGGGTGCAGGCCTATCTTTCGACCGGCCTGCGCAATCGCTGGTACGCGGTCCTGCCCTCGCGCTTCGTCGAAGCTGGCGGCAAGCCGGTCGGCATCACGCGCCTCGGCGAGCAGATCGTCCTCTGGCGCGACACCAAAGGCACCGTCCGCGTGCAGGCCGATCGCTGCCCGCACCGCGCCGTGCCGCTGTCGCGCGGCATCAACGAAGGCGACCGCCTGCGCTGCAATTATCACGGCGTCGAGGTCGGTCCTGACGGCAAGGTCTTGAGCGTGCCCGGCCAGCCGGGCTGTCCGCTCGAAGGCAAGAAGGCGGTCAAGACCTATCCGAGCTTCGAACTTGCCGACGCGATCTTCGTCTGGTTTGGCGACGCGCTGCATGAAGAGGCCCCCGCCTTCGAGCCGCCGGAGCAGCTCGTTTCGCCGGAGTACTCGAACTTCCTGTGCTACGCCGACTGGGGCACGCCGTGGCGCTACGCTTTCGATAACCTCATGGACCCGATGCACGGCACCTATCTGCACGCCGTCTCGCACACGATGTATCAGGGCGACACGCAGGCACAATTCGCCACGCGCGACACGCCGAAAGGCTTCATCTTCGAGAAGACAGGGCAGCGCGACGTCAACTTCGACTGGAGCGAACTGGTCGACGACAACGCCCTCTATGTGCGCCTTGAGATCCCCTACCCGCCGGCCGGCGGCCCCGGTGGCAACTTCTGCATCATCGGCTTCGGCACGCCGATCGATCAGGACAAGATGTGCGTGTTCTTCTGGCGCACGCGCAAGGTCGAAGGCTGGCAGCGCGACGTCTGGCGCTTCCTGTACAAGACCAACATCGAACAGCGTCACTGGGACGTGCTGGAGCAGGATCGCGTCATCCTCGACGGCCTCAAGCCGGGCCTTGAGCGCAACGAAATGCTCTATCAGCACGATGCCGGCATCATCCGCATGCGGCGCTATCTGGCGCAGCAGGCCCGCAAGCAACTGACCGACCTTCAAGCAGCAGGTAAATTGTAATCGTGACTGAAAATGACCGACAGAATGGTGCGGCAGACCTGACCCGCCGCACCGCGCTCAGCCTTCTCGTCTCGGCCGCCGTGCTGCCCGCACTGCCGGCTCACGCGCAAACCGCGGTGCCGGCCGCTTTCCCGCAGCGGCCGATCACGCTCATCGTGCCGTTCAGCGCCGGCGGCCCGGTCGACGTGCTCGGCCGCCTCCTGGCGCACGAATACCAGGCCAGAAGCGGCGGCACCGTCGTCGTCGAGAACAAGACCGGCGGCGCCGGCAATATCGGCATCGAGACCGTCCGCAAGGCCGCGCCCGACGGCACGACGCTTCTGCTGATCCCGGCCGGCAACCTCACCATCAACCCGACCTTGATGGCCAACCTGCCATTTGATGTCGAGCGCGATTTCGCGCCGATCACCATGTTGGCGAGCGCGCCGAACGTGATCGTGGTGTCGCCGAAGCTCGGCGTCACCTCGATCAAGGAGCTCATCGCCAAGGCGAAGGCCGGCCGCGTCACCTACGGCTCGCCCGGCGTCGGCAGCCAGTTGCACCTCGCGATGGAGCTGCTCAAGGAGAAGACCGGCGTCGATATGGTGCACGTGCCCTATCGCGGCTCGTCGCAGGCGCTGGGCGATCTTCTCGGCGGTCATATCGATGTCCTGGCGACGAACCTGCCGGCCGTGCTGCCCGCCATCAAGGCCAATACCGTCGTGCCGTTGGCGATGACCACGCCCGCGCGCAGTCCGCTGGTGCCCGAGGTGCCGACACTCGCGGAAGCCGGCGTCGCCGGTATCGACGTGACGTCCTGGTACGGCATGCTGGCACCGAAGGCGATTCCCGCCGACGTGCGCGACGCGTTGTTCACGGTGACCAAGGACGTGCTGACCACGCCGGCCCTGCAGGACAAGCTGCTGACGCAGGGGCTCAGCGTGATGATCGAGCCGCCGGATGTCTTCGGCGCGCGTATCAAGCGCGAGACTGCCTTATGGGCCGGCGTCATCAAGAGCCGCAACATCACGGCGCAATAACAGCCGCCCTCCCAAAACGAAAAAGGCCGCCCCGAAAGGCGGCCTTTTTTATTGTTACACGACGCGCTCAGCGCACGCGGGCCGGCTTCTTGGACGTGCCGTCCCAGTTCTTCTGGCCGTCCACCTTCAGAATGAAGTCGTAGAGGCACAAAGCGGCAACGACGCCGATGAAGCCGCCGACGATCCACGGACCGGCGCCGACCGCCGTCGCCGCATTCACCGGCGTCGGCGCAGGCAGTGCCTGCGAGGAAGAAGCCGAAGCCGTCAGCAATGACGCCGCCAACAGCGCGACGCCTACTTTACGAAATGTCATCAAAGCCCCCCTGCCGCCATCCAGACACTGCGCCGGGCGGGCGACGATTCGCCCCAGCTAGCATTTCATAGCGTGCACGATTTAACCGTGGGTGGAATAGATCATTTTTCACCAATAAAATTTCTCTAAACACAATAACTTAAAGTGATTCATCGCAAATCGCCATTCGGCCACGGTCACGCCGCTGCTGCGACTTCGGCCGCACGCTGTACAATACGGCCGCGCAAATCACTCCTTCTCGGTCGTGAAATAGAGCGGATAGCCATTGGCGCGGCCAAGCTCGGTTGCCTCTTTGGCCTTGGTCTCCGCCACATCGCGCGTATAGACCGCGATCACGCAGGCGCCCTTCTGATGCGCCGTCATCATCACGCGGTAGGCCTGCGATTCATTCATGCGGAAAACGGCCTTCAGCACCTGCACGACGAATTCGCGCGGCGTGAAATCGTCGTTGAGCAGGATAACCTTCCACAACGGCGGCCGCTGCGGCTTGGTCTTTGTGTCGGTTTTCGGTCGCGTCTTGACGACGGGGTCGCTCATCGAGGCCCTCCGCTGCCGGCGAGCCGTCATATTCGAACGACGCGCCGGTTCCCGCAAGCAGACGGGGAAGGCGCTCTAAACCACCGGCTTGAAATTCATCGCGACGCCATTGATGCAATAGCGCAGGCCCGTCGGCGGCGGCCCGTCCGGAAACACATGGCCGAGATGGCTACCGCAGCGGCTGCAATGCACCTCGTCACGGATCATGCCGTGGCTGACGTCGCGGTCGTTTTCGACCGCGCCCGGCAGCGGTTCGTTGAAGCTCGGCCAACCCGTGCCGCTCTCGAACTTGACCCCCGACTTGAACAAAGGCTGCCCGCAGCCGACGCATTCGAACGTCCCAGCGCGCTTTTCATAGTTGAGCGCGCAACTGCCCGGCCGCTCCGTGCCATGGCCCCGCATTACGTCATACTGCTCCGGTGTCAGCAGACCACGCCATTCGGCGTCGGTGTGGGTGACGGGATAGGTCTTGGTGGCGGTTGTGGTCATGGCGACTCCAATGTGAGGTCCGGCGTCGACCGCCTATATAAGACGGCCTTCCGGTAAGACCAATGCCCGGCGCGGTTCCGCGCCGGGTCTTGCCCGCAACGCCGCGATTGAGGATCGGGAAGACGCTGTTCGGCGCGTGGCTGAGGAAATAGGCAAAAGCCATTTCGCCCGATGCGATGAAAGCAGTGTCGCGGCTGAACAGCCCGACGGCACGATTTTGAAAAAACTACGTCCGGCGCATCGTCATTATTTCATCAGCCCGATGGGCGATAGGTCAGCGGTGCTGCTTTATTCGCGCACCAGCCAAGTTACCATTCACCTTCATCAACATGGGTAGGGAGGGGCCGCGAAAAAAATCCGCGAGGAGGTAGGCCCCGATGGAACTGATCAGAGACGTCGTAAAAACTATGCGCGCGCGTCCATTGATCGAATGCGCGCAATGTGGCGGCCGGATTTATATTCCGGAATGGTCGGAGTGTCTCGAGGGAGGTCGTGTTCGGCACCTGTGGCAATGCGAGGCCTGCGGCTATGCATTCGAGACCACCGTCCGCTTCGCGGAGCCGGTGGAAGCATGATCCGCGGGGAAGCGCGTTGATCATGCACGCTCAAGAGTCGGCCAGGCGCACGCACCCTCGCCCACATATGATGATGCGGTGATCGATGCGCTGGCCGGCTCTTGACGTCTCTCCCATTCGCCGTGGGAACCTGTGGCAGTCCTCTGACGCGCGCCTTCACGCGCTTGTGCGCACATCTAGGCAGGCGCCCCGCTATAATTTAAATTGATGATTAACCGTCGAGCCATCGTAGGTCTCGCAGCCGCCGGGGTGGCCGGCTTGCTGCCGCGTGTCGCGCAGGCGGCCGGCATGAGCCGCGTCACCGCCTATGCCTTCACCTTCCCGGCCCTCGACGGCGGCGACATTCTGCTCTCATCTTTCGCCGGCCGGCCGCTGCTGGTGATCAACACGGCCTCGCTGTGCGGATACACCCCGCAATATACCGGGCTGCAGACACTCTATATGCGCTATCGCGACAAGGGGCTGGTCGTGCTGGGCGTACCGTCAAACGATTTCGGCGGCCAGGAGCCGGGCGGCGCAACCGAGATCGCTCAGACTGCGCATGACGCCTACCACGTCACCTTCCCGCTCACGGCCAAGGTCGCAGTGAAAGGCGAGAACGCGCACCCGTTCTATCGTTGGGCCGCGCAGGAGCGTCCCTTTGAAACGCCGCGCTGGAATTTTCACAAATACCTGGTGAGCCGCAATGGCTCGCTGCGCGCCGGCTTTACCTCCGCCGTCGAGCCCGGCGACCCGCGCATCGTCAGCGCGCTTGAGC
The DNA here is from genome assembly GCA_029255525.1 of Pseudolabrys sp. Taxonomy (GTDB): domain Bacteria; phylum Pseudomonadota; class Alphaproteobacteria; order Rhizobiales; family Xanthobacteraceae; genus Pseudolabrys. The sequence goes on from JANLJK010000026.1 coordinate 5,481, forward strand.
AGGAAGTCGCTGCCGGGTAACAGCGCACCACAATGTGTGATGCCGCGGCCACGCCAAACAGCGCCGTCACACAACCTTCAAGAACAGTATTGACGAATCACACCTGCCGTGACGCCCTGTTCATCGACATTCGGTCACGTGGGCCGGCAGCAATGGCCGACCCGTTGCGAGGTTCCTCCCGCGTGGCGTAATAACTAGGGCGGCCGCGAGGCCGCCCTTTTTCCGTCAGGCCCTCAGGCGAAGGCTCAGTAGCAGTACTGCCGCGAGACGCGGTGATAGCTGCCGTCGCCGTAGCAACGCCAGCAGCGGCCATCGTACCAATAATACCGACCGCGCGGCTCCATCTGCGAGCCAAGCGCAGCGCCGGCCGCCGCGCCGATGATGCCGCCGGCGATCGCGCCGCCAGCCTTGCCAGTCGCCGCGCCGCCGACGATGGCGCCAATGCCACCACCGATGATGGCGCCGCCGATCGTGCTGTCCTGCGCCGACGCCTGTCGCGCCGGAACCAGGACGATCACCGCCAGAATGGCGAAAATGGTGAGAATGCGAGTCATGGGTCTCCTCCGTCTCCCCTGTCTATGGGAGCCTTCTAACAGATTGTTGATGTCAATCAATTCGGCCGCCTTTTGGGGCCCGGTCAGGCGGCTTCCTTCGGCTCCACCGCCTCGGCGCCCTGGATGGGATCGATCGCCTCGACCAGTTGCAGAAAGGCGCTGCCCGGCAGCGGCGGCGCGAAGACATAGCCCTGCGCGGAGCGGATGCCGAGCTCGCGCAGATGCGTCACCTGCTCGAAATTCTCGACGCCTTCGGCGACCACGTCCATACGCATGTTGTGGGCGAGATCGACCAGGGTCTCGACGATGGTGGTAGAATTCCGGTCGGTGCCGATGGCGTCGACGAACATCTTGTCGATCTTGATGATGTCGACGCCCAGCTTGAGCATGTAGGACAGCCCGCTATGGCCGGTGCCGACGTCGTCGATGGCGATGCGCACGCCGAGTCCCTGAAGCGCGGCGATGATCTGCCGCGTCTCGGTGAAGTTCTCGATCGGATCACGCTCGGTGACCTCGAGCACCACCTGCGACAACTTGATGGGCGTGTTGGCGAAGATGCTGCGCACGTCCTTGACGATGGTCGCATCGCTGAACAGCTTGCCGGCGAAGTTGAACGAGATCTTCAGGCCCGGCCGCTGCCCGAGCACCGCGCCCGCCTCGACGCAGACCTTGCGCATCAGGTCGCAGGTCATGGCGCGGATCAGGCCGCTCGATTCCGCCAGCGGAATGAACGCGCCCGGGAACACCAGCGAGCCGTCCGGCTTACGCCAGCGCACCAGCACCTCGGCGCCACGTAATTGTCCGGAGCGGATGTCGACGATCGGTTGATAGTACGGCACGAATTCGCCGGCCTTGAGCGCGCGCTTGAGGTCGGAGATTGGATCGTTCTCCACGCGCCGCGGCAGCAGGACGCGGGACCCCAGCAGCGTCAGAATGATTGCGGCCGCAATATAAGCGCCAAGCCATTTGAGGTCGGTTTGCTCGGCAAAGAATGGCGCTCGCGGCATCCAGGAGTCGGCGATGAAGCCGTATTTTCCCGATACGACCCTTTCGGTGAAACGACCGGCGTCTGCCGGCGTACTCTGTCCCACAGCCGTAATGACCGAGCCGGCGGACGTCGAGATGCGGGCCCCGCCGTTGAACTTGCCGCCCTGGTTGGCCACCTGCGGCAGCAGCACCACGGTCGGCACGAGGGCGGCTATGCTGTTGCCGTCCGCACCCGGCTTGCGCCGCAGCCGGATCATCCGCTCACCGTTTTCGAGCACCAGCACATCAAGCCAGTGTCCGTCCGCGCCGTGCAGCGGCTCGCGCGACAACTCATTGCGCTTACCCAGCGGCAGGTCGAGATCAGTACAAAGGGTCGTTCCGTCAGAGGCTACAACCGAGATTTCCTTGATCGGCATGGTGGCAAAAGCGGCTCGCCGCATTGCCATCACGTGATCTTCCCGGCAAGCGGCACCTTTGTCGACAGCAAGCGCGTCGAGCGCACCGATCACCTGATCGACGCGCATTTCGGCAAGGCCCACAGCCCGCTTGGCGACCGCGACGACCTCCGCCTGCCCTTGCCGATCGATCATCGCACCGATCCATAGATCAGCGACGACCAAAGGGATGCCGGCCAGCAGCACGCCGATGACAATAACCGCAAGATTTCGGCGCGTTAACACGCGCTTAAACAACCCCATTCCGGCGCCAAGGCCGTCGCCCCCTCCTGGTGCATTGGCCAGTGAGACATGCGCATGTAAAGGCCCGCTTAAGCCACGCCGCCTCCATCCTATTTTACCGTCGGACGGGAACTTGGTGCGCAACCATGGTTAGCGAAAGGTGACTGTCGACGATCGACCGGTCCCGCTCGTGCCGGCACTGCAAGCGCTACCGGCGCGACGGCGCCGACCTGGGGCCGCCGACCTGGGGCCAGTGGGCGCCCGTCATGCGCTTGCGGTACACTGATATGAATCGCCGGTACGACACGCGACACAGGAGTGATGCCATGAGTTTCTTTCCCGGCCAGGACCCGCAGGCGGGCAACGCCTATCAATGCGACGCCATCGCTCAGGTGATCGTGCCACGCTCGGCCGATCTCGGCGACGAATTCTACGTGCGCCGCGCGCTACCGTCGGTGCGCACGCGCATGGTCGGCCCCTTCATCTTCTTCGACCATTTCGGCCCGGCCGAATTCCGCGCTGGCCACGGCCTCGATGTGCGGCCGCATCCGCACATTGGCCTAGCCACTGTCACCTATCTGTTCGACGGCGAAATCATGCACCGCGACTCGCTCGGCACCGAGGCGCCGATCAAGCCGGGCGAGATCAACCTGATGACGGCCGGGAGCGGCATCGTCCATTCCGAGCGCACCGGCCCGGCGTTACGCACGACCGGCAGCCCGATCCATGGCTTGCAGATGTGGGTCGCTTTGCCGGCCGCCAAGGAAGAGATGGCGCCGGCCTTCGCGCATCACGAAGTCGAGGAATTTCCCTTGGTCCGCGACCACGATCTGTTCGGCCGCGTGGTAATCGGCTCGCTCTATGGGCAGACATCTCCGGTGCAGACGACGCATGAAACGATGTTCGCGAACGTCGTGATGCGGCCGGGCGCGACTTTACCAATCGATGCCGACCACGAGGAGCGCGCGCTTTATCTCGTCGACGGCACGATCGACATCGCTGGCGACAAATTCGAACCGGGACGCCTGCTCGTCTTCAAGCCCGGGGACAAGATCACGGTGAAGGCGGTCACCGATGCGCATTTCGTCATCCTCGGTGGCGCGCCGATGGACGGCCCGCGTCACATCTGGTGGAATTTCGTGTCGTCGCGCAAGGAACGCATCGAAGAAGCCAAGGCCGACTGGAAGGCTGGCCACTTCGACAAGGTGCCGGGCGACGAGATCGAGTTCATCCCGCTGCCGGATAAATAATCCCAACGCGACGCGCTCTCCCCGTCATCCTGAGGTGCGAGCGCGACAGCGCGAGCCTCGAAGGATGAACGGTCATGAACGCTTCGGCCGTCGCCCTTCGAGGCGCGCCATAGCGCGTCGAAGACGCGCGTGAACGCGCTTATGGCGCGCACCTCAGGGTGACGGGTCTGACGTTGTGCTCGCTGCCTTAACCTACTCCGCCGCCACCGTTCGCGCGCCCGCGTTCCAGTCGGTCGCCGTCACACCTATCTCGCGCAGGTCATACGGCGTCGTCTGGTAAATCTGGTTGATCCAGTTGCCGAACAACAGATGCGCGTGGCTGCGCCAGTGGTTGAGCGGCTTCTGTTGCGGATCGTCGTGCGGAAAGTAGTTGCCGGGCAGCGCGATCGGCTTGCCCGCCGCCACGTCGCGGAAATATTCGTCGGCGAGCGACTCCGTGTCGTATTCGATGTGGTTGAACATGTGCAGGTGACGATGGCGCGGGTCGTCAAGCAGACAAAGTCCCGCCTCATCGGAATCCATCAGCACGCGCAAGTCCCGGCCCGGCGGGATATCCTCGCGCCGCACCTCGGTCCAACGCGACACCGGGATCGAGAAGTCGTCGGAGAAGCCACGCAGATAGGGCGAAGCCGGATAGAGATTGCTGTGCCGGTAGACGCCGAACCGCTTCTGCGTCAGCGCGTACTTGTTCATGCCGTGGAAATGATGGACCGCCGCCTGCGCGGCCCAACAGATGTTGAAAGTGCCGTGGACGTTGGTCTGCGTCCAGTCGAAGATACGGCACAGTTCGTCCCAATAGCTGACCGCCTCGAACGGCATCGTCTCCACCGGCGCGCCGGTGATGATGAAGCCGTCGAACTTGTCCGCCCGGATGTCCTCCCAATCGCGATAAAACGACACGATGTGGTCGTTGGGTGTGTTACGCGGGACATGGCTGGTCATCTTCACGAGCGTCAGCTCGACCTGAAGCGGCGACGCGCCGAGCAGCCGGGCGAATTGCGTTTCGGTCTTCACTTTGTTGGGCATCAGGTTCAAGAGGCCGATGCGCATCGGCCGGATGTCCTGCCGCACGGCATCAGTCTCGAGCATGACCATGACGCCTTCCGTCTCGAGAACGGAGCGGGCCGGCAAATCGTCTGGAATTTTGATCGGCATTGGTTCGGTCGCCCTGCAATCGCGGACAAGACCGAGTGTGACAGAGCCCGTTTCGTTGCCGGTTCGGCCACATCCTCCCTCATGGGAGCGCCACCTTGCTCGGGAAGCAGGTTGGCGTCGGGCAATGCCCAACTCTTGATGTTGACGTTTACATAAGACTTTCGTCGCCGATTGGCAACAGGCACAGCGCGAGCGCGGCCGTCTGGCCGGAGACCGCCGCCCCTATTCGGCCTTGCGCGGGCCGAACAGGCGCTCGGCATTGCCGGAGGCGATGCGCTGCGCCTGCGCTGGCGGCAGCTGTGCCAGCCATCCGCGATACTCGCGCATGATGTCGTCATAAGAGGCCCAGCGCTCGTTGATCCAGGTGTCGGAGCCGAGCAGGAAGCGGTCGGAATAGCGCGCGAACAGATCGCGCCATTCCGGCGCAAGCTGACCACCGCCTTGCGTGATGCCGCTGCGATAGGACAGCTCGCCCCACAGCGCGGGATATTTCTCGAGCAGAGCCGCCACGCGCGCGGTCGGCAGCGAGAAGCCGGTGTGCGCCCAGATGATCTTGGCGCGCGGATTGTGCCCGAACAGGATCAAGAGCGCTTCCTCGTCGCAATGCGCATGCAGA
>JANLJK010000027.1:0-8890 GCA_029255525.1 Pseudolabrys sp.
GAGACCTTCGCCATGCCGACCTTCGCCTATCAGGTGTCGGGCGAGTACGCGATGATCATGGCTGCGGCTCAGAACGGCTGGCTCGACGGCGAGCGCGCAATGGTGGAAAGCCTCATCGGCTTCAAGCGCGCCGGCTGCGACGGCGTACTGACCTATTTTGCCCCGCGCGTGGCGGAAAAATTGAAAGCCATGACATAGCCTCCAACGTCGATCCGTCACCCTGAGGCGCCGTCGCGAAGCGACGACCTCGAAGGGCGACGGTCCCTTACTCACAGCCATCATCCTTCGAGGCTCGCTGCGCTCGCACCTCAGGATGACGGCCAAGCAATATCTGTCTCCAAGAAAACAGGTTAAAGAACATGGGTGAATTCGCCATCGGTCAGGGCGTATCGCGCTTTGAGGATCCTCGCCTGCTGCGCGGCGGCGGCCGCTATGTCGACGACATCAAGCTGCCGGGCATGGCCTATGGTGTGGTGGTACGCGCGCAACACGCACACGCGAAGATCGTGAGCCTCGATATCGACGCGGCAAAAAAAGCGCCGGGCGTGCTGGCGGTGCTGACCGCCGCCGACGTGAAGGCCGCGGGTTATGGCGACCTGCCGGTGCCAGGCGGTCTCAAGCGCCCTGACGGCTCGCCGATGTACAAGCCGCGCTATCCGATCCTGGCCGAAACCCATGTGCGCTGGGTGGGCGACTGCGTCGCCTTCGTCGTCGCCGAGACCTTGGCCCAGGCCAATGACGCGGCCGAGATGATCCTGGTCGACTACGAAGACCTGCCGGCGGTGATCTCGACGGCGGACGCGACCACGCCCGGCGCGCCGCGCGTGTGGGACGACTGCCCCGACAATATCTGCTTCGGCGAATTGGTCGGCGACAAGGCCGCAACCGATGCTGCCTTCGCCAAGGCCGCGCATGTGGTGAAGGGCGAGTTCGTCATCAACCGCGTTACCGCCGCCGCGATGGAGCCCCGCGCAGCCATCGGCGACTACAACGCCGCCGACGGGCGTTACACGCTCTATAACGGCCTGCAGCGCCTGCATCCGGTGCGCGCGGACCTCGCCAAGGTCCTCAAGGTGCCGGACAGCAAGATCCGCATCATCATCGGCGATGTCGGCGGCGCCTTCGGCATGAAGTCGCCGATCTTCAACGAGGTGCCCCTGGTGCTGCTCGGCTCCAAGCTCACCGGCCGGCCAGTGAAGTGGACCAGCTCGCGCACCGAAGCCTTCCTGAGCGACGCGCAAGGCCGCGACAACGTCACCACCGCCGAGCTCGCGCTCGACAAGGACGGCACTTTCCTCGCTTTGCGCGTGAAGAACATCGCCGCGATCGGCGCATATTTGCAGCCCGCGATGCCGGCTTTCGCCTACAATGCCGGCTCGCTCGCCGGCGTCTATCGCACGCCGCACATCTTCGTCGACATCGCCGCGGTGTTTACGCACACCAACCCGATCCGCCCCTATCGCGGCAACGGCCGTCCTGAAGCCGCCTTCGTCATCGAGCGCCTCGTCGATATGGCGGCCGATGAGTTCGGCTTCGACCCGATCGAACTGCGCCGGCGCAATTACATCCCCGCCGACGCTATGCCCTACAAGACGGGCCTGACCTTCACCTACGACAGCGGCGAATTCGAAAAGAACATGGACTTGGCGCTCGAGCTCGCCGACGCCAAGGGCTTCGCCGCGCGCAAGGCCGACTCCAAGAAGCGCGGCAAGCTGCGCGGCTTCGGCCTGTCCAACACGATCGAGCGCGCCGCCGCGCCGGGCTTTGAGTCCGCCGAGGTGCGCTTCGACCGCAACGGTTCGGCGACTTTGTTCGCGGGCTCGCTCAGCCAGGGCCAGGGCCACGAGACGGTGTTCAAGCAGCTCGTCTGCGACCGGCTCGGCCTCGATCCGATGCAGGTGCAGTACCTTCAGGGCGACAGCGATCAGATATTCTTCGGCGAAGGCACGTCCGGCTCGCGTTCCTCCGCGCTCGGCGGCTCGGCCTTCCACATGGCGAGCGAGAAGATCATCGCCAAAGCCCGTGCCATCGCCGCGCATATGCTGAAGGTCGAGGAGAGCGATCTCGCCTTCAACGAAGGCATGTTCTCGACGCCCAAGACCAATCAGACCCTCACCATCTCCGATATCGCCCGCGCCGCGGTCGACCCGAACAAGCTGCCCAAGGACATGGAGGCCGGCCTGACCGCGACAGCGGTCTATACCGGCACCATCGCGAATTTCCCCAATGGCTGCCATGTTTGCGAGGTCGAGATTGACCCGGAGACCGGCCGCACCGAGGTCGTGCGTTACGCCGTGGTCGACGACGTCGGCACGGTGATGAACCCCAAGCTGTTGCACGGCCAGATCCACGGCGGCATCGCCCAGGGCGTCGGGCAGATCCTGATGGAGGACATCTATTTCGACGCCTCCGGCCAGCTCGTGACGGCCTCGTTCCAGGACTACGCCATGCCGCGCGCGCACGACTTTCCGCCGATGAAGGTCGAAAGCAACCCGGTACCGACCAAGACCAACCCGCTCGGCGTCAAGGGCGCCGGCGAAGCGGGCGCGGTCGGCGCCATGCCGGCGGTCACCAATGCCATCGTCGACGCGCTCTCTGAGTTCGGCATCAAACAGATCGAGATGCCGGCAACCCCCGAGCGCATCTGGCGGGCGCTCCAGCGCTGAAATCAGATGCATCGCCGGCGGCATTCGCACTAAGCTTTGCTGGCGTGATTCGCGTTGCGCGGCCGTTCTCGGCCGTGCGCTTCCTGTCTGCGTTGGGTACCCGCCGCGTTACCGCCTCTACGCTTCCAAGGAGCGCCTCATGCGCAATGTCGGACGCAAGCTCGCGTTCGTTCTCGCCTCGTCGAACCACGGGACGATGATCGTCAACCGCTTCGATTACCGCATGCTGGACGGCGGCGGCATCGGTGTCGGCTACCAGCTCCTGGAAAACGGCTGCTTCGACCCGGTCGAGGTCGAGCTTGCCGTGCAGCTTCTCGAGATGCGGCGACGCTTCCACGGCGACGGCGTGGTGGCGATCGATTGCGGCGCCAATATCGGCGTGCACACGGTCGAATGGGCCACCGCCATGACCGGCTGGGGCTCGGTGATCGCCATCGAGGCACAGGAGCGCATCTATTACGCGCTTGCCGGCAATATCGCCGTCAACAACGCCTTCAACGCCATCTGCATGCACGCGGCGGTGTCGTCGGAATCCGGCGTGATGAACATCCCGACGCCCGATTATCTGACCGCATCGAGCTTCGGCAGCCTGGAGCTGCGCAAGAGCGACAACAACGAGTTCATCGGCCAGCAGATCGACTATTCCGAGTCCAAACTGATGCCGGTGCAGAAGCTCGCGCTCGACGACCTGAAGCTGGCACGGCTCGATTTGATCAAGCTCGACATCGAAGGCATGGAACTGGAAGCGCTGGAAGGCGCGCGGCAGACCATTGAGCGGTGCCGGCCCATCCTCCTGATCGAGCAGATCAAGACCGGCCGCGAAGCGTTGCGCCAGTGGCTGATCGAGCGCGGCTACGAGGTGCTGGATGCTGGCATCAATGTCCTGGCGCTGCACAAGACCGACGCGACGCTGAAGGAAATAAACGCAAACCGCGCGGCCAGGGCCCAGACGCAATCCTCGGCGGCCTGAGGCCTCAGCCCGCCTTCGGCAGATGCAGGCCGCATTCGCGGCTGCCACCCTGCTCCCACCACCAGCGGCCATTGCGCTCGGACTCGCCGGGCTTGATGGCGCGCGTGCAGGGCTCGCAGCCGATCGAGGCGAAGCCTTTGGCATGCAGCGCATTGATCGGCACGTCGTGCGCGGCCACTTCCGCCAGCACCCGCGCCCGCGTCCAGTCGAGCAACGGATTGACCTTGATGAGACCACGGCCGTGCTCGAAATCGGCCAGGCTCGCCGCATGGCGCGTATCGGTCTGGTCGGCACGCACGCCGGTCAGCCAGGCCTGCGCGCCTGACAGTGCCTCTTCCAGCGGCTTGACCTTGCGCACGCCACAGCAGGCGTGACGGGCCTCGACCGAGTCATAAAAGCCGAACATGCCGTCACGGGCGACGAGCCGCTCCAGCGCCGCGCCGTCCGGATAGATGGCGCGGATGCGCCGGCCATAGCGCGCTTCGGTCTTCTCCCACAACTCGTAGGTCTCCGGAAACAGCCGGCCGGTGTCGAGCGTGACGACGTCGATGGCGAGGTTCTGCTCGCAGATCCAGTGAAACAGCAACTGGCCTTCGATGCCGAAGCCGTGCGTGAAGACCAGCCGGCCATCAAGCTCACGCCGCAGCAGCGCCAGACGCTGCGGCGGCGTCAGCGGCGCCATGGCCTGCGCGAGCGCGCGGGCTTTGGCGACGGGATCGGAGCTTGGCGAAGAATCGGCGGGAACGAGCGACGCTTCGAAAGCCGGATGGGAGGTTTCGCGGAACATTTGACAGTGGGCATGAGCGCCGAATGCGCGGCTGTCAAAGGCTGAATTACCTTACATAGGTGAGCCTTTTCGGCGCATCCTCATGCTAGCGGCGGCCCGCCGCGCGGAATGCCCGTGCCAAAGTTCCGGTGCGAAGGATGGACAACAATCGTGTCGCCGATCACCTCGGTTGGCGAATGCGCCGCACGTGAAGCCCGCTTCTGGAGAATGGATGCCCCCGGCATAGTTAGGTGTTGCGCGGCCGAGGGTCACGGCAGAAGACTTACCACCGCAAAGCGCGCGCAAGAGAAAGACATTCTCTTGCCCGCACGCAGTCTCACTCGATCATCAGGCCGGCCTCGATATGCGCCGGCTCGTAGCCGTCGGCCGACAGCGCGGCCAGGATTTCCTCGGCATGGGCGGCGTCGCGCGTCTCGATGGTGACGTCGAGCTTGGCGCCCTTGGCCGGCACGTCGAGCAGAAGCCGGCGGTGCTCGACCTCCAGAATGTTAGCACCGAGAGAGCCAAGGCGTGTCGCGATGATGCCGAGCACGCCGGGCCTGTCGGGGATGCTCAGGCGGAATGAGACGATGCGGCTTTCGCGCGCCAATTCGCGCATCATGATCGAAGCAAGCACGCGCGGATCGGTATTGCCGCCGGATAGGATAAGGCCGACGCGCTTGCCCTTGAAGCGCTCGGGCTGGGCCAGGAGCGCGGCAAGCCCGGCGGCGCCGGCGCCTTCGGCCATGGTCTTCTGCAAAGTGAGATAGAGGTTCACGGCACGTTCGAGCTCGGCCTCGTTGACCAGAACTACGTCCGAGACCAGGTCGCGGATCACCGGCAACGTCAGCACGCCGACGTTCTTCACCGCGATGCCTTCGGCCAAGGTCGGCCCGCCGATCGGCCGGTGCTCGCCGCGCAGCGCGTTCCACACCGATGGGTATAATTCGGCCTCCGCGCCGATGATCTCGATCGCCGGGTTGCGGGCGCGCGCCGCGATGGCGCAGCCGGCGATCAGCCCCCCGCCGCCGATGGGGATGAGCAGCGCGGCGAGGTCCGGCACGTCGTCGAGCATCTCCAGCGCGATGGTGCCCTGCCCCGCGATCACCTTGGGGTCGTCGTAAGGATGCACCAGGATCAGGCTCCGCTCCGCCTGTAGGCGTTCGCAGCGCGCCTGCGCTTCCGCCACCGTCTCGCCGTCGAGCACCACCTCAGCGCCGTAGGAGCGCGTGGCGGCGACCTTCACGAAGGGCGTGGTCACCGGCATCACGATGGTCGCCGGGATCTTCAGCCGCGCGGCGTGGTAGGCGACCGCCTGGGCATGATTGCCGGCCGACATGGCGACGACGCCGCGCGCCCGCTCCGCCTCGGTGAGCGAGGACAGCTTCACCAGCGCGCCGCGGTCCTTGAAGGCGTTGGTGACCTGCAGGTTCTCGTATTTAACGTAGACTTCGGCCCCGGTCAGCGCCGACAGCTTCGGCGCGGGCAGCATCGGCGTGCGCAGCACCGCGCCGGCAATGATGCGGCGGGCGGCTTCGATATCGGCGAGCGTGACAGGCAAGGTAATGGGCAAGACATTCCTCCGGGGACTCGGTCCTACCATGCCGGAAGGCCGGCGGGGCTGCCAGCCGGCACAGTGTCTGCCCTGGCGGCGCCCCTTTCCTGGGTTTATCTTTGGATCCTGACGATACGTCCCCGGGGGCTCACACCATGCCGATCGATATCAAGCCGCATGCCTACGATCCGCAGCGCAACCCCGAGCTGTTCGACGGCGTGCTGGCGCGGCGGGTCGTGGCCTTCGTCATCGACTTCGTCGTGATCTCGATCCCCGTCGTGTTGGCGGCGATGTTCATTTTCGCCTTCGGCATCGTCACCTTGGGCCTCGGCTTCGCGCTCTATTGGCTGCTATCGCCGGCCACGGTGATCTGGGCGCTCTGCTATTTCGGCGTCACGCTCGGCGGGCCGCGCTCGGCCACCATCGGCATGCGGGTGATGGATCTGGAAATGCGCACCTGGTACGGCGCACCGGCCTATTTCGTGCTCGGCGCCGTACACGCCATCGCGTTTTGGATCTCGGTGTCGGCGCTGACGCCCTTCATCCTCTTGGTCGCGTTCTTCAACGAACGGAGCCGCCTGCTGCACGACATCGTGCTCGGCACGGTGATCATCAACAATCCGGAACGGGCCGCCATGTTAAGAGCAGGACGGGCCGGTTACGGGGCTGCATGATGCCCTTTGACGGCAGGTTCATACCGCGCGATGCTAGTGCGACTCATGGAACATCCGTCGCTCGCCCTTGGCCGGCCGACACCGGCGCAAATCATATGGCCTGATTAGTGACCCAGCACTCGCGCGACACCCCGCAGTTCTACCTGACGGCACCGTCGCAGTGCCCGTATCTGCCCGGCCAGGAAGAACGCAAGGTATTTACCCATCTGGTGGGCGAACGCGCCGGCGAGCTCAACGACCTGCTCACCCATGGCGGCTTCCGCCGCAGCCAATCGATCGCCTACCGGCCGGCCTGCGAGACCTGCCGGGCCTGCGTATCCGTGCGCGTGGTGGCGGCCGACTTCAAGCCGTCGCGCAACATGCGCCGCATCGCCGAGCGCAACGACGATCTCATCGGCGATATGCGTTCGCCGACGCCGACCTCCGAGCAGTATTCGGTGTTCCGCGCCTATCTCGACGCCCGCCATCGCGACGGCGGCATGGCCGATATGACCGTGCTCGATTACGCGATGATGATCGAGGACAGCCATGTCGAGACGCGCGTCATCGAATATCGCCGGCGCGGCCCGGACTCAGGCTTCAGCGGCCGCGGCCTCGGCCAACTGATGGCGGTGGCGTTGAGCGACGTGCTCAGCGACGGCCTGTCGATGGTCTATTCGTTCTTCGACCCAGAAGAGGCCGACCGCTCGCTCGGCACCTTCATGATCCTCGATCATGTCGACCGCGCGCTGAAGATGGGCCTGCCTTACGTCTATCTCGGCTATTGGGTGCGGGGCTCACGCAAGATGGACTACAAGGGCCGCTTCCTGCCGCAGGAACGCCTGATGCCGTCGGGCTGGACGCGGGTGGAAGACTAGCGGTCAACCGCCCGAGAACGTATCGATCAGCAGCTTCACGTTCAGTACGACGATGATCGCGGCGACGAGCCAGGCCAATAGAGCGACCGGGCGCGGCACCGCGAACTTGCCCATCTTCTTGGCGTCCGCGGTGAACATCACCAGCGGGATCACCGCGAAGGGCAACTGCATCGACAAGATCACCTGGCTCAGGATCAACAGCTTGCCGGTACCGCTCTCGCCATAGAGCGCGGTGACGACCACCACCGGCACGATGGCGATGGCGCGCGTCAGAAGCCGCCGCATCCAATGCGGCAGACGGATACGCAGAAAGCCTTCCATCACGATCTGGCCGGCAAGCGTCGCCGTTACAGTGGAATTGAGGCCGGAGGCGAGCAGCGCCACCGCGAACAGCACCGAGGCGATGCCGACGCCCAACAGCGGCGACAACAGCGCGTAAGCCTCCTCGATCTCGGTCACGTCCTTGCCATTGGCGTGGAAGACGGCCGCGGCGACGATCAGGATCGCCGAGTTGACGAACAGGGCCAGCATCAGCGCGATCGTGGAGTCGATGGTCGCCCAGCGGATCGCATGCGCGCGGCCCGTGTCGCTGCGCTCGAAGCGGCGCGTCTGCACGATCGAGGAGTGTAGATAGAGGTTATGCGGCATCACCGTCGCACCGAGAATGCCGATGGCGATGTAGAGCATCTCCGGATTGGTGACGATCTCGGTTGACGGCAGATAGCCGGCGAGCACGGCGGCGACCGGCGGCGCCGCCAGCACGATCTGCACCCCAAAGCACACCGCGATCACGATCAGCAGCGCGACGATGAAGGCCTCCAGGAAGCGGAAGCCCTTGTTCATCAAGAGCAGCAACAGGAACGCGTCGAGCGCGGTGATCAGCGCGCCGCCGAGCAGCGGGATGCCGAACAGCAGCTTCAAGGCGATGGCGGTACCGATCACCTCCGCGAGGTCGCAGGCGATGATCGCCAGTTCGCAGGCCGCCCACAGAAGGAAGCCAACGGGACGTGGAAACGCGTCGCGGCAGGCTTGCGCCAGATCGCGGCCGGTGGCGATGCCGAGCCGCGCGGCCAAGGCCTGCAGCAGGATAGCCATCAGGTTCGAGACCATGATGACCGCGAGCAGCGTGTAGCCGAACTTGGAGCCGCCGGCGAGGTCGGTCGCCCAGTTGCCTGGGTCCATGTAGCCGACCGAGACCATGTAGCCGGGACCGGAGAACGCGATCAGCCGCCGGAACCAGGAGCCCTCCCACGGCACGGCGATGGTCGAATGCACCTCGGAGAGGCTGGGCTGGCCGGAGGCGGTGCGCCAGCTCGTTTTGGAGTCGCCGGACATGGGGCCGAAAGGTTCCTTGGCGGTTTCGCTTGAAACGGTCATCGCATGGGCCTTGCTGAGAAGCTAC
>JANLJK010000027.1:8990-10691 GCA_029255525.1 Pseudolabrys sp.
GGCCGGCATCGCCTTCTGGGCGGCGTTTGCGGCCGCGGCGCAGGCCGCCGACGACAAGAGCCAGTACACCCTCTTCAACCCGACCCCCGACCGGCTGCTCCGCGACCTCACCACTGATCGCCCCGACACAACTGAAAGCCCCTTCACGGTCGACGCCGGCCACGTTCAGATCGAAACGAACTTGTTCGGCTACGTCCGCTCGCGTCCCGATACGGAAGGCACCGTGACCGACAGCTACGAGTTCGGCACCACCAATATCCGGATCGGCCTGACCAATGCGGCCGAGATCAACGTCGTCTGGCAGCCTTACGGCGTGGTGCGCACGAAGCCCGGTGATGGCAGCGACGCGACGCGCGACAAGGGCGTCGGTGGCCTCGACATTCGCGCCAAATACAGTTTCTGGGGCAACGATACGTTCGAAAAGCCCGGGGATACCGCTTTTGGCCTCCTGCCCTACGTCATCTTCCCGACCGACCGCGGCAACGGCATCAGCCCCGAGACGGTCAGCGGCGGCCTCATCGTGCCGTTCGCGGTGAAGCTTTCCGACAAGTTCTCGCTCGGCCTCAACGGCGGGCTCGACATGGTGCGTGCCGACGACAGCACGCATTATCACCCCGAATATCTCGCCAGCGCGTCACTGTCCTATGGTTGGACCGATCAACTGAGCACCTATTACGAGGTTGCCAGCCGCTTAGGCACGCGCGACCCGCGCGGCGAGATCGTCATCGTGGCGACCGGCGTCGCTTACCAATTGACGAAGAATTTGCAGCTCGATGCCGGCATCAATATCGGCGTCACCGATGGCGCCGACCGGATCAATCCCTTCATCGGTGTTTCGGCGCGCTTCTAACGCAGACGGCGCCGGCCGCTGCGTGGAACTTCCCCGGTTCCGTCGGGTTGTCAGAGGCTTGAAAGACGCCGTTCGGGGAGCTTTCAGACAGCGGGCGCACGGCCTCGGCTGCCGCATGCCGCGGTGGCGCGGGCGCAGCGCGGCCTGATGCATTCCCGTCCGGCGGACGATGCCGAGGGGAAACGATGCCGGACATCACCAACGACAGCCCGAAGCGTTGGCCGTGGTTGCTGGTGGCGCTTGCCGCGCTGATCGCGGTCCCCGCGTTGGCCGCAGCGCCCGGGGGCGAAGCCTCCGGTGGCGACGTCCACAAGGGGCCGTCGGAAGTCGTCTTCATCGCCCAGTTGGTCGCGCTGATGGTCGTCGGCCGCCTGCTCGGTGAAGTCATGTTGCGCTGGCGCCAACCCGCCGTGATGGGCCAGCTCATTGCCGGCCTGCTGCTCGGGCCGTCTTTGTTCGGGCTGCTCGCGCCCGACCTGCAGCAGGCGATGTTTCCCAAGACGCCCGAACAGAAGGCGATGATCGACGGCGTCTCGCAGTTCGGCATCCTGCTCCTGCTGCTGCTCACCGGCATGGAGACCGATCTCAAGCTGGTGCGTCAGACCGGGCGCGCCTCGGTCTTCGCGTCGCTGATGGGCATCGTCGTGCCCTTCGCCTGCGGCGTCGCGCTCGGCGAAATGCTGCCGGACGCCATGCTGCCCGATCCGGAAAAGCGGCTGATCACCTCCCTCTTCCTCGGCACCGCGCTGTCTATCGCCTCGGTGAAGATCGTCGCCGCGGTCGTACGCGAAATGAACTTCATGCGCCGCGTGGTCGGCCAGGTGATCCTCGCCTCCGCCATCATCGACGAC
>JANLJK010000028.1 GCA_029255525.1 Pseudolabrys sp.
ATGAAGATCGACTGCGGCTGTGATTGCGAAGCCGTGGTATCGGGCGACGCGCTGGTGATGTCGATCGCCGCCGCCTCCATCGTCGCCAAGGTCACGCGTGACCGGCTGATGATGCAAGTCGGCCTCGCGCATCCTGGCTACGGCTTCGAGCGGCATATGGGCTACAGCGTGCCGGAGCATTCCGCCGCGCTGCAGAAGCTCGGTCCCACGATTCACCACCGCAGGTCCTTCGCCCCGGTGGCGGCCAAGCTCGCCGCCCTCGACTCGGTATCCGACGAGACGGCGGCGGGGTTGTTGCCACCTTAGTGGCTGTTCTTTATTCCTCATTCCTATGCCTCTCCCGTCTGCGGGGGAGGGATAAGAAAGACAGCGCGCCCCCGGCCCAATGCATTACGTCTCCCTGCTCATCGAATTCCTGCGCGGCCGGCCGGCGGTGGTGTTCTGGACCATCGCGCTGACGCAAGCCGTGCTGTGGACCGTGGTGCCGGCGCTGTTCTACAGCGCGCCACCTGCTGACGTGCCGATGCTGCTCGCCATCGGCCACGAGTTCCTGCTCGGCAGCTATCTTGGGCCGCCGCTCGCTTTCTGGCTCGGCGAGCTCGCCTATCGCCTGGCGGGATCGTTCGGTCTCTATGCACTGGCGCAGGCCTGCATCGTCGGGACCTATTGGGGCGTGTTCGCGCTCGGCTGCCGTATCGTCGGCAAACGCCACGCCGTGCTGGCGGTGTTGCTGATGGTCGGCATTTCGGTCTTCACGGTGCCGAGCCCGAATTTCGGCCCGGCCGTGCTGGCCGCGCCGCTCTGGGCCATTGCGCTGCTGCATTACTGGCGCGCGGTCGGCGACGGCGAACGCGGCTACTGGTTCCTGCTCGGCTTCGATCTCGGCCTGCTGCTGCTGGCGAGCTATACGGGGCTGATCCTCGTCGCTCTGCTGATCGTGTTCACGATTGCCGCGCCGCGCGGCCGGCGAGCGCTTTTGCATCCCGAGCCCTGGCTCGCGGTGCTGCTCCTGGCCATCGTCGTGTTTCCGCATGCCGCTTGGCTGGTGCGGATGCGCGATCTGGTGCTGTCGGGCCTCAATGACAGCGTCGTCGCGGCTGGACATTTGCCACCCTGGGGGTGGCTGGCGCTGGCGATCTTCCTCGCGCATCTCGGCCTGTTGCTGCTGGTATGGCTGGCGAGCGGCTGGCCGCGCAAACGCCGCGAACAGGCGCCGGAGATTATGCGCCATCCCGCGACCGGCTTCGCGCGCGTCTATGTCTATGTGTTCGCGTTGGCGCCCGCGGTTATCGCGGTGGCGATCGTCTTCGCCACCGGACGGCTCGGCCCGCTCGATCGCATCGCGCCTTTGGTGGTGCTGTCGGGTCTGGCGGTGGTGGTGGCCGCCGGCAATCAGGTCCAACTCTTTCGCGAGCGGCTCGTGTCTTATGCCTGGCTTGGCCTTCTGGCCGCGCCGCCGGCTTTGGTCGTGCTCGGCATGGCGCTGCTGCCGTGGACGCTGAAGACCGAGCTTGCCATCGCGCAGCCGGCCAATGTCGAGGGCCGCTTCTTCGCCGAGACCTATCAACGCCGCACCGGCCAGCCGCTCACTTACATTACCGGCGACGCCAAGCTCGCGCCGCTCATCGCCATGGCGTCGCCGAGCCGGCCGCACGTCTATTTCGCCTGGGCGCCGGAGCGCAGTCCTTGGACCTCGGCGGACGACCTGCGCAGGCACGGCGGTCTCTTGGTCTGGCCGGCGACCGACAATGCCGGCACGCCGCCGCCGGCGATCAAGGCGCAGTTCCCCGATATGGTCACTGAAGTGCCGCGCTCTTTCGCGCGCACGATGCAGGGATTCATGCCGCTCCTGCGCACCGGCTGGTCGATGATCCGGCCGCCAATCACGCCTTGATGGTCATTCCGGGACGGCGCAAAGCGCCGGACCACGCGACGCGAGGAGAGACTTGTGACCGTCATGTTCGGCTTCAAACAGCTCGCGGCTCTGCCGGAAGAGCGCATCACGGACAAGCTCAGCCGGCGCGTGCTGTCGGGCAAACAGGGCATGATCGTCTGGTGGGATGTGAAGGCCGGCGCCGTGTCGGCCGCGCACACGCATCCGCATGAGCAGATCGTCTGGGTGCTCAAGGGTAAGTTGGAGCTGCGTATCGGCGACGAGCGCCGCAGCATGAGTGCCGGCGATCTGGCGGTGATCCCCGGCGGGGTCGAGCACGAAGGCTTCTTCCCGGAGGATGCGGAGGTCGTCGACATGTTCGCGCCGCCGCGCGCCGATTTCCTTGCCGGAGGCACGCCGGCCTACATGGCGGAGAAATAAATGAGCCTGTGGTCGTCCTGGCAAATCTGGGCGCTCTTGTCCGCAGTGTTCGCGGCGCTGACGGCGATCTTCGCCAAAGTGGGCGTCGAGAACATCAATTCTGATCTCGCCACTTTCGTGCGCACGATCGTCGTCATCGTCACGCTCGGTTTTCTGCTGGCGGTGACCGGGCAGTTCCAGGCGCCCAACACGATCTCCGGCCGCACTTATCTCTTCTTGCTATTGTCAGGCCTGGGCACCGGCGCGTCGTGGTTATGTTACTTTCGTGCGCTCAAAATTGGCGAAGCGGCGAAGGTCGCGCCGATCGACAAATTGTCGGTGGTGATGGTCGCTATCTTCGGCGTGATCTTTCTCGGCGAGAAGCTCACCGCGCCGAACTGGCTCGGCATCGCGCTGATCGCGGTCGGCGCGGTGCTGGTGGCGTATCGGTAGAGCACGTTCGGCCTGATCGAATTCACATGCACAAGCTCCGCTCATTCCCGCGAAAGCGGGAATCCAGCGCTGGATCCCCGCTTTCGCGGGGACGAGCGGCGTAAAGCGCCAAGCAGGGCAACCGGAATCCGCTCTAGTTTGCGGCCAGCGCCTTCTTGATCGCCAGGAAGTCGCGCCAGGCGAAACGCTTCTGCAACGGGCTGCGCAGCAGGAAGGCCGGGTGGAAGGTTGGGATGGCGCGGATCTCGCGCGTGCCGGTGTCGAAATTGAACCAGCGGCCGCGCGTCTTGGTGATGCCTTCCTTCAGGCCGAGCAAAGTCTGCGCCGATGGACCGCCGAGGCAGACCAGGATGTCCGGATTGGCGAGCTCGATCTGGCGCGTGATGAAGGGCAGGCAGATCTGCGACTCCTGCGGCGTCGGCGTGCGGTTGCCAGGCGGCCGCCAGGGCACGATGTTGGCGATGTAGACCTGGGTGCGGTCGAGACCGATCGCCGCCAGCATGCGATCTAAGAGCTTGCCGGAGCGGCCGACGAAGGGCAGCCCCTCGAGGTCCTCGTCGCGGCCGGGCGCCTCGCCGACCAGCATCACACGCGCGCCGGGCGTACCGTCGGCGAAGACGAGTTGCGTGGCGGTCGCCTTCAGCGCGCAGCCGTCGAAACGCTGCAGGATCTCGCGCAATTCCTCGAGCGACTGGGCGCCCTTGGCGGTGGAGCGTGCTTCCATGACGGCGGCGTCGGGAGCCTGGGGAAACGCCGGGGCAGGACCCGCCGGGAATCGGGTTTCCGGGGCAGCGGCGGGCGCGGCGCGGACCGCCGGCTGGAGCGGCGGGGGCTCCTCGGCGAAGTGATCCACAGGCGCTTCATTGAGAAGCGCATCGACTCCCGCTTCCAGGTAGAAGTCGATGAGTTCGCGTGCGGGTTTGTTGCCGGTCAGGACCATTTTTGCACTTTAGCATGGTCGCTGCGCGATTGCCGCTCCTGTGCAAAAGTGGAAAAAGAAGGCTGAGGGAGACCTATTCATGACCGAGTTGCCCGAACGCGAGGCGATGGAATTCGACGTGGTGGTGGTTGGCGCCGGCCCGGCCGGCTTGGCCGCCGCCATTCGTATCAAGCAGATCAGCCCCGACATTTCCGTCGTTGTCGTGGAAAAAGGCTCCGAGGTCGGCGCGCATATTCTCTCGGGCGCCGTGATCGATCCGGTCGGCCTCGACAAGCTGGTCCCCGACTGGCGTAGCGAGGACACGCCGATCAAGACCGCGGTCACCGACGACCGCTTCTATTTCCTCGGCCATAGCGGCTCGCTGCGGCTGCCGAACATCATGCTGCCGCCGCTGATGGGCAACCACGGCAATTACATCGTGTCGCTAGGCCACGTCTGCCGCTGGCTCGCCACCAAGGCGGAAGCGCTCGGTGTCGAGATCTATCCGGGCTTTGCCGCGGCGGAAGTGCTGTACGACGACAAAGGCGCGGTCGCCGGCATCGCCACCGGCGACATGGGTATCGGCAAGGACAACGCGCCGAAGGATTCGTTCACGCGCGGCATGGAATTGCGCGCCAAGTATACGTTGTTCGCGGAGGGCGCGCGCGGCAATCTCGGCAAGCAGCTCATCGCCAAGTTCTCGCTCGCGGACGGCCGCGAGCCGCAGAAGTTCGGCATCGGTCTGAAGGAGCTGTGGCAGGTCAAGCCGGAGAAGCACAAGAAGGGCTTGGTGCAGCACTCGTTCGGCTGGCCGCTCGACGGCTCGACCGGCGGCGGCTCGTTTCTTTACCACTTCGACGACAACCTGGTGTCGGTCGGTTTCGTCGTGCATCTCAATTACAAGAATCCGTATCTGTCGCCGTTCGAGGAGTTTCAGCGTTTCAAGACGCATCCTCTCGTGCGTGACACCTTCGAAGGCGGCAAGCGGCTCGCTTACGGCGCGCGCGCGCTGACCGAAGGCGGCTATCAGTCGGTGCCGAAGTTGACCTTCCCGGGCGGCGCGCTGATCGGTTGCGACGCCGGCTTCATGAACGTGCCGCGCATTAAAGGCAGCCACAACGCGATGCTGTCCGGCATGCTGGCGGCGGAAGCCGCCGCAGCGGCTTTGTCGGCCGGCCGCGGCCATGATGAGCTCGCCGATTACGACAGCGCCTGGCGCGCCTCGCCGATCGGCAAGGATTTGTCACGCGTGCGCAACGCCAAGCCGCTGTGGTCGAAGTTCGGTACGATGCTCGGCATCGCGCTCGGCGGCCTCGACATGTGGACCCGCACGCTCGGCTTCTCGCTGTTCGGCACCGTCAGCCATGGCAAGCCGGACTACGCCACGCTCAAGCCGGCGTCCGAATGCACGCCGATCGTCTATCCCAAGCCCGACGGCAAGCTCACTTTCGACCGGCTGTCCTCGGTGTTCCTCTCCAACACCAATCACGAGGAAGACCAGCCGCCGCATTTGAAGGTGAAGGACATGGACCTGCAGAAGCGCTCCGAGCACGACGTCTTTGCCGGGCCCTCGGCGCGTTATTGCCCGGCGGGCGTCTACGAGTGGGTTGAGGAGGGCGGTGCCGAAAAATACGTCATCAACGCCCAGAACTGCGTCCACTGCAAAACCTGCGACATCAAGGACCCGAATCAGAACATCACCTGGGTTCCGCCGGAAGGCAGCGGCGGGCCGAATTACCCCAACATGTGACCGGAGCGCTTCGGTGCGGTCACGATGCTGCCACATCGGGGCTTTCAAGCTTCAGTCTTGATGCCGTCATGGCTGTTCTTGCGGGGGCGGCGCAAAAAGGCCATTCTTGGCTCAACCTAGGCGGTTCGCGCGCGCCACGCCGCTATCGCCCTTTTGGAGCGTCGCCAGTGACTTCTTTGAGCTTTGCCCGGTGCATTGCCGGCACCGCGCTCGCCGCCATTCTGGCGGCGGCCCCGATCGAGCTTGCCGCCCAGCCGAGCGAGCAGGACCTCGTCGGGCTGACCGCGTCGGGCAGCTATCTCGCCGCCCGCCATGCCGGCCAGATGCGCGACGCGGGTGCGGCCGCCGCCTACTACCGCGCGGCGCTGATCCGCGATCCGAAGAATGGCGAGCTGCTCGACCGCGCGTTCCTGTCGCTGCTGGTCGACGGCAATATCGACGACGCCGTCAAATATGCCGACCGCGTGGCGCAGACCGACAAGAGCGACCGCGTCGCCCGTCTGGTCATCGGCGTCAATGCGCTGAAGAAGAAGCAATACGCCACCGCCCGCAAGGAACTGGCGCAGTCGGTGCGCGGGCCGATCACCGATTTGACCGCGACCTTGCTGTCGTCATGGGCCCAGTTCGGCGCCAAGGACTCCAAGGGCGCCATCGCCGCCATTGACCGTCTAGCCGGTCCGGAGTGGTACGCGATCTTCAAGGACCTGCATGCCGGCATGATCCTCGATCTCGCCGGCAACGAGAAGGAAGCCGGCAAGCGCTTCGAGCGCGCCTACAAGGCGGACTCCTCGGCGCTGCGCGTGGTCGAGGCTTATGGCAGCTGGCTGTCGCGCAACAAGTCGCCGCAGGAAGCGCTCGCCATCTACGAAGCCTTCGACAAGGTGCTGCCGCGCCATCCGCTGATCGTCGAGGCGATGACCAAGCTGAAGGCCGGCGAGAAGCTGCCGATGCTGGTCTCGTCGGCGCAGGCCGGCGCCGCCGAAGCGCTGTACGGTCTGGGCGCCTCGCTTGGCCGCCGCGGCGGCGAGGATCTCGGCCTCGTTTATCTGCAGCTCTCGCTGTTCCTGGCGCCGACCCATCCGCTGGCGCTGCTGTCGCTCGCCGATCTCTACGAGTCGCTCAAGAAGCCCGAGCTGGCGATCAAGATCTACGAGCGCATCCCGGCGAGCTCGCCGCTGCATCGGAACGCCGCCATCCAGATGGCTGCCAATTTCGATACGCTCGACCGCGCCGCCGAGGCCGAGAAGCATCTCCAGGCGCTGATCAAGCAGCGGCCGGACGATGTCGAAGCCATCATGGCGCTCGGCAATGTGCTGCGCGGCCATAAGAAGTTCGCCGAATGCGGCGATGTCTATTCCAAGGGCATCGACCAGATCGCCAAGCCGGAGAAGGCGAACTGGGTGCTCTTCTATTTCCGCGGCATCTGCTACGAGCGCTCCAAGCAGTGGCAGAAGGCGGAAGCCGATCTCAAGAAGGCGCTTGTGCTGTTCCCCGAGCAGCCGCACGTGCTTAACTATCTCGGTTATTCCTGGATCGATCAGGGCGTGAACCTCGACGAGGGCATGACCATGATCAAGAAGGCCGTGCAGCAGCGGCCCGACGACGGCTACATCGTCGACTCGCTCGGCTGGGCCTATTATCGCATCGGCAATTACGACGAGGCGGCAAAGCAGCTCGAGCGCGCCATCGAGCTCAAGCCGGAAGACCCGACCATCAACGACCATCTCGGCGACGCCTATTGGCGCGTCGGCCGCGAGCTCGAGGCCAAGTTTCAGTGGGCCCATGCGCGCGACCTGAAGCCCGATCCGGAAGAGCTGCCGAAGATCGAAGAGAAGCTGAAGAACGGTCTGCCGGAAGAGACCTCATCGCAGGCCAAGGCCGGCAAGAAGGTCGGCGACGGCGGTTAAGATTGACCCGTCATCCTGAGGTGCGAGCGCGCTTTTGGCGCGCGAGCCTCGAAGGATGATCGGCCGCCCCCTTCGAGGCTCGCTGCGCTCGCGCCTCAGGGTGACGGGACGGAGGCTTCACCGGGTTCATCTAGGACTGATTGCGTTTTAAGGCTCTTTCCGTGACCGCTCCTCTGGTCGAACAAGCCCCCGCCAAGATCAATCTGACTTTGCGCATCGTCGGCCGCCGCGCCGACGGCTATCATGAGCTGGAAAGCTTGGTGGTCTTCGCCGATGTCGGCGACACGCTGAGCCTCACGCCCGGCGCCGCGCTCGGGCTCGACATCACCGGGCCGAATGCCGGCGCCTGCGGGCCCGCGGCCGGCAATCTCGTGCTGAAGGCCTTCGCCAAGCTGCATGAGCAGGTGCCGGGCCTCAAGGCTGGGCATTTCCTGCTGGAGAAGAAGCTTCCCGTCGCCGCCGGTATTGGCGGCGGCTCGTCGGACGCCGCCGCGGCGCTGCGCCTCCTGGCGCGCGCCAACGGTCTCCTGGCCGACGATCCGCGCCTGCTTGCCGCCGCCGCCCAGGTCGGCGCCGACGTGCCGGTCTGTCTCGATCCGCGCGCCCGCATCATGCGCGGCATCGGCGAGCAATTGTCCGAGCCGTTGTGGCTGCCGGAATTACCGGCGGTGCTGGTCAATCCAGGCGTGCCGCTGGTCACGCGCGACGTCTTCGCGAAGTTCTCGCTGGCGCAGGCGAGCAAGAAACCGCTGACGCAGGTGCCGGGCCGCTTCGCCGAGATGCTGGGTTTTCTCGAGGCGCATGGCAACGACCTGACCGACGCTGCCATCGCCTGCGAGCCGGCGGTGGCCGCGGTGCTGGAGCGGTTGCGCGCGCTGCCGGCCATGCGGCTCGCACGTATGTCCGGTTCGGGGTCGACCTGCTTTGCCCTGTTCGATTCGGCCGAGGCCGCCGTCAGCGCGGCGCATAGCCTCACCGCGGAGCAGCCGGGCTGGTGGGTCGCCGCCACCACGCTTGGTTAAGCGGTATTTACGGCCTGATACCGAACCTCCTTGAAAAGGCCGCGTTGACCGTGGCTTGTTGCCAAGCGAGCGATTTGCCGATAGGCACCGCGCGGCAGTTGGAGAGAACCATGAAGATCCGTTGGCTGGTCATCGCGCTTGCCGGTTTGAGCGTCATCGCCGTGGATGCGGCGTCGGCGAAGCCTCGCAAGGTTACGGGGAAGTGTGTCGATCGGCCGTATCAGTTCTCGTTCGAACACCTGATCTTCGGGCAGAGGCCGCAGCCGAACGGCTGCGCGCCGGCGGTCGCTCCTTACGGCGAGTATGTCGGCCAGGACCCCGATCTGAACATTCGCGCTTACATGATGCGCGATCCGGGCAGCGGCTATTCTGGCGGCCAGGTTCGCTGACGCGAACCTTCAGTGCGCGCGGCCGATGCAGAAGTCGACTGCTTCTTCCAGCGCTTCCTTGATTGGTGAATCGGGCGCCAAAGCCAGCGCGTCCTTGGCGATCGCGCCGTAGTGGCGCGCGCGGCCGACCGTGTCCTCAATGGCGTGATGCTTGGTCATCAGCGACATCGCGGTGTCGAGATCGCCGTCGTTCACCTCGCCCTTGCCGAGCGTGCGATTCCAGAAGGCGCGATCGCTTTCGCTGCCGCGCCGGAACGACAGCACCACGGGCAGCGTGATCTTGCCTTCGCGGAAGTCGTCGCCGACATTCTTGCCGAGTTTGGCGGACTTGCCGCCGTAGTCGAGCGCGTCGTCGATCAACTGGAAGGCGATGCCGAGATTCATGCCGAACGAACGGCAGGCGGCCTGCTCGGACTTTTCCTTGAGCGCCAGCACTGGCCCGACCTCGCAGGCGGCGGCGAACAATTCGGCCGTCTTGGCGCGGATCACGGCGAGGTATTCGTCCTCGTTGGTGGCGGTGTTCTTGGCGGTGCCAAGCTGCATCACCTCGCCTTCGGCGATCACCGCGGCCGCCGACGACAGGATGTCGAGCGCGTGCAGATTGCCGACCTCGACCATCATCTTGAAAGCCTGGCCGAGCAGGAAGTCACCGACCAGAACGCTCGCCTCGTTGCCCCACAGCATGCGCGCGGCGAGCTTGCCGCGCCGCATGTCGCTTTCGTCGACGACGTCGTCGTGCAGCAAAGTCGCGGTGTGCATGAACTCAACCGCGGCGGCGAGCTTGATGTGACCGTCGCCGGAATAGCCGGCGAGCTGGGCCATCGCCAAAGTCAGCATCGGCCGCAGGCGCTTACCGCCGGACGAGATCAGGTGGTTCGCCACCTCCGGGATCATCGCCACTTCGGAGCCTGTGCGGGCCAGGATCGTCGTGTTGACGCGTTCCATATCGGCTGCCACCAGATCGACGAGGCGGTTGAGCGCCGCGGGACGCGGACTTTCAAAGGGAACGACGACGGCCAATTCGGATCTCCGGGTTCGGCGGGACGGCGAGCATAGAAACGCTGTGTTAACGCGGCAAGTGCGTTACATTGCGGTATCACCGCGTTGTGACGCCGCGGCGGATGCAAGGGGGCTACCGGGTGGCAGCAGAAATTACAACCTCCGCGGCGGCACGCGATCGCACGGACTTAGCAGCCTACAAGATCGCCGTGCTGGTTCCTTGCTACAACGAGGAGGTGGCCGTCGCCAAGGTCGTCGGCGATTTTCGCGCCGCGCTGCCCGAGGCCGCCGTCCTCGTCTACGACAACAACTCGATCGACAATACCGCGGCCGCGGCACGCGCCGCCGGCGCGCAGGTGTTCAGCGAAACCCGGCAGGGCAAGGGCTATGTCGTGCGCCGGATGTTCACCGACGTCGATGCCGATATCTACGTGCTGGTCGATGGAGATGCCACCTATGACGCGCCGAGCGTGCGCAAGATGATCGCGCGGCTCATCGACGACCGTCTCGATATGGTGGTCGGCAGCCGCGTCCATCGCGAGAAGGCCGCCTATCGCACCGGCCACGAAACCGGCAACCGGCTGTTGACGGGCTTCGTCGCCTCGGTGTTCGGCCCGAACTTCAACGACATGCTGTCGGGCTATCGCGTGTTCTCGCGCCGTTTCGTCAAGTCGTTTCCGGTGCTGTCGGGCGGCTTCGAGATCGAGACCGAGTTGACCATCCACGCGCTCGAGCTCGGCATCGCTGTGGCGGAGATCGAGACGCCTTATTACGCGCGGCCGGAAGGCTCGGCTTCCAAGCTCAACACCTGGAGTGACGGTTTCCGCATTCTGTGGACGATCCTGCAGCTTTATCGCGCCGAGC
>JANLJK010000029.1 GCA_029255525.1 Pseudolabrys sp.
CGAGGATCTCGCGGCCTATATAGCCGACCAAGGGCGTTAGGTTACGACACTGCCGTCGCATTCAAGGCGCGTGCGTTTTGGGTTGTGTTTTTATAATTATACTAATTAAAACGAGCGCTTCGAATGTCATTCGTTGCGCGGCGGTCAGTGGTAAGCGACGTGCTCAGTGGTAGCGCGTGCTTCTCCGATGGTATCGCATGCTTCTCCACTGGTATCGTGTGCTTCATGTTGTCGGCTGATAGAAGCGACAGCCGTTATTTTGCATCGTGGGTAATAAGTAACATCCATCGACTCTAAAAAAGCCCGTTGAGTGTCCGGTGATTCCGCCGGGGACGATCAACGATGAGACGATTATTCGGTGCTCTGCTTTGCCTCATGAGTCTCATCACACCGACGCTGGCTGCCGATCCGAATCAGGGGCGGCAGCTTGCGCTTCGCTGGTGCGCGGGCTGTCATCAGGTCACGCATGAGCAACGGCGCCCGGCGGTAAAAGCGCTGGCCTTCGCGGAGATTCCACGGCGGACCGCGCTCGATGAGGTGCGGCTCGCTTTGTACCTTGTCATCGAAAAGAACAGAGGGATGATCGGCCGAAAGATTACGCCCGGCGAAGCGTCGGATATCGCGGCTTATATCGTGACCCAGATGAAGTAAGGCCGTCCCCGTAGGAGGTCTTGGCGAAACACGGTGCTCGTCATTCCGGAGCGGCCTATAAGGGCGGAGCCGGACTTCAGCCATACCGACTCCACCTGTGTTCTTGGCTTCGGGGTTCGCTCGCGCTCCGCGAGCGTCTCGCAATGACCGCGTTGCGCAAAGGTCTCCACGGGCAGACGCTACGCGGCGACGTCGTGGACTGTAGAAATTTGATTGCATCCCTGCTTTAAGAGGCCTGTAGGCAACGGGCAGGGACGTAATTGTCGATATGGCGCCGTCGGCAGAACAAGTATTCGCAACGCCGGAGGCGATCGCATCCTTGCGGGCGCAGCTTGGTTTTGGCCGGGCCATCCGGCAATCCGCCGCCGGCTTGGTGTCGATGTATCAGGGCGGCCATCTGCTTAACTGGCTGATGGATGATCGTGGCCGTCTGCTGTTCGGTTATATCGCGCTCTATCTGCATGCGACCCGCGATCCCGCCGATCCAACGTCCGGTCTGACGCCGACACGGGTGAAGGCGCTGTGTGGCGAGTTCGCGGTGTGCAGCCCAGGCCGGGCCGGCGCCATGCTGTCGTTGATGCGGTTTGCCGGCTATCTCGCGCCCGATATCGACGTCGTCGACCGCCGTCAGCGCCGGCTGGTGGCGACCGACAAGCTTTACGTGTTGTTGCGCGAGCGCTTGAAGGTGCATTTTTCAGCCATGGCGCCGCTGTTTGCCGACGGTGCGGTTATGTTGGCCGCGCTCGACGACAAGGACGTCGATGGCGCTTTCGTAGAGGCGATGGTCAAGCGCTTCCGCACCGGTTTTCGTCTCGTGCATTCCGCGCCAGATCTCGGCCTCTTCGGCGAGCGCAATGCCGGAATGCTGATTCTGATGAGCCTCATCGCCGCCGGCGCGGAGGACGATACGGTGCCGCCGTCCCGGCCGGTGCCGATCTCGATCGCGGCACTCGCGCGCCGCTTCGCGGTGTCGCGTCCGCATGTGCTCAAGCTGATCCGCGACGCCGGCGAGCAGGGGTTCGTCGAGCGGCTTGGCGCCGACCTGAGCATGGTCGTGCTCAAGCCGCGCATGGCGGAAGCCACGCAAAGATTCTACGCGACGTCGTTTTTGTTTCTCGCCGACTGCATGTGCGAGGCGATACAGGCGCGCAAAAGCGAGAGCAGGGCGGCGGGTTAGCCTTCCGCCCGGGCCCGCTTCACGTCCGGCGGTGTCGCTTCGTCGGCGAGCAGCTTGAGCGCCTCGTCGAGCGGCATCACCTGGCTCTTGTCGGAACCGAGCCGGCGGATCGAGACTTGGCGGGTCTCGGCTTCCTTCTTGCCGACCACCAACATCACCGGCACCTTGGCGAGCGAGTGCTCGCGCACCTTGTAATTGATCTTCTCGTTGCGAAGATCGACCTCGGCGCGCAGGCCGATTTTGCGCGCGGCGGCGGTGACCTCGCGCGCGTAATCGTCGCCTTCCTGGGTGATGGTCGCGATCATGGCCTGCGTCGGCGCAAGCCACAGCGGCAGATGGCCGGCATAGTGCTCGAGCACGACGCCGAGGAAGCGCTCCATCGAACCGCAGATAGCGCGATGGATCATGACCGGCGTGGTCTTGGCACCGTCGGCGCCGATGTAGAAAGCGTCGAAACGTTCCGGCTGGTTGAAGTCGACCTGCGTCGTGCCGCACTGCCAGTCGCGGCCGATGGCGTCGCGCAGCACATATTCGAACTTCGGCCCGTAGAACGCGCCTTCGCCCGGATTGATCGCGGTCTTGATGCGGCCCTGGCCCTGCGCCTCGATGCGCTTGAGCACGTCTTGCATGATGCCTTCGGCGTGATCCCAGGCCTCGTCCGTGCCGACGCGTTGTTCCGGCCGTGTCGACAGCTTGACGGTGATGTCACCCTCGAAGCCGAAATCGGCATAGGTCGACAGGATCAGATCGTTGATCTTCAGGCACTCGTCGGCCATCTGGTCTTCGGTGCAGAACACATGCGCGTCATCCTGCGTGAAGCCGCGCACGCGCAGGAGCCCATGCAGCGCGCCCGACGGTTCGTAGCGGTGCACGATGCCGAATTCGGCGAGGCGCAAGGGCAGGTCGCGATACGACTTCAGGCCGTGCTTGAAGATCTGGATGTGGCCCGGGCAATTCATCGGCTTGATGGCGAAGACGCGCTCGTCTTCGGTGTTCTCGCCGGCCGATTTCGCGGCGAACATGTTCTCGCGGAACCAGCCCCAGTGGCCCGACGTCTCCCACAGCGCCTTGTCGAGGAGCTGCGGCGCGTTTACCTCGCGATAGTCGCCCTTCAGGCGGCGGCGCATGTAAGCGACGATTTCCTGGAAGATGGTCCAGCCATTGGCGTGCCAGAATACGGTGCCGGGGCCTTCCTCCTGGAAGTGGAAGAGGTCCATCTCGCGGCCGAGCTTGCGATGGTCGCGCTTTTCGGCCTCTTCCATCTGCTTGAGGTAGAGGTCGAGCTCGTCCTGCTTGGCGAAAGCCGTGCCGTAAATGCGCGTGAGCATCGGGTTGTTGCTGTCGCCGCGCCAATAGGCGCCGGCCACCTTCATCAGCTTGAAAGCGGTGCCGATCTTGCCGGTCGACGACATATGCGGGCCGCGGCAGAGGTCGAACCAGTCGCCCTGCTTGTAGATCTTGATCGTCTGGTCTTCGGGAATGGCGTCGACCAGCTCGACCTTGAACATCTCGCCCATGTCGCGAAACGTTTGCTTGGCCTTGTCGCGCGACCAGATTTCCTTGGTGAAAGGCTTATCGCGGGCGATGATCTCCTTCATCTTCTTCTCGATGACGGGCAAGTCTTCCGGCGTGAACGGCTGGTTGCGGTGGAAGTCGTAATAGAAGCCGTTCTCGATCACCGGGCCGATCGTGACCTGGGTACCGGGCCACAGTTCCTGCACCGCTTCGGCGAGCACGTGCGCGGCGTCGTGCCGGATCATCTCCAGCGCGCGCGGGTCCTCGCGGCCGATGAACTCGATTTTCGCGTCATGATCGATCGGGTCGGCCAGGTCGGTGACGACGCCGTCCAGGGCCATCGCCACGGTGCGTTTCGCCAAAGAGGGCGAAATGCCCTTGGCGATGTCCAGACCGGTGGTGTTGTGGGGGTATTCACGGCGCGCGCCGTCGGGGAAGGTCACTGCGACCATAGCTTGCTCCTCAAAGCTCACTCCTGCGAACGAGCGCAGGTAAGCGGTGTAGGAGACGGATATAGCAGGGGAATCGGGCGGCGCAACTGGGCCGTCAGGCCGGCGGCATGCCGCGGCGCCTGAGCGTGTACGAGGGAGTCTCGCCATAGCGGGCACGGTAAGCCTCGGCGGCGCGGCCGAGATGGCCGAGGCCCGCGGTGAAAGCGAGCTGCGCCACCGTGGCCCCGGCCGGCGGCGCCAGGAGCGCCGCCCGGAAGCGCGCCAGCCGGGCGTCCTGAATGGTCTGCGTCAGCGTTGTGCCACGGAAGCGGCGGAAGCCTTCCTGCAAGGCCCGCAGACTAGTGCCGGCGGCGGCGGCCACCTCCGCCATGGTCAAGGGCTGTTCTGCGTGGGCGTCGATGAAGGCGATCGCGCGGCGGATCGCCGCCGGTGCGGGCATCGCCGGGACGTCGGCAAAATGCGGCCGGCCGGAGTGATCGAGCGCGGTCAACAGCAGGGTGGTCAGGCCTTCGCGCAGGCTGACGCGATAGGCGTCGGGGACCGGCGTTGCGCTCTCGGCCGCCGACAGCATGAGGCCGAGATGCGCGCTGAGCACTGGGCCGAGATCGCCGGCCAGATCGACGGCCGCATTGAATTCGATGGCGCCGGCGTCATCGTCGATCAGCGAAGCGTAATGGGCCTCGACGGTTTGCCGATCGATGAGAACGATGAGTTTCTCGCAGCCTTCGTGCCAGGTCATGCGCGTCGGCAGCGTCGGCGACAGCAGCGATGCCGTGCGGTCGGCTTGCGCCTCCGTGACCATCGTGCCGCAGCGCACCTGCGCGCCGCCGGCGATCGGCACTTGCAGCAGAAAGAAGTGTTCCAGCCGCCCCGGATCGATGTCGACCGTCGCTCCATAAGCGACGAAGTTCATCGAATAGCCGGCTTGGCGGGCGCTGCGGTGACGGGCGTGAAATTTAGCCGGGCGCGCATGCACCGGATTGAGGAAGTGCGGACAGAAGATACGGCCGATCTGGTCCCGCGCCTCGTCGGGGGAGCGGGTATCGACGCGGCTGTAACGCGCCAGTGGCGCCTGCGTAAGGTGACCGATCATGTCCAGCTCCATCTGATGACGCCGGTCTGACGGTAGGAGCGTAGTGTACAGTAAGGACAATTGCCAGTGCAGCGCGTTTACACGCAAACCGCTGGCTGCCGCGCCGCCGCAAGTTTCCGCGCGATCTGGATAGCTGTCCGCGCAATGCGGATAGCGCCGCCGCTTCTGTCGATCAGAATGAAAACCATTCGCGGGAGAGGGAGCGATCAGCCATGCGCGGGTTGGATGGGAAAACGGCCATCGTGTCCGGCGGCGCCACTTTGATCGGCCAGGAGGTCGCCAAGACGCTCGCCGGCTACGGCGCCAATGTCGTCATCGCCGACATCGATGTGGTTGGCGGCGAGGCGGTGGCCACGGCGCTTGGCGACAAAGGCAGCTTCGTCAAATGCGATGTCACCAATGACGCCGAGATTGCGGCGCTGGTCGCCGCCGCGGTGAAGAAGACCGGTCGGCTCGATTTCCTCGTCAATGTCGCCTGCACCTATCTCGACAACGGCGTCGCTTCGACGCGTGACGAATGGTTGACCGCGCTCAACGTCAACATCGTCGGCTCGGTGATGCTGATGCAGGCGGCGCGGTCGCACCTCGCCAAGAACAAAGGCGCGATCGTCAACTTCGGTTCGATCTCCTCGCGCGTGGCGCAGACCGGCCGCTGGCTCTATCCGGTGTCGAAGGCGGCGATCCTGCAACTCACCCGCAACCAGGCGATGGATCTCGCGCCCGAGGGCATTCGCGTCAACGCGGTGTCGCCGGGCTGGACTTGGTCGAACATCATGGTCCAGCTCACGCATAACAACCGCGCCAAGACTGATAAGGTCGCAGCGCCGTTCCATCTGCTCAAGCGTACGGGCGATCCGGAAGAAGTGGGCGAGGCGGTCGCGTTCCTCTTGTCGGACAATGCCAGCTTCATCACCGGCACCGATATTCGCGTCGACGGCGGCTACACCGCCATGGGGCCGGAGCGCGCCGATCCGGCGATCCCTTTGCTCATGGATTGAGCGTTTCCGTTCCAACACCTACAGCGATGAGATGAACCATGGCATCTTCCAAGCGCAGCGTGACCATCATCGGCGGCGGTCAGTCGGGGCTGCAACTTGCTCTCGGCCTGCAGGCCAAGAATTTCGATGTGCGCGTCATCCAGAATCGCACCGCCGATGACATCCGCACCGGTAAGGTGCTGTCGAGCCAATGCATGTTCGACACGGCTTTGCAGAATGAGCGCGATCTCGGCATCAATTTCTGGGAAGCCGCATGCCCGACGGTCGACTCCATCAATATCGCCGTGCCGGCGCCGGATGGTTCCGGCAAAAAAGCGATCGATTGGAACGGCAAGCTCGATAAGCCGGCGCAGAGCGTCGACCAGCGCGTGAAAATCCCGGGCTGGATGGCTGAGTTCGAAAAGCGCGGCGGCACCATCGAGATCAAGGATGCGAGCATTGCCGATCTCGAACGCTACGCGGCGGAGACCGATCTGGTGATCGTCGCCTCCGGCAAAGGCGACATCGGCAAGCTGTTCGAGCGCGACGCCGGGAAGAGCCCGTATGACAAGCCGCAGCGGGCCTTGGCGCTCACTTATGTGACCGGCATGACGCCGCGGCCCGGCCATTCGGCGGTCTGCTTCAACCTGATCCCCACCGTGGGCGAGTACTTCGTCTTTCCGGCGCTGACCACGACGGGCCCCTGCGAGATCATGGTGCTCGAAGGCATTCCCGGCGGTCCGATGGATTGCTGGAAGGATATTCGCTCGCCCGAGGAGCATCTCGCCAAGTCGAAATGGATTCTCGATACCTTCCTGCCCTGGGAAGCCGAGCGTTGCCGTAACGTGCAGCTCACCGACGACAACGGCATCCTCGCCGGCGCCTTTGCGCCGACGGTGCGCAAGCCGGTCGGCCGTCTGCCGTCGGGGCGGATCGTCTTTGGCATCGGCGACGCGGTCGTGCTGAACGACCCGATCACCGGGCAGGGATCGAACAATGCCTCGAAATGCGCGCGTGTCTATATGGACGCGATCCTGGCCCGCGGCGATCAGGACTTCGACGCAGACTGGATGCAGCAGACCTTCGACCGGTTCTGGGGCTACGCACAGCTCGTTACCGGCTGGACCAACGCGCTGCTGCAGCCGCCACCGCCGCATGTGATCAACCTGCTTGGCGCCGCGCAGCAGTTTCCCGTGCTGGCGAAACGCATCGCCAACGGCTTCAATGACCCAACCGACTTCTTCCCCTGGTTCGCGGTGCCGGAGGAGGCCGATCGTTATCTCAAGCAATTGGCGGCGTAGGGTTCACCCCGCGCCAGCGGCCGTAGCGCCAGGGCAGATACCAGCGTGCCGTGACCGGCGCCGCGGTCGGCACGAAGTCGAGGCCATGCGTGCCCCAAGGCTGGCAACGCAGAATGCGCGCGAGCGCCATCCAGCCGCCGGCCCACAGTCCGAAGCGCGAGATCGCTTCATCGGCGTATTCCGAGCAACTCGGCAAATGGCGGCAGCGCGGGCCGATGAGCGGCGACAGCGTATAGCGATAGACCATCACCAGCGCGCGGCCGATGCTGCGCGGCAGCCGGGCGATGGAGAGAGGCCTCTGGTCGCTGTTAGTGTGCATGCGCGTTGCTACACTCATTTGGGCTGAAATGGAACTTTGCCGAGTTCCATCGTGAGTTCCAAACTATTGGAACTGCGTATCTTTTCATCTCTGCCGTGCGGCGGATGCCCCTATTTTTAACTAGACCCAACTCCGACCGCTGAATTAAAAATGACACATAAGCGGGGTTCTTGAGTCGCCACAGTCTGATCAGAACGTGGAAAACACGCAGGTTACGCGGACTTAAGGCGACGATCTGGGGG
Source organism: Pseudolabrys sp. (assembly GCA_029255525.1). GTDB lineage: Bacteria > Pseudomonadota > Alphaproteobacteria > Rhizobiales > Xanthobacteraceae > Pseudolabrys. The sequence goes on from JANLJK010000029.1 coordinate 7,728, forward strand.
AAGAATGAGTCGCTCCCTTTCGTTGGCCGTCACGCTTGCCGTTGCAACGTTGAGCCTGCTGTTGCCGCTCTCCGGGCAGGCGTCCGATCGCGCGCTGCCGATGCGTTTCGATCTGGTGCGCCAGGGGCCGCCCGATATTTGCGGCGCACAATGCAAACTGTTCATTAGCGCTACCGGCGCCATCACGGCCGACACGCCGCGTGACTTCACCAATTTCGCGCAAGGCCGCGACTTGGCGGGTGCCACCGTCGTGCTCGATTCCGATGGCGGTTCCGTGCATGGCGCCATCGCGTTTGGCCGCGCCATCCGCACGCTTGCGCTCGACACCACGGTCGGCCGCGTGAAGCCGCTGAAGAGTTCCGATCAGGGCGAGGCGCGCGGCACGCTGTCGCCGCAGGCCGATTGCGAATCCATGTGCGCCTTCGTGCTGCTAGGCGGCGTGCACCGCGTGGTCGGCCCGGACGCGCGGGTGATGGTGCATCAGATCTGGCTCGGCGATCGCCGCGACGATCCGACCGCAGCGAACTACTCGGCCGAGGATCTCGTGTTGGTGCAGCGTGATATCGGCCGGCTCGCGCAATACACCGCCGAGATGGGCGTCTCCATCGATATGCTCGATCTCGCGCTGCGCATCCCGCCGTGGGAGCCGATGCATGCGATGAGCCGCGATGAGCTCTCGCGCATGCGCGTCGCCACCGAGCAGCCCGATGCGGCGACCGGCGCGACCGTGGCGTCGAGCCCGGCGCCGGCCGCGCAGCCGGTATCGCGCGTCACGAATGGCGTGCAGGCGAGCGAGATCAGCGAGCGCCGCTGGGCGACCATCGACAATGGCGGCAGCCGCGCGTTGGCGCGCCGGCATCCGCTGACGGTGGAAGGCGAGGAGATCGGCAGCTTCGATCTCTTAGTGTCCTGTGGCGCCTCGGTCGACAGCTACGATGTCAGCTATGTCGAGCGCCGCTATGACGGCGAGCGCCGGCCGCTGCCGGAGTCGCTCGACGGCGTCACGGTGCGGGTCGGTGGCCTGTCGACGAAACTGAAGGTCGTGTCGTCCGAGCGTCGCGGCGGTCCCAACGAGCTGGTCACCTATGCTGCCGGGTCGGTGCCGTCCGAACTGGTCGCGGCCTTCACCGGCAATGGCAGCCATTCGATGACGCTCGAAACCAAGAGCGGCGCCATGCTCACCGCCATCCGGCTGGGCAACACCGGGGCTCAGCAGGGTCTGCCGGCGCTCAGCGCGGCCTGTAATGCCAAGCCCGCCGGTGATCGTGCCGAATTGCCGGAGCGTCGGACTGGTGGTCTGGCCCTGGTGAAATAGGAAGCTTATTCCGCCGCCTGCTTCTTGGCCGCGATCTGGTCGAGGGCCGAGACCACGGCATCGAAGGTCAGCAAAGTGGAGGCGTGGCGGGCCTTGTAGTCGCGCACCGGCTCCAGCACCGCGATATCGGCCCAGCGGCCGGTCGGGGGCGGGCCGTTCTCCTTGAGCATCTTGCGGACGGCGTCGCGCAATTCGCGCAGCTCGGCCGGCTTCGAACCGACCACGTAGCGGGCCATGATGGAGGAGGAGGCCTGTCCCAGAGCGCAGGCCTTCACGTCATGGGCGAAGTCGCCAACCACCGGGCCGTCCATCTTCAGGTCGACGGTAACGGTCGATCCGCACAACTTGGAGTGGGCGGTGGCGGTCGCGTCCGGCGCCGAAAGGCGGCCCAAACGCGGGATATTGCCGGCCAACTCCAGAATTCGGGCGTTGTAAACGTCGTTTAGCATTGAGCCATAACCAATTTGCCCGGGCGGGCACATTGCCTCGCGCCGGCAAACGAATATATAGGGACGAGCCCTAGGGCGCGAGAAGGGGTTCTCGCACCGGGTATGGCACCCACTGCCATGCCGAATGGGCATGCGGCGTCCTGGCGCCCGGCATTGGTCCGACCGGTCAATGCAGGTTAATGACGCGGCCACCCCGGTGACACTCCCGGTCCTGCTCCAAAGCTGGAACGAGGACCGGTCGAACGGAGAGACCGTTATGGACGCGACGAATACCAATGTGAAGGCTTGGCCGCTGCAGGGTCTGTCCGACCATGTGCGCGCCGCGCCGGCCCCGGCCGTACCGCGCCCCTCGCGCGAGGAGGCGGAAGCCGCCGTGCGCACGCTCTTGGCCTATACGGGTGACGACCCGAACCGCGAGGGTCTGCTCGACACACCCAAGCGTGTCGTCGGCGCCTTTGACGAGGTCTATCAGGGCTATCGCGAATGCCCGGCCGAGGTGCTCGACCGCACCTTCGGAGAGACCGCCGGCTACGACGACTTCGTGCTGGTCAAGGACATCACCTTCAACTCGCACTGCGAACACCACATGATGCCGTTCTACGGCCGGGCGCACATCGCCTATATGCCGGTGGAGCGCGTGGTCGGTCTCTCGAAGCTGGCGCGTCTCGTCGACGTCTATGCCAAGCGCCTGCAGACCCAGGAGCACCTGACCTCGCAGGTCGCGACCGCGATCAACGAGATCCTCAAGCCGCGCGGCGTCGCCGTGCTGGTGGAAGCCGAGCACATGTGCATGTCCGTGCGCGGTGTGACGAAGCCCGGCGCGCAGACCGTGACCACGCATTTCACCGGCGCCTTCCGCGACGATCCGAAAGAGCTGGTCCGCTTCATGACCATGCTGCGCGGCAGCCACGGCTAACCCAACTCGTCATTCCGGGGCGCGCTGAAAGCGCGAACCCGGAATCCAGCCAGACATGATAGGCTTTCCAGATTTTCTGGATTCCGGGTTCGCACGCTAATGCGTGCGCCCCGGAATGACCGTATGTGGAGGAGCCAGCTTTGTCCT
>JANLJK010000030.1 GCA_029255525.1 Pseudolabrys sp.
CGCGATTCGGTCGTGACCGTCGGTCAGGCCATCCGCCGCGAAGTCACCGCGATGGGCGACGGCGTCGAGCGGGCGCTCGCCCGCGCCGCCGAGCTGGAAGCGCTGGTGCACAACGAAGTCTCGGCGCTGGAGCGCGCCTATAACGACAACGAAGTGCGCATCCGCGACCTGCTCAACGAATTGTCGAACCAGCGCGAGACTTTGGTCAATCAGGCCGAGCAGGTGCGCAACGCCATCGCCAGCGTGCATCTCGATCTGTCGCACGACATCACCTCGGTCGGCGACCTGGTCGCCGACAAGGTCAGCGAAGTGGCGCAGCGCGTCACCCGCACGCTCACCGAGAAGGGCGAGCACATCACTTTGGCGCTCGGCCATGCCGGCGACTCGATGATCGACACCTTGAGCGAGCGCGGCTCGACTTTGCTCGAGCGCCTGGAATCCACCAGCGACCGCGCCACCACCGCCATCGCCTCGGCCAGCGAGCGCCTGCACGACAGCCTCAAGTTCAAGACCGAGACGGTGCACGACGATTTCGCCGAGCTCGCCGCCCGCCTGCAGCAGATGATGACCACGCGCCTCGATCAGGTCGCGCAGGGCTTCGCGCAGAAGGCCGCCGCCACCATCGATCAGATGGCCACGCATTCGCAGGAGTTCACCAGCAACGTCAACGACACGACCGCGCGCATCGCCGAAACCATCACCGCGCGCAGCAACGAGGTGAACGCCACGCTGCGCAACACCGGCGACTCGCTGATCGGCGATCTCACGGCGCGCGGCGGCGACGTCGTCGCCAAGATCGAGCACACCGGCAAGCAGGTATCGGAAGCCATCGTCACCCGCGGCAACACGGTCGCCGACACTTTCCACGACAATGCCGAAGCTTTGGTGCAGGCCATCACCAGCCGCGGCGACGCGGTCAAGGACATGCTGGTCCAGCGCCTGCAGGCCTTCGACGAGATGTTCAACGCCGGCGGCACCGCACTCACCGAGAAGGTGTCGCGCGACTCCACCACGCTCGGCAACCTGATCACCCGCCACATCGCCGAGTTCGATAACACCGTGAAGACCTATGGCGGCGAACTCGTCGAGCGCCTCGGCCAGCGCACGCAGGATGTCGCCGACGCGATGAAGACCTATCTCGACAGCTTCAACGAACGCGTCTCCGGCCGCACCGCCGAGGTCTCCGGCGCCATCGACGAGCGCATGCTGAAGTTCGACGATATGCTCGGCGAGCGCACCGACGCCATCGCCAAAACGCTCAGCGACGGCGGCAAGCAGGTTGTCACCGCGCTCGACACCCGCGTCGGCGAAATCGCCGACACCATCAATACCCGCGGCACGCAGGTCGCCGACACGATCAGCGCCAAGGTCAGCGAGATCGACCGCACGCTCGGCGCCCGCGCGCTGGAGGTCGCCAATACGCTCGACAGCCGCGTCAGCCGCTTCGAAGAGTTGCTGCTCGGCCGCGCCGAGGCCGTCACCGGCGAGATCGAGAACCGCACCAAGGCCGCCGCCGACGCCATCCATGTCCGCATGGAGCAACTGAGCCACACCATCACGGTCAACGCCTCCGAGGCCGAGCGCTCGCTCGGCGAGCTGGCTCTGTCCGCCACGGAAGCGATCCGTTCCAGCGCCGACAAGGCCGAACGCTCGCTCACCGGCGTCAGCGAGGAAGTCGCCCGCAGCTTCGTCGGCAAGGCCAATGAGATCTCCTCCGCCGTCAGCCAGCGCGCCGGCGAGTTGGAGATCCTGCTGTCCGACAAGAGCGACGGCCTGCTCAACGCCATCTCCGAGAAGGGCCAGCAGTTCGCCAGCGAGATCACCCGCGCCTCCGACCAGGCCATGTCCTCGATCGAGGAGAAGGGCTTCGCCTTCACCCGCTCGATGATCGAGAATTCCTCGGAGATCACCCGCCTGATCAACAGCGCGGGCCAGAACGCCGCCTCCGCGGTCAACGGCACCCTCACCGAGCTGCACGACACCGCGCAGAAGGCGATCGCCATATCGAAGGACACGGCGACCAAGACCGTCGCCGACATGCTCGAGACGCACAACATGCTGCGCTCGGACACCACCGCTCTGTTCGAGCGGCTGCGTGAAGCCAACATTATGCTGCAGGAAGTGCTCTCGGGCTCGCACGAGAACATGAGCACGCTCGAGAACACGCTGATGATGCGCGTCTCCGAGTTCGTCGCCGCGATGAACGAGGTCAACGCCACGACCGGCGAAGCCGCCTCGCGCGTCGAGACGAATATCGGCAGCTTCCGCCACGTCACCGGCGAGGTGCTCAGCAATCTCGGCCAGCTCGCGCATCAGTTCGACAGCCACGGCCAGGAACTGGCCAAGGCGGCCGAGCAGATCGAGCTCAGCAACAAGCGCACCGACACCAGCATCGGCGAGCGCCGCGTCCAGCTCGACTCGCTCATCGCCACGCTCGACATCCGCACCGACGATCTCGAACAGCGCCTCAAGCGCTTCTCCGGCCTGCTCGACGAGACCTTGGAAGCCGCCGCCGGCCGCGCCCGCGAGGTCGCCCGCGTCGTGTCGGAAGCCAGCGCCGAAGGCACCCGCGCGGTCACCGAGCAGTTCGACCGCGTGCGCAGCCAGGCGCAGGATGTCGCCCGCATCGTCACCGAGACGACCGTCGAAGGCGCCCGCACGCTCAGCGAGCAGTATGGGCGTGTGCGCGAGCATGCCGAGGCCGAGCGCCGCGAGGCCGCCGAGGCGATGCGCGACATCTACGAGCGCTCCACCGGCGAAACGCATGCCATGTTCCGCGAAGCCAATGAGCGCTTCGCCGAGACGGTGCGCGGCATGAAGTCGATGGCGCAGGAGATGCAGCGCGAACTCGAAGCGACGCGCGGCGAATTGCGCCGTGGCGTCTTCGAGCTGCCGCAGGAGACCGCCGAGAGCGCCGCGCAGATGCGCCGCGTCATCGTCGATCAGATCGAAGCGCTGGCCGAGCTCAACCGCATCGTCGCCAAGCATGGTCGCAATCTCGACGCCGTCGAGCCGGCCGCCATGCGCCAGCAGCGCGTCGGCCGCGAAGAGCCGACATTAGCCATCGCAAATGGCGGCCGCGCCGAGGCCCCTGCCCGCGCCGAACTGCCGCCGCGGCCCGAGCCGGCGGTCCGCACGCCGCTGCGCAGCGAAGTGACGCATTTCGCGCCGACTCGCCGTGCGACCGCGGAAGCGCCGGCCGTCGCGCCGTCGTCGTCGCAAGGCAGCGGCTGGCTCAGCGATCTGCTCAGCCGCGCCTCGCGCGACGAGGACGAGGCGCCGCGTGAGCGGGCCCGCGAAACGGCGCGTCCGAGCGAGGAGCGCACGCCGCGCCACTCGATCGAGTCGCTCGACTCGCTGTCCGTCGACATCGCCCGCATGATCGATCACGACGCCGCCGCCGACCTGTGGGATCGCTACAAACGCGGCGAACGCAACGTGTTCACCCGCCGGCTCTATACGCTGCAGGGTCAGCAGGCCTTCGACGAGATCCGCCGCAAGTATCGTGGCGACCGCGAGTTCAAGCAGACCGTCGACCGCTACATCAGCGAGTTCGAGCGCCTGCTCGACGAGGTCTCGCGCGACGACCGCAGCCAGGTGATGGCGCGCACCTACCTCACCTCGGAAACCGGCAAGGTCTACACCATGCTGGCGCATGCGGCGGGGCGGTTCGATTGAAAACGGTCATTCCGGGGCGCGCTGAAAGCGCGAACCCGGAATCCAGCGACGAACTCCGAAAGTATATCTGGATTCCGGGTTCGCAGCCTTCGGCTGCGCCCCGGAATGACGGCGTTAGACCACCTTCGCCGCCCACAGGACGATCTGCGTCGCCACCTGCGCGAAGGCGTCGTTGAGCGCGGCCACGGCGCCCGCCCCTTGCATTGTCGTCGCCGGCACGGTCGCGCGCAGCACGCGCGCGGCGACGATGCGGCCGGAGCGTTCGTTGACGATCTTGGCGGCGATCTCGACCACGGCGGTGCCGTCGGCGGCCGAGACTTCGAACGAGCGCAGATCGGTGATCAAAGCGAAATCGGTGGCGATCTTGTCGCCGGGCCGGCCGACGCTGCGCAGACGGTTGGCGTTCTCGAATGACTGCACCAGCCGCGCCTGCACCAGTTTGGGCAGCCGGTCTTCCCATTGCGCGTCGCCGAGCGCGGCGGCTTCACCGGGTTGCGGCCGCACCAGAATCTTCTCGCCGTCGAGCGGCCCCAGGGCCGAAGGCTCGGCAATCACGAGTTGCCCGCGCCCGCGGCCGGGCTGACGGGGAAAGTCCTTCGCGGCGGTCAGACCGTAGGCCGTCTTCGGCGAGGCCGTGACCAAACTGCCGAGACCGCCGGAACAGCCCGACAAGGCCAACGCCAGCACGGCGGCGGTCCCAACCCCACGCCAACGCGACAGACGCCCCGACCGAGGCCCCACGGGAGCACTCACTAAACTCACGCGAAAACCCTTCTCACCAACCGACTCGAACGAGGCCACGCACCAGAACATTGTACCCCGCCAGCCGGCGATAGCCACCTGCCCATAACTCACATAGCCCGGAGATGGCCCCAGGAATTTGCGGAAAACAAATTAAAGCAACGGGCTGTGGCATTTAGGGGTCAGCCCGGCCGCATGCGGACGGGCGCGCCCGGCGACCAGCGAACCGAATGAGCCCCGGCTGAACCGCCCAGCTTAGCGGCCGCCTTTATACTCCGGCAGCGAGGAGCCGCTGTTGCCGCCCCAGATCAGACGACTCGGGTTCTTGTCGAGATTGTCGACGGCCCGGTTGATGGTGCCGAGCGTGCGGTTGGCGTTGGACGACAAGGTCTCGATCTGCCGAGTGCCGGACGCCGCCAGCCGGTTGATGTTGGTGGTGATCTCGGCGGTGCGCTGGTCGAGATTGTCGGCCAAGGTCTTGATCGAGCGGGCCGCCTCGTTGATGTCGCCGCCTTTGCCGTCGGCGCCGCCGGTCAGGTTCTGCAGGCCCGAGGTGATGTTATCGATCTTGTCGGAGTTGCGGGCCAGCGCCGCGCTGAACGTGTCGAGATGCTCGATCGCGCTCTTGAACGCCTTCTGGTTCTCGCTGATGAACTCGTTGACCTTGAGCAGCACGTCGCGCGCGGCCGTGGTCACATCCGCTGTCGCGCCGGGTGGCGCCACCAGGGTCGGCGGGTTGCTCTTGTCACCCACCAGCGCCGGCAGGGCCGGATTGCCACCCTTGAGCGACAGCGCCGCGATGCCGGTGAGGCCCTGGAATTCCATGCTGATCTGCGTGTCGGGCCGGATGGCGACCGACTTGTCGACAGCGATGGTGGTGAGCACCTGCTGCGGCTTCTGCGGATTGAGCATGAGGCCGGTGACCTCGCCAACCCTGATGCCGTTGAACATGACGGTACCGCCGGTGCGCAGGCCGGAGACCGAGCCTTCGAACACGACACGATAGACCGCGCGCTCGCCGGTGCTGCCGATGTTCTGGAACCAGTACACAAAACCGAAAATGCCGAACACGACGGCAAGGGTGAACAAGCCGATCACCGCATAGTTGGCCTTGGTCTCCATCCGCCGCTCCGTCCGCTCTCGTCAGTTCCGAATACCGCCAGCCCGCATGCGCCCTCGCATGTCAGGGTGTCGGAATCGGGGCATTACCCGCCTGGCCATTGGCTTCGGCGACATGGCCCGCCCGCGATCGCTTGCCATGGAAATAGGCCCGCAGCCAGGGATGGGTCGAAGCCAGCATCGTCTCCATGGTGCCGGCCGCGATCACCTTGCCGTCGGCCAGGACCGCGATGCGGTCGCAGACCGTGTGCAAGCTGTCGAGGTCATGGGTTACCATGAAAACGGTCAGGCCCAAAGTTCGCTGCAAAGTGGCGATCAACGTGTCGAAATCGCCCGCGCCGATCGGATCGAGGCCGGACGTCGGCTCGTCGAGGAAGACGATGTCGGGATCGAGCGCCAAAGCGCGCGCCAACGATACGCGCTTGGTCATGCCGCCCGACAGCTCCGAGGGAAACTTGTTCCGCACGCTGGCGTCGAGGCCGACCATTTCCAGCTTGGCGACCGCCATCTCGTCCATCAGCCCCTGCGGCAGCTTCAGGTATTCGCGCATCGGGAACTGGATGTTTTCCTTCACCGTCAGCGAGGAGAACAGCGCGCCCTGCTGGAACAGCACGCCCCAGCGCCGCTCGACCGCCCGCCGCTCGGCCTCCGGGCCGTTCGTCATGTCGACGCCGAGCACCTTGATGGTGCCGCCGCGCTTGGGCAGCAGGCCGACAATGGTGCGCATCAAGACCGATTTGCCGGCGCCGGAGCCGCCGACGAAGCCGAGGATCTCGCCGCGATAGACGTCGAGATCGAGATGATTGAGCACGTTGTGGGAGCCGAAACCGACGACCACATCGCGGACTTCGATGATCACCTCTTTGGCCTTACCGTTGGCTTTCCCGTTTTCTTGCGCCATCGCTCACATCCCGATCGAGGCGAAGAAGATGGCGAACAGGCCGTCGAGCACGATCACCAGGAAGATCGCCTCCACCACCGACGCCGTGGTCTGCAGGCCGAGCGATTCCGCGCTGCCCTTCACCGCCAGCCCTTCGACGCAGGCGACGATGCCGATCACCAGCGCCATGAACGGCGCCTTGATCATGCCGACCTTGAAGGTGTCCATCGAGATCGCCTCCTTGAGGCGCTGCAGATAGATCTCGGGGTCGATGCCGCCGTAGAGCCAACACACCAGGCCGCCGCCATAGAGCGCAGCCATCGCGCCGAGGAAGGTCAGGATCGGCACGCCGATAATGAGCGCGATGATGCGCGGCAGCACCAAGACCTCGATCGGATCGAGGCCCATGGTACGCAGCGCGTCGATTTCCTCGCGCATCTTCATGGCGCCGAGCTCGGCCGTGTAGGCTGAGCCCGAGCGGCCGGCCACCATGATGCAGACGATCAGCACGCCGAGCTCGCGCAGAACGAGAATGCCAACCATGTCGACGACATAGATGTCGGCGCCGAACTTGCGGAAATGGAAGATGCCCTGCTGGGCAATGATGGCACCGACCAGGAAGGTGATGAGCATGACGATCGGTACGGCGCGCCAGGCGACATTGTCGAGCTGGTGCACCATCGCAGTGAAGCGCAGCCGGGTCGGCCGCGCCACCACGCGCAGCAGCGCGACGGCGAGCGCGCCCATCATGTTGACGACAGCGGTCAGCATCTGCCCGACGCCGACGACGCTGATGCCGATGGAGGCCAGCGCCTGGGTGATCTTGTTGCCACGACCGTTCTGCCCGGTGTCGAGCTTCACGTTGTGCAGATCGTCCATCAGCGCGCGGTAGTCTTCCTTGAGCCCGACCACCTGCGTCTCGCAGCCGCGGCTGGAGAAAGCGCGCAACAACCGCTCCAGGAGCCAGGCGCCGAAGGTGTCGAGCCGTTCGACCTTACCCATGTCGATGGCCATCGCCTTCACACCGCTGTAACGGCGGGCCGCAGCGTCGATCTCGCTTTCGAGCGCACGCGCATTGGCATTGGTCCAGGCGCCGGCGCCGGCAAGTCTGAGCCGGTCACCGTCCGTCGTGCCTTCGAGCAATGTCGTGCCGTTCACCGTTCCGCTCCGGGGCGAAGAATCACGCAATGTGGCGCGGGTTGGCGCCGGCCATACTTGACCTACCCGTCGGAACCTGTCGAGGGTTTGACACGCATGGATATCCCCAGCCCCTTGAGTCTCAAAATCGCCGTCGAACGCTGGCCGATCGCCGGCTCTTTCACGATCAGCCGCGGGGCCAAGACCGAGGCCGTGGTTGTGGTCGCGGAACTGGGCGCTGGCAAGGCAAAGGGGCGTGGCGAATGCGTGCCTTATGCGCGCTATGGCGAGAGCGTCGAGAGCGTCAGCGCCCAGATCGAGGCCATGCGGGAGCGCCTCGCCACGGGCCTGACCCGCCTCGCGCTACAGGACGCCATGCCGCCGGGCGCCGCCCGCAATGCGCTCGACTGCGCCTTCTGGGACCTTGAAGCCAAGCGCGCCGGCCGCCCGGTGCATGAACTCGCTGGCCTCCCCGCCCCGCGCCCGCTCACCACCGCCTTCACCATCTCGCTCGGCGCGCCAGAGACCATGGCCGCCGCTGCCGCCAAAGCAGCGCAGCGCGCTTTGCTCAAGGTCAAGCTCGGCGGCGATGGCGATCCTGAGCGCATCGCCGCCGTGCGCGCCGCCGCACCGAGCGCCGCGCTGATCGTCGACGCCAATGAGGGCTGGGACGAAGCCAATCTCGCCGCCAATCTTGATGCCTGTGCCAAAGCCGGCGTGGTGCTGGTCGAGCAGCCATTACCGGACGGCCGCGACGACGCGCTTGGCCGTATCGCCCGTCCCATCCCGGTCTGCGCCGACGAGAGCGCGCATGACCGCCGTTCGCTCGCGGCGCTCGCCGGCAAATACAACGCCGTCAACATCAAGCTCGACAAGACCGGTGGCCTGACCGAGGCGCTCGCCATGGCCCGCGAGGCCGAGCGGCTCGGGCTTGCCATCATGGCCGGCTGCATGGTGGCGACTTCGCTCGCTATGGCCCCCGCCGTGCTCTTGGCCCAGACCGCCCGTTTCGTCGATCTGGACGGCCCGCTTTTGCTGGCCAAAGACCGCGATCCCGGCCTCGTTTACCAAGGCAGCCAGGTGCACCCCGCTACCCCTGCGTTGTGGGGCTGACGGTAAAAAATCGCTGATTGATACCGATCAATGCATCGCCTTGTCGGTGATGGCATTCAAACGATTATGCCGCTCAACCTTTGCGAGCCATGGATCGTGTCGAACGCCGTCAAAGTCGCTGAACGCTTGCTGGCTCACGCCAAGCTTTGTCGGCATATCGCCGAGCAGAGCTGGAACGAGGAGACGGCACGCAAGCTCGACGCACTGGCCGAAGAATGCACGCAAGCCGCCGCCGCGCTGCTGCCCGGCGACAAGAGCGAATCGTTGCACTGAGCGGCTAGTTCTTCGGATCGACTTCTTCAGGCTTGGGTTCCGGCAGCGGCGGCGTCACCTTGATCACCGTCGGCTGTTCGCCCTTCTTCAGCGGCACCAAAGTCGCTGTCACCGGATTGGGATAATGCTCGAGCGTCGCACCGCTGACGGCATCGACACCCATCCCTACCACGCCGCCGACCAACACATTGCCTGCAAAACCGGCAGCACCCGCGCCGGCCACGCGTGTCGTCACCGCAATCTCCGCAGTGTGATAGCCGGGCTTCGAGATCAGCACGCTGAACTCGTCCTTACGATTGAACTGCAAGGTGCACGGCGTCGTACACACATGTCCCATCGAGGTTTTCGCCGTTGCTTCCGGCGGATTTGAGTTGATCTGAACCTGATTGGTCATTCCCCGCGTCACCGACGCGCACGCCCCTACCAACGCCGCGAGCGCCAAAGCGCCCGCGAATACCACCCAACGCATGTACAACCCCCATTACCCGCGCCTATCGTAGCAACCAGCGGTAAGCCTGTACAAGCCGCCGAGCAGCGTCTCAAAATGAGGCAAAGCGGGTTCCCAAAGCCCTGAATTTGTTCACTAATTGTGCCCAACTTTTTAGTTAACCAAAGCTTCCCGCCGGCCCCCCGATAGGCATAGACTTGGGGCACACTCGCTCCGCCGGTACCCGGCGGACCCAACGGGGATGGGGTCATGCGAATTCGGGGGTTGCTGCTCTGCGCCGCGCTGCTTGCGTCCGGCATCGTGCCGGCGTCTGCGACCATGCGCATCTCGGAAGACCGTGGCGGGCAGATCGGCCATTACTTGCAGGCCTATGCGCTCTTGCGCACGAGCGGCGAAAAGGTCGTGGTCGACGGCAACTGCCTCTCGGCCTGCACCTTGATCCTCGGCGTCATCCCCCGCGAACGCATCTGCGCCACCGAGCGCGCGCGCTTCGGCTTCCACGCCGCGTGGATGCCCGATGAGGACGGCCGCCCGATCACCAGCCCGATGGGCACGCAGGCTTTGTGGCGCATCTATCCCGCATCGGTGCGCGGCTGGATCAACCGGCATGGCGGTCTGTCGCGCAAGATGATCTATCTTGAAGGCCGCGCCTTGGCCGGCATCGTGCCGAGCTGCGCCGGCGAGCGCCGCGCGCAAGCGCAGTCAGAGCGCCGTTACGCGCCCCGCCCGGTGCGCTACGAACGCGCAAACGCCGCCAGCTATCGCCGCTAATGCCATCGCCGCGTATGCGGCGACGCCATAGCGCGCGAACAAGAGACCGGAGACGCCGGTCATCGCGGCCATACCGATCCCCAGCGCAATCGCCAGATAACCTTGCGCGGTCGCGCCCTGCCCGGCCGGCACCGTGCGCGCCAGATACATCAGCGCGCCGAGATGGCTGGCGCCGAAGCTCAAGGCGTGCAGCAGTTGCAGCAGCGGCAGCACGAGCGCCGGCGGGTCGAAGGCCATCGCAACCCAGCGCACCCCGCCGCCGAAGGCGCCGCACATCAATAAGAGTGCCGGTGTCATGAACGACGGCAGCCGGCTCTGCACCGCGAACAGCACGATCTCCGCG
>JANLJK010000031.1 GCA_029255525.1 Pseudolabrys sp.
GCCTCGATTACCCACGCCATCATACCTATTCGGAAACCCGCGGCCATAATGTCACGCTCACCGCCGACGTCGCCGAGGCCAAGCCGGAAGACTTCGATGCGCTGGTCATTCCAGGCGGCCGTGCGCCGGAATATCTGCGCCTCAACGCCGACGTGATCGCGGCCGTACGTCACTTCTTTGACGCCAACAAGCCGGTCGCTGCGATCTGCCACGGCGCGCAGGTCCTGGCCGCCGCTGGTGTGCTGTCACAGCGCTCTTGTTCCGCCTATCCGGCCTGCCGCGCCGAGGTCGAGCTCGCCGGTGGGCGTTATGCTGAGATCGCCATCGACGCGGCGCAGACCGATGGCAATCTCATCACCGCGCCGGCCTGGCCGGCGCACCCGGCCTGGATCGCGCAGTTCCTGACGGCGCTTTGCACCCGCATCAGCCATTGACCGCCGGCGTCGGCGCGGCCGAGGATGGGTGCGCCTGTCGGGGGCAAGCTAAGGGAGGCCGCCAAAGGGAGGCCATCATGTGCCAGATCTTCATCGGCGCCGATCCGGTGCTTTATCGGCCGCAGACGCGCTCGCTGCGGCTGCATCGCCTGTCGACCAGCATCCGGCTGGAGACAATGTTCTGGCAGGTGCTGGAGGAGATTGGCGCGCGCGACGGGATGAGCGTCAACCAGCTCATCGCCAAGCTCTACGACGAGTTGGCCGAGACGGGCGCCGACCTGTCGAACTTCGCCTCGTTCCTGCGCGTGTCCTGCATGCGCTATATGGCCTTGCAGGTTGACGGCCGCATCCCGGCCGATCCGGCCGTGCCGATCCGTAGCTTGGATGCCGATTGGGTGCTGGCGGGCGAGCGCGGCGCGCCCCGGCCGCAGCAGGCCGAGCGCGCGGTTGCGGCGGCACGCTGACGGCGGCGTTTCGCGCAAACGCATGCGAGCCATCGGGGTGGCCGTATGGCGGGTCAGCCTGATGCTCGCGCGAGTGGGACGAAGCGTGCCCCGCGTATGTTCGAACGACATGACGGATTGCGCCGCGCTAATCCATCCTGCGGGCTGGACACGGGGGCGATCTTCGATGCAGTTTTTGATTGTCAGCATCGGTCGGGGGCGTCCATGTCTGCAATGCCAGCGAATATTGTGGCGGTTGATGTGGAGACGACAGGGCTCTACCAGGACGACCGCATCGTGACACTTGGCGCTTGGCGTATCCGTGGACTGGATAGCGCAAGTGGTGAATTTAACGCCGATTGCATTCACATAATCGCGAACCCAGGACGCAAAAGCCATTCAATGGCGCGCTCGGTTCATGGCTATTCTGATTCGGTGTTGCGGGATCAGCAGCCTTTCTCCGAACACGCAGAAATCGTGCGGGAATTCTTGACGAGCGGCGACGTCGTTGTTGCCCACAATGCCAGCTTTGATTTTAGATTTATCGAGCGTGAGTATTTGGCGCTAGGGCAGACGCCGATCAAGTGCAGACAATTCTGTACGATGTCCGGTTATCGGCAATCCGGTCTGCCAGGAAAGGCCTCACTTAGTGCGATCTGTGACCAGATAGGTCTCAAAAGAGTTGGGAAGACGCACGGCGCATTGGAGGATGCATGGTTGGCGTTGATGATCTTTCTTTGGCTTAAGAAAGCGCCGCCAAAATTTATTGTGCCATTCTCCGATTTGATCCCAGGAGGGATCCCCGTAATCCCATCGAACTTCAAGGATGTGTCGTCGCCTCGGGGCGAGATCGCCGCAAGCTTACGAAGCCCAGAGGTTTTGGTTTCGGCGGACGGAAAGCAAGTAGCCCGTAGCCCGCAATGAGCGCGGCGAAATGCGGTGAAGGCGTCGCCGATTGCGAAGGCCGCCCCGGATTCGCTGCGCTTATCCGGGCTACTTGCTACCGCCGGAATGATGCAGCGACATGCGCATGACAATTCTGAAGGCATTGCCATGTTCGATCGCTGCCCGTAGTTTCTCACTGAGGCGCTTCGATGAAAATTCGCCGATTCCAGACGTGGATTGTGCGGGACAAGCGATGGGGCAATTGATGCGCGCGATTGTTGGTATGGGGATAGTTCTGACGGCGCTGATGCTGGCCTGGACTGGTGCCGCTCACGCGGCCGATATGTCCGTCAAAGCGCCAAAGATAGCGGCCCCGGCTGCTGCCGACTTCACGGGCTTCTATATCGGCGTCCATGCCGGCCGTGGCTGGGGCACCGGCCGGTGGATCGAAGACGGCTCCGCCGGTGCTGCTCCCGGCATTCAGCAGGCCGCCTACGACATGTCGGGCTTTCTTGGCGGCGGGCAGGCGGGCTTCAACTATCAGCTGGGATCGGCTCTCGCGGGCATTGAAGTCGATTTCAGCGGGACTGACATCCGGGGCACCGATTCATCGTGCTACAAGGTCTTCGTCGTGGCGCAGTCCTGCTCTGGCCGCGTGCAGTGGATGGCCTCGGCGGCTGGCCGGCTTGGTTGGGTCATCGATCAGGCGTTGATTTATGCCAAAGGCGGCGCCGCCTGGTCTCGCGTCGCTTATGAGAATCCATGTAACGGATGCGTAACGCCACTTGGCATTGGCTCGGCGGCGCGATCCGGTTGGCTTGTTGGCGGCGGCATCGAGTACGCGTTTGCGCCATCCTGGTCCGTGAAGCTGGAATATGCCTATGTCGATTTCGGCACGCGCCAGGTGTCGTTCGCGCCGGTGGACGGCAATCCGCTGGCCTATTTCAGCGCAGATGTCGCCGAGCGGCTGAATCTTGTGACGGTGGGCTTGAACTACCGATTCAATCCAGGTCTGCGTCCTTGATGGACGGGCTCTCTATCCGATGAGCGTTTAGGGCGGGTTAGCCGAAGGCGTAACCCGCCATATGCCGCGATGGCTGGTGGATTGCGCCTCGCTAATCCGCTCTACGGCTCACACATCCACTTTCAGCGCTGCAATAAACGCTTCCTGCGGGATGTCGACCTTGCCGAACTGCCGCATCTTCTTCTTGCCCTTCTTCTGCTTGTCCAGAAGCTTGCGTTTGCGCGTGGCGTCGCCGCCGTAGCACTTGGCGGTCACGTCCTTGCGCAGGGCGCGCACGGTTTCGCGGGCAATGATCTTGCCGCCGATGGCGGCCTGGATCGGCACTTGGAACATGTGCGGCGGGATCAGCTCTTTGAGCTTCTCCACCATGCCGCGGCCGCGCGTCTCCGCGCGCGTGCGGTGCACGAGCATCGACAGCGCGTCGACCGGCTCGTCATTGACCAGAATCGACATCTTGACGAGGTCGGCCTCGCGGTAGTCGGTCAGGTGATAGTCGAACGAGGCATAGCCCTTCGACACCGACTTCAGCCGGTCGTAGAAATCGAACACCACTTCGTTGAGCGGCAATTCGTATTTCACCATCGCCCGGTTGCCGACGTAGGTCAGTTCTTTCTGATTGCCACGCCGGTCCTGACAGAGCTTGAGCACGGCGCCGAGATATTCGTCGGGCGTGAGGATCGTGGCCTCGATCCACGGCTCCTCGATGGTGAGGATCTTCATCACGTCCGGCATGTCGACCGGATTGTGAATCTCGATCTGCGTGCCGTCGCGCAGGTTCATCTTGTAGATGACCGACGGAGCGGTCGCGATCAGATCGAGATTGAACTCGCGCTCGAGCCGCTCCTGGATGATCTCCAGATGCAACAGGCCGAGGAAGCCGCAGCGGAAGCCGAAGCCGAGCGCGGCCGAGGTCTCCATCTCGAAGGAGAAGCTGGCGTCGTTGAGCCTGAGCTTGCCCATGGCGGCGCGCAGGTCTTCGAAATGCGCGGCGTCGATCGGGAACAGGCCGCAGAACACGACCGGAATCGCCGGCTGGAAGCCGGGCAGGGGTTCGTCGACCGGATTGCGCTGGTCGGTGATGGTATCGCCGACGCGCGCATCGGCGACTTCCTTGATCGAGGCGGTGATCATGCCGATCTCACCGGGGCCCAACTCGTCGACAATGGCGAGCTTCGGCGTGAACACACCGCAACGATCCACGTCATAGGAGGCGCCCGCGCCGATCATGCGGATACCCTGGCCCTTCTTGATCACGCCGTCGACGATGCGCACCAAGACGACGACGCCGAGATAGACGTCGTACCAACTGTCGACCAGGAGCGCCTTGAGCGGCGCATTGCGGTCGCCCTTCGGCGGCGGCAGGCGGGTGACGATGGCTTCGAGCACGTCGGGCACGCCGAGGCCGGTCTTGGCCGAGATCATCACCGAGTTGGAGGCGTCGAGGCCGATGACGTCCTCGATCTGTTGTTTGATGCGCTCGGGCTCGGCGGCGGGCAGGTCGACTTTGTTCAGCACCGGTACGATTTCGTGGCCGGCATCGAGCGCGTGATAGACGTTGGCGAGCGTCTGCGCCTCGACGCCCTGGGAGGCGTCGACCACCAAAAGCGAGCCCTCGCAGGCGGCGAGCGAGCGGTTCACCTCATAGGCGAAGTCGACGTGGCCGGGGGTGTCGATCAGGTTGAGGATGTAATCCTTGCCGTCCTTGGCGCGGTAGTTCAGGCGCACGGTCTGCGCCTTGATGGTGATGCCGCGCTCCTTCTCGATCTCCATATTATCGAGAACTTGCTCCTTACCGGCCATTTCGCGCGCGTCTAAGCCGCCGGTGAGCTGGATCAGCCGGTCGGCGAGCGTCGATTTGCCATGGTCGATATGCGCGACAATGGAGAAATTGCGGATATTTTGGATCGGGACGGCCGTCATGCGCGCGAGATAACACCCCGCTTGGGCGTCTACAAGCGCAGTGCAGCACGGGCCCAGGCTCCTTTCGCTCATTCCCGCGGAAGCGGGAATCCAGGCCGAACTTGCCGATCTGCGCCCGGTGCTTTAGCTGGGTCCCCGCTTCCGCGGGGACGAGCGGAGCTTGGGGTGACCCGCTGCATGCAACTTTCCGCGCCATTCCACGCCATCGGCCGCCTGCGCGCGGCCTTGACCGACCCGGCGCGGGCGGATCGCGCCGTGCTGTGGGGTCTTGTCCTCTACACCCTCGTCTGGGCGGCCTACGCCACCATCTCCAAGGCGCCGCAGGGCCTGCACCCGGACATGACGGAGATCGTCGCCTGGTCGCGCGATCTGTCGCTCGGCTACCTCAAGCACCCGCCGCTGGCGGCCTGGCTGGTGGCGGCCTGGTTCGCCGTGTTCCCCGTGGCGGAATGGTCCTATTACCTCTTGGCGGCGCTGATGCCGTCGCTGGCGCTGTGGCTCGCCTGGAAGCTGTCGGCCGACTATCTCGATCTCGAAAAGCGCGTCGCCGGCCTGCTGCTCTTGATGCTGGTGCCGTTCTTCAATTTCCATGCGCTCAAATACAACGTGAACACGGTGCTGATGCCGCTGTGGGCGGCGACCACTCTGTGCTTCCTGCGCTCCTACCGCACGCAAAGCCTCATTTGGGCGACGCTCGCCGGCCTCTGCGCCGCGGGCGCCATGCTCGGCAAATACTGGTCGGTATTTCTCTTGGCGGGTCTCGTCATCGCCGCGCTGATCGACAAGCGCCGCATGACCTATTTCCGCTCGGCGGCGCCGTGGGTGACGGTCGCCGTCGGCGGTGTCGCGCTGGCGCCGCATCTGATGTGGCTGGTGCAGCATCAGTTCGCGCCCTTCACCTATGCGATGGTCGTGCATGGCGAGAAGTCGTTGACGACGACATTGGTGAGCGTGCTCGGTTATCTCGGCGGCTCGGTGGCTTATGCGGCGGTGCCACTGATCGTTGTGGGGTTGCTCATTCTCCGTTCGTCCCCGCGAAAGCGGGGACCCGGTGCCCACGACGCCGATATTGCCATTTCGTCTCTGGATTCCCGCGTGCGCGGGAATGAGCGGCGTATTGTGGTCGATATCGCGTGGCCGGCGGAGCAGGAACGGCGGTTGGCGGCTTTGGCTTTCTGGCTGCCCTTCCTGTTGCCGGCTGTGGGCGCGATTGCCGGCCGCAGCGAGATCACGTCGTTGTGGTCGATGCCGTGCTGGACCTTGTTGCCGGTGCTGCTGTTGTCGCCCGCGGCGGTGACGGTGCGGGCCATCGATACCAAAAGGCTGCTGCTCGTGGCGGCGGCGGTGCCGCTTGTCCTGTTGATCGCCTCGCCGGTCATCGCCGTCATGGCCCAGCGCAACAAGCCGTCGCCGGCCTCGGCGCAGGCGCAACTTCTGGCGCGGCAGGTGGAGCAGGCATGGCGGCAACTGACGCCGTCGGCGCTGCGCTTTGTCGGCGGTGAGGCCGATCTCGCTTATGGCGTCGTGACCTATGCGGCGGACCGACCGCGCGCGTTGACCGATATGCCGGCGCCGGATGCTGGTGATCTGGCGCAGAGCGGCGCGGTTTATGTCTGCTTTGCCGAGGATCAGGGCTGCCGGGTCAGGGCGGCGGAACGAGCAACGGCCGTGGCGGGAAGCCGGACCGTCGAAAGCACCATTACGCGCGGGTTCCTGCGCACGATGGGCGAGCCGCAGCGCTACACCTTGGTGCTGGTGCCGCCGCGCCCGTAATTCAATACGGCGTGAAGGTCGCCAGCAGATAGAGCGCCGCCAGCGCCCACATGGTGGTTGCCCACCAAGCCACGAAATTCTGCCGATCGGGATTGTCGCGCCGAGCGATCGCGCGCGCCGACATACGTTTCATGATGACGACCTCCTCCGCGAGCTTGATGACGTGCTATCATTGGCTGCGGAAAAGTTCCGGACTTGATCCTCGTCAAACCGGCGCCTCCGGTCGATTACGTAGCGGTGGCCCCGAGTACCAACGAAAACGCCCGGCTTTGCGGGCCGGGCGTTGCGTCGTAGCGGTATTGTTTTAGCTCAGTAGCGGTAGTGCGCCGCCTTGAACGGGCCTTGCTGCGATACGCCGATATAGTCGGCCTGATCCTTGCGCAGCTCGGTCAGCTTCACGCCGATCTTCGACAGGTGCAGGCGCGCGACCTTTTCGTCGAGCGACTTCGGCAGCACATAGACTTCCTTCTTGTACTTGCCGTCCTTGTTGTTGGCGAAGAGCTCGATCTGCGCCAAAGTCTGGTTGGTGAAGGACGCCGACATCACGAACGAGGGATGGCCCATGGCGTTGCCGAGGTTCACCAGGCGGCCTTCCGACAGCATGATGATGCGGTGGCCGTCGGGGAAGGTGATCTCGTCGACCTGCGGCTTGATGTTGTCCCACTTCAAGTTCCGCAACGAAGCGATCTGGATCTCGTTGTCGAAGTGGCCGATGTTGCAGACGATGGCGCGATCCTTCATCGCGCGCATGTGCTCGATGGTGATGATGTCCTTGTTGCCGGTCGCGGTGACGAAGATGTCGGCCATCGGCGCGGCGTCTTCCATGGTCACGACCTGATAGCCTTCCATCGCCGCCTGCAGCGCGCAGATCGGATCGATTTCGGACACCATCACGCGGCAGCCGGCCTGACGCAGCGAAGCGGCCGAACCCTTACCGACGTCGCCGAAGCCGGCGACCATCGCGACCTTGCCCGACATCATCACGTCGGTGCCGCGGCGGATGCCGTCGACCAGCGATTCACGGCAGCCGTAGAGATTGTCGAACTTCGACTTGGTGACCGAGTCGTTGACGTTGATGGCGGGCCACAAGAGCGTGCCGGCCTTCTGCATGTCATAGAGACGATGCACGCCGGTGGTGGTCTCTTCCGAAACGCCCTTGATGCTGTCGGCGATCGCCTTGAAGTAGCCCTTCGGCTTTTCCTTGAGCTGCTTCTTGAGCAGCGCGAAGAACACTTCTTCTTCCTCGGAGCCCGGCTTGTCGAGGAACGCCGTATCGCCGTTCTCGGCGCGCAGGCCGAGGTGGACGTACATCGTCGCGTCACCGCCGTCATCGAGGATCATGTTCGGGTAGCCGCCGCCATGCCAGTCGAACAGCTTGGCGGTGTAGTCCCAGTAGTCCTTCAGGCTTTCGCCCTTGATGGCGAACACGGGAACGCCGGCGGCGGCGATGGCCGCGGCGGCGTGGTCCTGCGTCGAATAGATGTTGCACGAGACCCAGCGCACGTCGGCGCCGAGCGCGGTGAGCGTCTCGATCAGCACGCCGGTCTGAATGGTCATATGCAGCGAGCCGGCGATGCGCGCGCCCTTGAGCGGCTGCTTCGGGCCGTACTCTTCGCGGGTCGCCATCAGGCCCGGCATTTCGGTCTCGGCGAGCGAGAGCTCCTTGCGGCCGAAATCGGCGAGGCCGATGTCCTTGACGATGTATTCCTTGGCGACGGGCATTGGCGGTCCTTCTACAGGCGGATGGAGGAGTTTCCAGGCTCGGCCGTGCCTATAACAGGCCCCGGCCGGGCTCGCAATGCATATATAAAGATTTCTTTATGTAGGGTTTCGGGACTTTCATCCCTCCCCCGCTTGCGGGGGAGGGTGGCGAGCGAATGCGAGCCGGGTGGGGGAACCGATCGGCTGTTATGGTGACCCCACCCCGGCGCGCTGGCGCGCGCCGACCCTCCCCTACAAAGGGAGGGATGGGCGCTGATGAGGGACGGCAAATGACCACGCTCTACGACTTCACCGCCCGCGACATCGCCGGGAAGGACGTGCCGCTGGAGACGTTTCGCGGCAAGGTGCTGCTTATCGTCAACACCGCCAGCCAATGCGGCTTCACCAAGCAATACGAGGGCCTTGAGCGGCTCTATGAGGATTTGAACGGGCGCGGCTTCGCCGTGCTTGGCTTTCCCTGCAATCAGTTCGGCGGGCAGGAGCCGGGCGACGCCGACGAGATCGCCAGTTTCTGCAAGCTTACCTATGACGTCCGCTTTCCGATGTTCGCCAAGATCGACGTGAACGGCGCAAGCGCGCATCCGCTGTATCAGTGGTTGAAGCGCCAAGCGAAAGGCCTGCTCGGCAGCGAAGCGATCAAATGGAATTTCACCAAGTTCCTGATCGATCGAGACGGTCATGTCGTCGACCGCTTCGCGCCGACGACGGAGCCGGCGGCGATAAAGCCCGAGATCGAGCGGTTGCTGTGACCTAATATCCGCTCATCCCGCGCAAGCGGGAATCCAGCGCAGGGTCCCCGCTTTCGCGGGGACGAACGGAGAAGGGTCGAAAGCTACTCTTCCTCGCCGAACCGGTTCGCCACCAGCGCGCAGAGCGCATCCATCGCGGCTTGGGCCTGGTTGCCGGTGCAGGAAATCGTGATGCTGGTGCCGGGGCCGGCCGCGAGCATCATCAGCCCCATGATCGACGTGCCGCCGACGGTCTCGTGCTGACCGGTCACGCTGATGGTCGCGTCGAATTGTTCGGCTGTCTGCACGAATTTGGCGGAGGCGCGGGCGTGCAGGCCCTTTTTGTTGATGATCTGAACTTCACGCACGAGGGCGGAAGTCTTGCCGTCGGTTGCCGCGGGGCCGCTCATTTACCGCTGAGCACCCGGCTGGCGATGGTGCAGTATTTGCGGCCGGCTTCCTGCGCCGCGGCGACGGCGGTCTCGAGCGGACAGGTCTCGCGCACTTTGGCGAGCTTGATCAGCATCGGAAGATTGATGCCGGCGAGTACCTCGACCTTGGGCTGGCTCATCACCGAGATGGCGAGATTGGAGGGCGTGCCGCCGAACATGTCGGTCAGGATGGCGACGCCTTCGCCGCTGTCGACGCGTTTGACCGCGTCGAGGATGTTCTTACGACATTGCTCGACGTCATCGTCGGGGCCGATGGTAATCGCCTCGATCTGACGCTGCGGACCCACGACATGCTCTAAGGCCGAGCGAAACTCAGTGGCGAGCCGCCCGTGGGTCACTAATACGAGGCCGATCATTCCGAACTCCTCGCGGGCGTCTTGTTGCGCCGCACGAAAGGGCCGACATTCAGACCCATCCGAAGGCCCATTGCAAGGGGCCTGCTCGCTATATAAGCGCTCTGTTGCACTGCGAAAAGGCTGGGCCAAAGGGAGGGCTCGGTCGTCGGTTTCGGCGGGGCTGAGGGTAGGCCCGTTATGGTTAATTATCCAACCGGTCGAAGGGCGCCGCAGTAGCGCCCTTTGAGGTGGCGGTCAATTGCCCGCGGGAAGGGTGCTAAGCGCCGCTAAAACCAATGGTAGGGCGGTGTGGCCGGCGGCGACCGGCAGTCGCGGCAAAGTGATTCCGGCCAGGCTGGTTTCCATGGCCTCGGTCTCGGGCAGGCGGGCGGCATCGGCGGCCGCCAGATCGACCACCAGGGCGACGACTGCCAGCGGTTCATAAGGCAGATGGCGGATGCCGAGGCCGCGGATTTCCAGGAGCCCGGCCAAAACGGGCGCCGGCCGCACCAGCAGTCGGCCGGCCTGCGCTTCGATATGGGCGCGGTCGTCGGCAACGAGACGAGCGAAGGGCAGGGTGCCCGTCTTGGCGGCTTCAATGAGATCCCACGTCAGTCGTGATTTGCCCGACCCGGCCAGACCGCGGATCAGCACGGCTTTGGCGCCGACGAGCACGGCGGAGGCGTGGATGGTGCTATTCATCTGTCATTCCGGGGCGCGGCCGAAGGCCGCGAG
>JANLJK010000032.1 GCA_029255525.1 Pseudolabrys sp.
TGCCGCATTTCGGCCACTGCGGGGGTTAAAACAGCCCTAAAATGCTACATCACCCTCCGGTTGGGAGGGGGAAAATGGTCAACCTTGATAATCTAGCACCCGTTACGGCTGAAAGACTGCGTCACATCGGGCAGAGAGCGATTTGGGGGTTACTTGGAGGTGCAATAGCAACCGCTTCAAAGTTTTTGGGGCAGGATTTTCACTGGTATCGCGTTTTTAAGGCCACCAAAGACGCCGAGGCTATAGACGGCATGTTCTGGACTTACATACTGCTATTGGCTCTTCTGTGCTTTATCGGCGCAGTGGTTGCTGGCGCATTTCAGGGTGAAAAACACCCCATGAAGTTGCTTTGGCTTGGCGTTGCCGCTCCTGCACTAGTCACGACTTGGTTAGGTGGCCAATCGTCCGGCGACTATGCTTCTGGTAAAGCCAATCAAAAGACGTGGTTGCCTTCTTTGGTAAGCACTGCATTTGCTGCTGACGGGCCAGCGCTCGAAACGACGGGTTTTTGGCGCGGAGCCGGAATTGTTTTCGGTGTTGGCAAAGACCAATCCAAATATCGAGTAGTTGTCGGCTCTTATCCAAATCGAGAGCAGGCAACCGCTATGCTGGAGCGCGTCAATAAGGCGATCCCTGGAACCTACGTATTCACCGCCGATCCGAAGCCAAATAACAATTTCTACGGCGTGATCGTCGGACAGGAGTTGCCGTTTTTCGAGGCGCAAAAATTGCGGGACGAGATAAGCGAAAAACTCAATATCAAGGATGCTTATCTCTCGCGTTATACAAACTAGTCCTTCCCGCCTTTAATTACCCGAAACCGCTTCCGCCGATCCGGCGCCGTCGTTACCGGCGTAATCGGCTGCCGCAAGCAGAAGCATTTTCAGTGGCTCACGAGCAACGTTGGTTATCCCAAATTGCGTGAGCACTTAGGTGCGGTGGTCGCGATCATGAAACTGAGTAATGGTTGTCATGATTTCCGGGCGAAGCTTGATAAGCTTCACCCTCGGATTGGAAAGCCAACGCAGTTGTCATTGGAATTTGCCGAGGACGCCGATACCGGCAAAGGTCTATAGCGCAAGAGGCCGCCAACTAGGCGGCCTCCTCAGATTAGCGTTTGTCGAGGGATTTTGCTTCGTCGGCCAGCTTTTTCAAAGTGGCTGGTGATGCGTTGATAGTAACTTTTGAAGCCGACTGTTGAACACAGAGCGCTTCCGAACGGGCTGCGGAACCGCACTTTGCAGCCTTGGCTGTGACTTTATCGCAGGCTCCGAAACTTATTGTACATCCAGGATGCGCTAAGCCGCACGCCACGCGGCCAAACTCTCCGCAAGGGAAATCAAACCGGCACTTTTCCCTTTTGCTTCCGCAGTCAGCGCAGAACTCGCAGTCGGCAAGCGCCGTGCTTGCCATGGTAGCTGCGAGCAATAGTCCAATTGCATATGCCTTCATTATCGCCTCCCAGTGATATCGGCCGTAGAAACGTAAATTACGGTAGAAAATAGTCAAATCTCTACTTAAAAGGGTAGAGAGGGTAGGGGGCAAATTAGGCCACTCCTAGATTCAAATCAGGCCACCTAGAGGTTGAAACAGGCTAGCATCCGGGGGAACGAAAAGAACATATTGCGAACGAGGAACAAATAGGGTACATTGCTTCGCATCAACGATCCACGGCCCCGCGGCGCAGTCGCGTTGTCGAGGGTCCGAATCCCGGCCATAAGGAGCGCGACACATGAGTCAGCCTGCCCTGCGTCTCGTCGAAGGATCGTCCATGGACAAGTCGAAAGCTCTGACTGCTGCGCTCAGCCAGATCGAGCGCCAGTTCGGTAAGGGCTCGGTGATGAAGCTCGGCAAGAGCGACAAGTCGATGGACATCGAGACCGTGTCCACCGGCTCGCTTGGGCTCGATATCGCGCTCGGCGTCGGCGGCCTGCCGCGCGGCCGGATCGTCGAAATCTACGGGCCGGAATCTTCCGGCAAGACCACTTTGTCGCTGCACACCATCGCCGAGGCGCAGAAGTCCGGTGGCATCTGTGCCTTCATCGACGTCGAGCACGCGCTCGATCCGGTCTATGCCCGCAAGCTCGGCGTTAATGTCGACGAGCTCCTGATCTCGCAGCCGGACGCCGGCGAGCAGGCGCTGGAGATCGCCGACACTTTGGTGCGTTCCGGCGCGGTCGACGTGCTGGTGGTCGATTCGGTTGCCGCGCTGGTGCCGCGCTCCGAGCTTGAAGGCGAAATGGGCGACGTACAGCCCGGCAGCCAGGCGCGGCTGATGAGCCAGGCGCTGCGCAAGCTCACCGCCTCGATCAGCAAATCGAAGACCATGGTGATCTTCATCAACCAGATCCGCATGAAGATCGGCGTGATGTACGGCTCGCCGGAGGTCACCTCGGGTGGCAATGCGCTGAAATTCTACGCCTCCGTGCGCCTCGACATCCGCCGCATCGGCGCGATCAAGGAGCGCGACGAGGTGATCGGCAACCAGACCCGCGTCAAGGTGGTGAAGAACAAGCTGGCGCCGCCGTTCAAGCAGGTCGAGTTCGACATCATGTATGGCGAGGGCGTTTCCAAGCGCGGCGAGTTGATCGACCTCGGCGTCAAGGCCGGCGTGGTCGAGAAGTCGGGCGCCTGGTTCTCCTATGACAGCGTGCGCATCGGCCAGGGCCGCGAGAACGCCAAGGCCTTCCTCAAGGACAATCCCGAGATGGCCGCCAAGATCGAGGCGGCGGTGCGCCAGAACTCCGGGCTGATCGCCGAGGCGATCATGGCCGGCGAGAAGGACAAGGACGACGACGAGGCTGATTGAAAGGATGTGGGCACGCCGGACGCTAGCAATCTGACGCTAGCGGCCGGTGCTGGTCACGGTGAGGCGGGTGACGCCCCTCAACAAGGATCGGCGCAGGAGCCAATCGAAGCGCTCGCTGCACAGCCCAAGCCTGCCAATAAGACTACCCATAAGCCTGCCAACGCTAAAAGGCAGACCCATGCTGAGACCGCGGTTCCCGACGCGACCGGTCCGGTGATTGAGCTGGCTCGCGCCAGCAAACCGGCAGCAGCTCAAACGGGGATGCGCGAAAACGGCCTGGTGATGACCCGGCCGAAGCCTGAAAAGCGCAAGAACGCGAAGGAACGGGCCAAGGCGAAGTTCGCCAAGGGCCAGGATGATAAGGGCGAAGCCAAGGACGGGACCAGGCCGATGACGGCAACGGCGAAGTCCGCGGCGGAGACCAAAGCCAAGACCAAGGCCGCGGCTCAGGCAACGGGCAAGGCTGAACGGAAGGCCAAGCGGGCGGCGGCGAAAGCTGCCTGAGGCCGCCTCCGTTTCAGGACGGCGTACCAGGTGGTGCGTAAACGTCGCTCGCCCCCGTCGGCACCCGGCTGTACCAATCTCGGGTTTACCCGAGATTGGACTTCAGGTGCGCCAGTCGGCTAGCGCCGACTGGCGATGCGGCCGCCACCGAGGACGGGGGCGAGGGCGGTTAGAATCAGTCCGACCAAAGCCCCGCCCTTCCTGGACTCCCTGCCACCCCACCGCTAAATAAGTCCCTGAAACATCAGCCGGATGGGGTTTCGCCCCGAAGGTCAGAAGGGGCTCGCGCAGCGTTTTCCGATGAGTGGCGTCAACGACATCCGTAAGACTTTCCTCGATTATTTCGCCCGCAACGGCCACACGCCGGTGGCGTCGTCGGCGCTGGTGCCGCGCAACGACCCGACCCTGATGTTCACCAATGCCGGCATGGTGCAGTTCAAGAACGTCTTCACGGGCCTCGAAAAGCGCCCCTATTCGCGCGCGGTGACGGCGCAGAAATGCGTGCGGGCGGGCGGCAAGCACAACGACCTCGATAATGTCGGCTACACCGCCCGACACCACACCTTCTTCGAGATGCTCGGCAATTTCTCCTTCGGCGATTATTTCAAGGAGAACGCCATCGAGCTCGCCTGGAACCTGATCACCAAGGAGTTCGGCCTGCCGGTCGAGCGGCTCCTGGTGACCGTCTATATCGACGACGACGACGCCTTCAATTTGTGGAAGAAGATCGCCGGCCTGCCGGACCAGAAGATCATCCGCATCGCCGGTTCCGACAATTTCTGGGCCATGGGCGACACCGGTCCGTGCGGTCCGTGCTCGGAAATCTTCTACGACCACGGCGCGCATATCCCGGGCGGGCCCCCGGGCTCGGCCGATGCGGACGGCGATCGCTTCATCGAGATCTGGAATCTCGTCTTCATGCAGTACGAGCAAGTCGCGGCCGGCGAGCGCGTGAACCTGCCGCGGCCGTCGATCGACACCGGCATGGGGCTCGAGCGCATCGCCGCGGTGCTGCAGGGCACGCACGACAATTATTCGATCGACCTGTTCGCGACGCTCATCCGCTCGATCGCTGAGATGACGGGCGTCGACCAGGAAGGGCCGCAGAAGGCGTCGCACCGCGTGATCGCCGACCACTTGCGCGCATCCTCGTTCCTCATCGCCGATGGCGTGCTGCCGTCGAACGAAGGCCGTGGCTACGTGCTCCGCCGCATCATGCGCCGCGCCATGCGCCATGCCGAGCTCCTCGGCGCGCGCGAGCCGTTGATGTGGAAGCTCGTTCCGGCGTTGACGCGCGAGATGGGCCAGGCCTATCCCGAGCTGATGCGCGCCGAGGCGCTCATTACCGAGACGCTGAAGCTGGAAGAGACACGTTTCCGCGCGATGCTGACGCGTGGGCTCGCTCTGCTCGACGAAAAGAGCGGCGCCCTGAAGAAGGGCGATATGTTCGACGGCGAGACCGCCTTCACGCTTTATGATACCTACGGCTTCCCGCTCGATCTGACGCAGGATGCCTTGCGCTCGCGCGGCATTGGCGTCGATATCGCATCCTTCACCGATGCGATGGAGCGCCAGCGCGAGAAGGCGCGCGCTTCGTGGTCGGGCTCGGGCGATGCCGCGCAGGAAGCGGTGTGGTTCGCGCTGCGCGAGAAATTGGGCGCCACCGAATTCCTCGGCTATGAGACTGAGAGCGCCGAAGGCGTCGTGTCGGCCTTGGTCAAGGACGGCAAGGAAGTCGCTGAATTGAAGAAGGGCGATAGCGGCGTCGTGGTGATGAACCAGACGCCGTTCTACGGCGAGTCCGGCGGCCAGATCGGTGATACCGGCGAGATGCGCCGTGACGGCGTACGCGTAGTCGTCACTGATACGCAAAAGAAGGCCGGCGATCTGTTCGCGCATGTCGTTACGGTCGAGCAGGGGGCGGTGAAGGCCGGCGACCCGCTGCTGCTGGAAGTCGACCACGCGCGCCGTTCGGCCATCCGGCAGAACCACTCGGCGACGCATCTGTTGCACGAAGCGCTGCGCTTGGTGCTGGGCGATCACGTGGCGCAGAAGGGCTCGCTGGTCTCGCCCGACCGTTTGCGCTTCGACATCTCGCATCCGAAGCCTATCTCGGCCGAGGAGTTGGAGAGGGTCGAGGACATCGCCAACGACATCGTCTTGCAGAACGCGCCCGTGACCACGCGGCTGATGGCGCAGGACGATGCGATCGCGTCCGGCGCGCGCGCGCTGTTCGGCGAGAAATACGGCGACGAGGTGCGCGTGGTCGCCATGGGCGACCCCACCGGCAATGGCATGGGCTGGTCGGTCGAACTATGCGGCGGCACGCATGTGAAGCGCACCGGTGATATCGGCCTGATTTCAGTTTTGTCGGACTCCGGCGTTGCCGCCGGCGTGCGGCGCATCGAGGCGCTGACCGGCAGGGGCGCGCGCAAGGCTGCCAATCATCAGATCCAACTGGTCAAGCAGGCGGCGGCCGAGCTCAAGGCCCCGGTCGAGGAAATGCCGGCGCGGCTGGCCTCGCTCATCGACGAGCGCAAGAAGCTCGAGCGCGATCTCTCCGACGCGCGTAAGAAGCTGGCGATGGGCGGCGGCGGCAAGGCATCGGCCGCGGGCGACGACGTGCGTAGCATCGGCGACGTGAAGCTCTTGGCGCGTGCGGTCTCCGGCATCGACATCAAGGATCTCAAGAGTCTTGCCGATGAAGGCAAGAAGCAGCTTGGCTCCGGCGTCGTGGCCCTGGTCGCCACCAGCGAGGATGGCAAAGCCAGCATCGTCGTCGGCGTGACAGCCGATCTCGTCACGCGTTTCTCGGCCGTCGATCTGGTGCGCAAGGCTTCCGAGGCGTTGGGCGGCAAAGGCGGCGGCGGTAAACCGGACATGGCGCAGGCTGGTGGTCCCGACGGCGCCAAGGCGGATGCCGCGCTTAAGGCCGTCGAAACCGCGCTGGCCCAGTAGTCGTTCGTCCAGCCTGGACAGCCGCTCGTCCCCGCGGAAGCGGGGACCTAGACTAGAGCATGATCCCGAAAAGTGGGAACCGGTTTTCGGAAAAGATCATGCTCAAACAAAAAGCTAGACCATGATCTGATTCGATCCAGATGGATCATGGTCTAGCGCTGGATTCCCGCCGCAAGTCGGCTATAGCCGACTTGCGCACTTTAGATGGCAGACATCGAGTAAACCCGATGTCTGCTCGCGGGAATGAGCGGAGTGTGTTGCGGCGCTCAGGCGCCAACCGTCTCGCGCACAAACCGCAGCCTCGTATCCACCGGTGCACGCGGTACGTCGATAAGCGTGTAGCCAAGCTCGGTATAGACCTCGACCATCGCCGCGTAGGTGTGTTCGGCGATCTCCGGCGTCTGCCGGCGCTCGCTGTCGGTTGAGTAGATCTCATGCCACGGCGGACAGACGAAGACGCGCTGGTTGTAGCGATGCTCGCGCGCGGCGCGCCGCATCGCATCCGGCACGGCAATGCGCTCGAGCCGCAGATAGCCGATCACATCGGGGATGCCGCGATCGCAGAACACCGGGCCCGGCTCCGCCGCGAGGCGCGCATAGCTTTCGAGATCGTGCACCAGCATCGCTTGCGCGAAGGCGAGCGGATCAGTCCAGGGCAGGGCGCTGCCGCCCGCCGCCTGCTGCTTCTGGATGATGCGGCGCCCCGCCTCCGGCGCCACGGCGAACCCGGCATGCGCCAAAGCCGCAATGAGCGTCGATTTGCCCGCGCCGGGGCCGCCGGTAATGACAAAAAGTTTCGGGGACGACATCGGCGAAACCTCATACAGGACACGGGAGAAGGCCGTCCGCATTTGCGGTAGCGGGGTGGTTCTGGCAGACAATACGACCCTTGTCGCCACAACGATGACCGGGACAGAGCGCCGTGCTGCATGTCGAGAATCTCAAAGGGCTGATCGTCTTCCTGGTGGTCGCCGGCGTGATCGTGCCGCTGTTCCACCGCGCCAAGATCGGTACCGTGCTCGGCTTCCTCGTCGCCGGCGTGGTGCTCGGGCCGAACGGGCTCGGCCGGCTCGTCGAGAGCCATCCGTGGGTCTATTACATCACCTTCGACAATCCGCAGCGCGGCGAGGCTTTGGCCGAGTTCGGCATCATCGTTCTTTTGTTCCTGCTCGGCCTCGAATTGTCATTGCAACGGTTTTGGGAGCTCCGCCGTTATGTGCTCGGCATCGGCTTTGCCCAGGTAGTGTTCACCACGGCCGCGATCGGCCTGACCGTGCGCTTTGCCGGCGGCGTGCCGCCGGCCGGCATCGTGCTCGGTCTGTGCCTCGCGCTGTCGTCGACTGCGATCGTGATGCAGATCCTGATCGAGCAGCATCGCGTCGCACACCCCATCGGCCGCATCGCGCTTTCGGTGCTGCTGTTCCAGGATCTGATGGTGGTGCCGATCCTGTTCATCGTTGGCATGCTCAGCCGTGGTCCTGAAGCGCGCGCCAGCAGCATCACCGATCTGATCACGCCTTTTGCCGGTGCGCTCGCCTCCGTCGTCGCGATCATGCTGCTCGGCCGCTTCGTGCTCGGCCCGCTCTTGCGCTCGGTGGTGAAAACCGGTGCGCGTGACCTGATCATGGCACTGGCGCTGCTGATCCTGGTCGGCGCCTCGGTGGCGACGGGCCTGGCCGGCCTGTCGGTCGCGCTCGGCGCGTTCTTGGCGGGCCTGCTGCTCAGCGACAACGAGGCGCGCCATCATATCGAGGTCGACCTCGAGCCGTTCAAAGGCCTGCTGCTCGGCATTTTCTTCGTCACCGTAGGCAGCAATCTCGACGTCTTCGCCATTGCTTCCGATATCGGCTGGATCGCGCTCGCCGTGGTCGTGCTGATGGGCGGCAAGGCGTTGGTGCTCTATGGCATCGCGCGCGCCTTCGGCGTCGCCGCCAACAATGCCGCGGAATTGGCATTGCTCTTGTCGCAAGCCGGCGAATTCGCCTTCGTGGTGCTGGGCGTGGCGCAGCGGCAATCATTGCTGCCGGAGCGGTTGGCGACCGGGGCCGTGGCTGTGGTGGGCCTGAGCATGCTGCTCACGCCGGTCGCGGCCTATATCGGCGGACGCATCGCCAAGAAGCTCAAGAGCAGCGAGCATGATGGACTCAAGCCCGGGGATGGCGTCGGGGAGATGGACAACCATGTCGTGATCGGCGGCCTCGGCCGGGTGGGGCATGTGATGGCGCAAGTGCTGGCCGCCGAGAACGTGCCTTATGTCGCGCTCGACACCAATGGCGACCTGATCAGCCGCCTGCATGCCGAGAAGCAGCCGGCTTATTACGGCGATGCCACGCGCATCGAGCTTCTGGAAAAAATCGGCGGCCAGCGCGCCCGCGCCTTCGTCGTCACCGTGAACAATCCGCGCGCGGCCGAGCGCATGGTGATGGCGGCCAAGGCGATCAATCCGGACGCGCCAGTCTTCGCGCGCGCCGCCGATACCGCCCATGCCGCGCGATTGATGGCGCTCGGCGCGGTGATCGTGGTGCCGGAAACGGTCGAGGCCAGCCTGCAACTCGCCGGTCGCCTGCTTGAAGGCCTCGATGTGCCGGAAGAGACGGTCTCGCAACGCCTCGCCGCCATGCGCACCGCGGTGCGCGAGCGCATGATGCCGGCCTCCGAAGGCGCGTGATTCGCCGCATTTGATCGAAGGCAAGGATTGGCGCTGGCGATTCCCCTATAAAGTGAGTTTTCGGGGACCAGCGGAGAAAGCCTCATCATGACACGCGACCGGGTGAAGAACATACGCCGGCGCACATATCTGCTGCTGGAGCAGGGTGGGGTCGGCGACGCCGCCAGCCGGCTGGTGGACCGGATGTTGATGACGCTGATCGTCATCAACCTGATCGCGGTGGCGCTTGAGTCGGTACCCGCCTACGAGGCGCGCTATGCGCTCGCCTTCAGCGCCATCGAATACGTTTCGCTGATTGTTTTCACGATCGAATACGGGTTGCGGGTATGGGTGGCTGCCGAGCACGGGCCGCACCGGCATCTCTCGCCCACACGCGCGCGGCTCAAATACGTGCTGAGTTGGGCCGGCCTGATCGATCTCATCGCCGTGCTACCGTTCTGGTTCGCCTTTCTGCTGCCGAGCGACCTGCGTGTGTTGCAAGTGTTTCGTATGGTGCGCTTCTTCAAGATTGCCCGCTATTCGCCGGCCATGCGTTCGTTGCTCGAGGTGCTTTATCGCGAGCGGCGCGCGCTGTTCGGCTGCCTGGTTGTGACGCTCGGCACCTCCGTGGTGGCGGCGGCGCTGATGCATCTGGCCGAGGCCAAGGTGCAGCCGGACAAGCTCGGCACTATTCCGGATGCGCTGTGGTGGGCGGTCGTCACCATCGGCACCATCGGTTATGGCGACGTCGTGCCATTGACGCCGGTCGGCAAGATCATCGCCACCGGCACGATCTTTCTCGGCTTGATCATGATGGCGCTGCCGGTCGGCATCATCGCCACCGCCTTCGCCGACCAGATCCATCGCCGCAACTTCATCGTCACCTGGGGCATGATCGCGCGGGTGCCGCTGTTTGCTGAGCTCGATGCTGCGGAAATCTCCGACATCATGGAGTTGTTGCAGGCGCAGGTCGCGGAGCCGGGGCAGGTGATCGTGCGCGCCGGCGACCCGGCGCATTCGATGTATTTCATTGCCGCTGGCGAGGTCGAGATCGCGCTGAAGCGGGAGAGCATTCGCCTCGGCGTCGGCCAGTTCTTCGGCGAGGTCGCCGTGCTGCGCCGCGCGCGCCGGTCGGCCACTGTTACCGCGCTCGCACGGTGCAGTCTGCTGGTGCTCGATGCGCAGGATCTGCATGCGCTGATGGAACGCGACCCGCGTGTCGCGCGCCGTATCAAGGACGTGGTGGAGAAGCGCGTCGGCCACGAGGTGATCGGCGCGCGGGGCGATATCGTGGAGGAAGAGATCGAGCGGGAGTAGGGGTGAGCCGCTTGCGTGCCCCGGACGCGGCGCAGCACGCAGTGTAGCGACGTGGTGCGTCGCTGATCCGGGGGCGTGGTTGTTCTTAAAAAGAAGCTGGGTCCCGTGTCCGCAGCGCGTCACTTCGT